>UQHJ01000013.1 GCA_900540885.1 uncultured Prevotella sp.
ATGTTTCATTTTTCTAAATGATTGATATTCAATAAGTTGAAACATAAAAATGAAACATGAAAGATAAATCAAAGGTTCTGAAAACGTATGGATATCTGTTCGATAAATTGCTGTTTGTAGTTCTCAACGTCAATCCTTGCTTCGCGTATACGAGAAGTCGTTCACTTTTACGCAGGTTACACCATTAACGATTGACACTTCCTCATTACCTTTCTTGGGGCGCCATACATTCGTGTTCTTCACCCTTTTGCAGAGTACAGAACTGCTCGACTGTGGAAAAATCTCAGCAAATGTACTGTCAGGGCTATATATTAAGAATACACTCTCGGGACCATTATCAAAGCGTGTTCCCACTTCCCATAATCTAACGCAGCTATGCAAAGCATAGCTCCATGTATAACCGGCCGAACCAATGCAGCCATGTTCATCACGGTCACTTCCCACCAACTTACCAAAACTTGAATGAGCACAACTTGTGCAGATCATTCCTAAAGTTACAACGGCAATAAATATTAAGTGCTTCATAATCAAATAGTATTTTCCCAAATCTTTGCATAAGATAGGCTGCGGCTCTGCATAACGTTCAAGCAAGCTTGACGTTCTGCATTCGCCTTGCACTATCTTTGTTTTCGGTACTACAATCGTCCCAAAGTTGATATTGCAAATATAGGTATTTATTTTTGAATAATATCTAACACAATAGGCAAGTGGTCACTATAGCCACCTTGATAATAAGGCCCTAAGTAGGTACGGAAGGGATGTACGCCCCCTTGTCCCGACTTGTCTGCTTGTAAAAGGAAAGGAAAATCTATTAAACGACAAAAGTGTCCGTCTATCTCACGTATTAATAAAGGAGAAGAACGCAGCCAAAACGCACCGTTTACTATAAAGTGGTCTAACTGATTCCAAGTGCCCTGAAACTTATACGTACCACGCACGTCGGATTGGCCTTGAAGTCGGTGTGTCAAGAGATAAAGGTCGGAAGAAGAGATAAGAAGAGTCGTATCGGTCTGGCTGCATAGTTTTACTCCTAAGGTGTCTCTCAAGAAAGGCTCTGGGTAATAGCCATTAAAGTCGCCCGTAATGAGTACGTAAGGGTGTTGTCGGCGGTTGATGATGCTATCTGCCGCCTTGTGCGTACGCTGTGCCACCAATGAGCGGTAACGTTGCGCCTTCTCACCGCCACGACGACTTGGAAAATGACATACGAATACGTCTAATGTGTCGCCTGTGATTAATTCGCCCACTACGTGCATCACATCACGCGTTACGTGCTGCTTAGCAGAAGGTGGCATAACGCGTATAGTGTCCTTCGATAAGAGACGAAATCGGTGGGGCAAATAGAGCAATGCTACGTTTATTCCGCGTGCATCAGCCGAATGGGTCATGACATATTCATACCCCATGGACCACAATTTCGTTCGCCTCGTGAGGTCATACACTACACTATCATTCTCTACTTCTACCAATGCTACCAAGTCTACAGGCGTTGCGCCACCTACAGCTGCTATCACCTTGCTTAGTCGAGAGAGTTTGGCCCAATAGCGCGCACTATTCCACTGATGGTCGCCTTGTGGTGTAAATTCTATATCTTGGTGTCCTGTAGCATGAAGGGTGTCAAACAGATTTTCGACATTATACTCCATTACGCGTAAGGCGCTACGAGGTTGGGCATAAGTCAGCAGCGTACAGCAATAAGCGATCAAATAGGCGAGGCTCCTTTTACTCATGATGATAGGGTTCACCTTTGAGTATAGTCATGGCTCGATAGAGTTGTTCAACAAAGAACAAGCGCACCATTTGGTGGGAGAAGGTCATTTTCGAAAGTGACACTTTTTCTTTGGCCAAATTATATATAGTAGGTGAAAAACCATACGGGCCACCTACGATAAATACCAATCGACGTGCTACCTGACTTTGTTTCTTTTCTAAATAAGCGGCAAACTCTATTGATCGAAACTCTTTACCTCCTTCATCGAGTAATACGACATAATCTCCCTCGCGCAACTGCTTTTGTAAGAGTTCACCTTCGCGTTCTTTTTGTTGCTCGGGGGTGAGTGCTTTTGTGTTTTTCAACTCTGGTATCACTTCCATTGTAAAGGGCATGTAGTGTGTCACGCGCTTGGCATACTCGTCAATTAAAGCTATCAAGTGCTTATCTATCGTTTTGCCTATTACTATAAATTGTACTTTCATAAGAATGCATTGATAAGCTTGGGACGTTTTAAGTTTTTAGGTTATGAGGTTATAAAACAAACTTTATAACCTCATAACCTAAAAAATAGAAACTCCCCAATTATTAAACTCATTTCACCACCTTACGACCCCCTACGATGTAAATGCCAGCTGGAGCTGTTGAGAGTGATGCGTGACGACGGCCTTGGAGGTCGTAGACTGCAGCAGATGAAGTAGGTTGCGTAGTAGTAATCGTGTTGATGCCTGTCAAGTTAGCATCCAAGTAGCTAAAGGTAATCGTGCCATTAGCTTGTTGCGTGATGTTATAGATAGGACGTTGTAACTTGTCACCTGTAAAGAGCGTGGCTGCAGGAGTTGTATCGTCGGTGAAGGCATTGTGCAACTCGCCACCTATCGTGCAAGGGAAGAGGTCGTTGCGAATTCCCTCAAACAATTGAGCGAACGACATAGTCGCACTCGTGGTAGTACCCTCCTTTATATTGTCTGCTGGCACGAACTGCATGCGTTGGTGTGCCTCCTCCGTGTTGACCTTATTGCTACCCCAAACCGCAGCATCATAGTCAACGTGCGTAATGAATAAGCCACTACCCATCATCGCACCGTGCCAATCGTTCTTGACACGATTCTCAAGTAGGTAATATTCCTTATTATTATTCGGATTGCGTAGGACATAAGCACGAGGCTGATCATCACCTTGCGATCCGTCAAGGGGTAACAAAGTGGCATGTTGGGCCTCATCACCCAACTCTTTTACATCGAGCCACCCCATATAGCTACGCTCGTAAGCAGTGTACTCTACAGGACGATAGCCATTTTGATAATACTGGCCATAGTCTAACAAGTCCCAGTAACCCATTGTAGCAAAGGAACGACTATTCTTCGTATTATAAAAGTCGGGCAAACCTAAGGCATGGCTAAATTCGTGGCAGAACAAACCGACACCGTCCATGTAAGTACTTACGATGTCATTTTCGTTCTTACCATAGTTTTGCAAGAGCTCATTACCGATAAAGTAAGAGCGCACCTTGCTGGCCCCCTCATTTACGCTAAAAGCGCTTTGGCTAAATTTGGCCCAAAGATAGTTGGTCTGTCCATCTTCGAAAGAAGACTGTTGGCCAGGACCTGCAAACATCAAGATAACCATTGGCACCTCGTTTGTACCCTCTTCACAGAAGTCAGAGAAGTTGGCCGTCTTGCTGGCTTCAGCCAAGGCTTCACGTACGAAGGTGTTGATATTAGGGTCGATGCTACCATTGCTGCCGTCCTTACCATAGTAGGCATACCCATTTGACAACGTTACGTTGGCCACTACTTTGAAGTTAGGCTGAAACGCACCATTGCTTTGTGCCGTAAAGAAGTCACGTACTGAACCACGTGCTGCGGGTTCGTCGTGATAGCCCTCCTCGTTAAAGAAGCGTTCTACTTTAGCAGCAGTAATCGTATCTTGAAAAGCGCGATCAGCAAAGTTTACCATAACGACAGGCAACGTGGGTTGGCCAATACTCTTCACGGCACCATTAGCCGATTTACCATATTGTCCTAAACCATCAGCTGTCGAAGTGGCCAAGGCACGTGTTGAAGTCGTAGGCGTATTTAGGCGCAGCAGAGGAGTTGAAGGATTAAGTTCGTTTAAGAGTTCTGCAGCCTGAACAGACGTGAGCACCGATGCGGCATTGCGAATTGTCTTTGACAACTCGTTAGCGGCCAACTGTTGAGTCGCTACCATATTACCGTCTGCCGTTTGGGCAGCATAATAATAATGTCCGTCAGCAGCTGGTAGCACGGCACGGCCATCGGCCGTAGTGTAAAGTGTATAACGACCATTGCTCACAGAAGTGAGCGTAAGTTGAGTGCCATTAGGCTGTTGGTGCACAATCGTACGGCGCACAGGGAAGGTGGCATGTGCCGCTGTGGCCATGCCTAATGTTAAAAGTAAAGTGGTGAATATCTTTTTCATTTTTATTCTAATTCTCACATTAAATCAGTGTAAGCAAAGGCGACAATTTGCCCATTCTTACATTTGCCCATTAACCAAGCACACTAACTATGATTTGTGCTTCATTAACGCTGACGACGCGAATGGGTGTGCCAGGATTAATAAAATCGCCTGACGACTTTACCTCCACCTGTTTGCCCGCTATCTCAGCATTACCGACTAAGGCCAAGCGGGTGAGGGCACGTCCAGTGTCACCCACCTTTATCGATAGTTGTTCAGTGGTAGCATTGGTAGAATCAATAGAGGTGTGTAAACTCATGCGGTCAAACGTGCGCGAATGGGCTACACCATAAAGCAACAAGAATAGTACTACGATGCCTATCACCAAAGCGCCACATGCCCAACCTAAACCATAAGCATCATATACTAAATAGATGTCAAACATAGCACAAGCGATAGAGCCTATGCCAGCTATGCCAAATCCGGGAATCACGAATGCTTCTAATAGTCCTAATACTAAGACCAATACAGCGATAACAATGATGAGTGTCATAAGGGTTGTGTTTTTTTAAAGGGTGGTTCTAATAATTCTGAAATAGGGATTTGTGCGCTATCGGAAGTGTATTTTTGAAAGTTTATGAGGGAGCATAGCGGGCTATGTGACCGAACAAACTTTCAAAAAGACACTTTCGAGAGCGTACAAATCACATTTCAGAATAGCAGAACTCTAAAAACAGAATTTTTAGAACCACCCTAAAATAAGTAGGTGTTCAAAATTAGTTGATATGAATTGGTGCAGTATTTCGTTCTGGGCGAAAGAATGCGCCAAGGCATATCGACTAATTCTGAACATGATTATATAAACTAATTTTTGAATACCTACTTACTATTTAGGGTTACAAGATGATTAAGCTTCCTTATAATCTAAAGCTTCAAACCACTTTTATTAATACGCTGCTCTATATTTACCCTCTTCTTTATCGTCGAGCATTGATAGGTAAGAGGCATAACGTGAGGGAGCAAGTTGATGTGCTTCGAGTGCTGTTAATACGGCACAGCCGGGTTCGTGCGTATGCGTACAGTTGTTAAAACGGCAGTTGGCCGATATGGCAAAAATGTCGCGAAAGTAATGTGCCACCTCTTCTGGTTCCATATTAAACGTACCGAAACCTTTCACACCAGGTATGTCAATCAAAGCACCAGCATGGCCAGGCAATTCGAAGAGTTCGCTAAAGGTAGTGGTGTGCATACCTGTGCCATGGGCATCAGATATTTGTGCCGTACGCACTTTGGCATCGGGTATGAGGAGATTGAGTAAGGTAGACTTTCCCACACCCGAATGACCTGCCAATAGGGTAGTTCTCCCCTCCAACTCTTCGCGCAACGCGTCAATGCCTTCATTATTAAGGGCCGAAATGCGATAACACTTATAACCTATATTGCTATAAAGTGCAAACCAATAGTCCATGAGTTCGCGTTCCTCGTCTGTCAAGTCGTCAATCTTATTAAAGGCTATACATACGGGAACACGATAAGCCTCTGCCGATGCTAAGAAACGGTCGATAAAGGTGGTGCTCGTCTCGGGACGTGCAATGGTTACGACCAACAATGCCATGTCGACATTGGCAGCCAAGATATGGCTTTGCTTTGAGAGGTTAGAGGCTTTGCGAATAATGTAGTTGCGTCGTTCGTCTATTTCGGTAATAAATGCCGCAGTTTCTTCCTTCCCTTCGGTGCGTTGTTCCTTTATCGTCACGCCATCGCCTACGGCTACAGGATTGGTAGAACGAATGCCCCGCAGACGAAAGTTGCCTTTCACCTTACATTCCACTATTCTCCCATCGTCTGTGCGCACTTCGTACCACGAACCTGTACTTTTTATAACTTTTCCGTGCATGCTTCTTTTTTGGAGAGTTTCGAGGTTGACATGTCAACCCAGAAACGCAAAAAGGCTTGTCGGCTTATCTATGTGAGCCTAACAAGCCTTTTAGTATTTACACAATGTGCAACAGTGTGCTGTTACGTTACACTGTCATGATTTCTTTATTCTTAGCAGCGAGCAATTCTTCTATTTGCTTAATCTTCTTGTCATGAATCTTTTGAAGGTCGTTTTCAGCGTCCTTTTCTACGTCTTCAGCAAGTCCGTCCTTGATCGCCTTCTTTAGCTTATCAATGCCGTCACGACGTGCATTGCGAATAGCGACTTTCGCCTCTTCTGCTTCCTTCGCGCACTGTTTTGTGAGTTGCTTACGGCGGTCCTCAGTCAAAGGAGGAATGCCCAAACGAATTACCTCACCATTATTCTCAGGCATGATACCGATAGTAGAGTCAATGATTGCTTTTTCGATTACGTGGAACATTGACTTTTCCCAAGGCTTAATAGCAATCGTACGTGAGTCGGGGGTGCTAACGGCGGCCACATTGTTGATGGGCACCATCGAACCGTATGAGTTCACGCGCAAGTCATCAAGAATATGTATGTTGGCCTTACCGGCACGAATTTGCGCAAGCGTTTCTTCAAGGTGAAGTACGCTCATGTCCATTTTATCCTCGCTGTCGCTGAGGCACTTTTTTACGTCGAGCATTTACGTATATGTATTAATAGATGATTATTAGATTTTAGTGCAGTGGCTTGATAAATGTCACTAATTTCTGCAAACTTACAAAAAATCTACGAATTGCAACAAATAGTGTCCAAAAAGCGTGTGCAAAATAATAAAATAACGAATACAGACATGCTTATTGACTGTGCGACAAGCTGCAATTTGTCGGCCTAACGAGAATGAACATTAACGAAAAAATTAATGAAATAATTAATGTTCAAAACAACGCGCGAAGCGCATAACATAAATAGTTAACGTTTAAGTTTAGGCGCGCTTCGCGCGTTGTTTTGAACATTAATTATCATTAATTGAACATTAATTATTTCATTAATTTTTTTGTTAATTATTCGTTAATGTTCATTCTCATTAGGTCGATAAATTGCAGTTTATTTTACATATACCTTTTCTATCTCGACAATGTACATGGTGTGGAGCGAGCCGCCAGGTTGGTCATTGTACCAGCGTTCGAGAGCAGCTTTGTCGAGAAATTCCTCTGGAGTAAATTCTGAACGGAACATTTTGCGACCCTCAATGGTGAGGCGCGCTTCCTCATAAGTAATAGCACCGTGTTCTGTCTCAATGGGGGTAAGACCAGTCTCTTTTACTTTATCAAAGTCGCGACCAGACTTTGAGCCACAGAAGTTGTACACCTTACGCATCGCTTCGTCATGACCTAAGAACGACAGTGTCAAGTGATCATTCTTTTCAATCAAAGGATAAGTGTAGCGTTCGGGGCGTATAAAGATGAAAGCAACAGGTTTGTTCCACAACCAACCGATACCACCCCATGAGGCAGTCATCATGTTAAAGTTGTCTTTTGTTCCACCCGTCACCAACATCCACTCTTTACCTATCAGTTCAAAAGCATTCTCCTGTGCTATTGCTTCAATTGTTACTTCTTTCATGAGATATGAGTTTATGAGTTTAATAAGTTTATAAAGTTTAATGAGTTTACGAATTTAATCAGTTATAAAACTCATTAAACTCATAAACTCATTAAACTTATTAAGCTTATTAATCTTATTACAGACTTAATTCGATTACCTTCTTAACAGCGTCTTCAAGTCCTGTAGCGTCCTTACCACCAGCAGTAGCGAAGTGGGGAGCACCACCGCCACCACCCTTGATGAGTTTGGCGGCCTCACGTACTAACTGACCTGCATTGAGTTTGCGGCTTTCAACCAAATTCTTGCTAATCATCACCGTAAGCAATGGTTTGCCTTCGTGAGTTGAACCTAATACGCAAAGTGTATCATTAGGTAAGATGCTTGCTATCTGGAAGGCGAGGTCCTTCACGGCATTAGGATCGATTGCCGTGGGGATAACGCACTTGATAAGCTTTACACCGTCTACTTCTTCTGCATTCGCTACCAACTTGTCGCGTAAAGCAGTGAGTTTCTCCTTCACGTAGCCTTCTACCTGCTTCTTGAGTCCGTCGTTCTCTTCGATCGTCTTCTGAATAACGGCAGTGAGGTCCTTCGCATTGTTAAAGAACGACTTGAGGTTGGTGAGCAAGTCATGTTGCGCATAAACGCTCTCTTCAGCGGCTTCGCCTGTGATAGCCTCGATACGACGCACACCTGCAGCGACACTGCTCTCGCTCACGATGCGGAACAAACCAATGCGACCTGTACTCTTGGCATGGCAACCACCACAAAATTCTACGCTTTTGCCAAACTGTACGACACGTACTTTGTCGCCATACTTCTCGCCGAAGAGGGCAATAGCACCTAACTCCTTGGCTTTTTCCATGGGTACGTCGCGGTGATCTTGCAAGGGAATGTCCTCACGAATGCGGCGGTTGACAATGCGTTCAACTTGGCGCAATTCTTCAGGTGTAACCTTTTGGAAGTGTGAGAAGTCGAAACGTAAATAATCGGGCGTACAGAGTGAACCCTTTTGTTCAACATGAGTGCCAAGCACTTCACGCAAAGCTTGGTCGAGCAAGTGAGTAGCGGTATGGTTGGCCTCGCTACCACGACGTGACTTAACGTTTACTTCTGCATGGAAAGTATGTTCGGGGTGCGTAGGCAACTTCTTGGTCAAGTGAATGGGCAGATTGTTCTCGCGCTTAGTATCGAAGATTTCAACTTTTTCATCACCATCTACTAACACGCCTTGATCGCCTACCTGACCACCCATTTCTGCATAGAAAGGAGTCTGATCGAGTACCAATTCATAGAAGGTCTGCTTCTTCTGCTGTACACGACGGTAACGAAGAATTTGGCAATCACCCTCGGTGAAGTCCCAACCTGTAAATTGAGTTTCGCCTTCTTTCAAGATTACCCAATCGTCTGTCTCAACTGCGGCTGCGTTACGAGCGCGTTCCTTTTGCTTCTGCATCTCGGTGTTGAAGCCAGTCTCGTCTACTTCGAGTCCGTTCTCATGACAGATGAGTTCGGTCAAGTCGAAGGGGAAGCCATAAGTGTCGAACAGGGTAAATGCCTTCTCGCCTTCTACTACGGTCTTGCCCTCTTGCTTTGTCTGAGCAATAACGCCTTCCAACATATTGATACCTGTTGAGAGCGTGCGGAGGAAGCTCTCCTCCTCTTCTTGCATCACACGACCAATGAGCACTTGTTGTGCTTTGAGTTCGGGATAAGCCTCGCCCATTTCTGCCACAAGTGTTGGCACTAACTTGCAGAGGAAAGCCTCACGCTGCCCTAAGAAAGTGTAGGCATAGCGAACGGCACGACGCAAGATACGACGAATTACGTAACCAGCCTTTGCGTTAGAAGGCAACTGACCGTCGGCAATAGAGAAAGAAATAGCGCGCAAGTGGTCAGCGATAACACGCATAGCCACGTCTATCTTCTCTTCTTTGCCATATTCAAAGCCTGAAAGTTCGGCTATCTTCTTAATAATGGGCTGGAAAATATCGGTATCGTAATTAGAGTTCTTACCTTGAATAGCACGAACCAAACGTTCAAATCCCATACCCGTATCGATTACGTTCATGCCTAATGGAACGAGTGAGCCATTGGCCTTACGCTCAAACTGCATGAACACGATGTTCCAGATTTCGATTACCTGAGGGTCGTCCTTATTGACCAACTCGCGGCCAGGCACTTGAGCCTTCTCTTCGGGAGTACGACTGTCGAGGTGAATTTCAGAGCAAGGACCGCAAGGACCGGTATCACCCATTTCCCAGAAGTTGTCGTGCTTATTACCATTGATGATATGATCGGCAGGTACGTGCTTTGCCCAATAAGAAGCGGCTTCATCGTCGCGCTTCAGTCCTTCTTCTTCAGAGCCCTCAAATATGGTTACGTAGAGATCTTTGGGGTCGAGATGAAGCACATTGACAAGATATTCCCAAGCATAGTCAATAGCTCCTTCCTTAAAGTAGTCGCCAAAGCTCCAGTTACCCAACATCTCGAACATGGTGTGGTGGTAAGTATCATGTCCTACCTCTTCCAAGTCGTTGTGCTTACCGCTTACGCGCAAACACTTTTGAGAGTCGGCACG
Organism: uncultured Prevotella sp.; assembly: GCA_900540885.1. Taxonomy (GTDB): domain Bacteria; phylum Bacteroidota; class Bacteroidia; order Bacteroidales; family Bacteroidaceae; genus Alloprevotella. Next base: position 10,204 of record UQHJ01000013.1, read on the forward strand.
GCGGCGAGGTTCAGGGTCACGTTGACCAAGGATAATATCTTTCCACTGATTCATACCAGCGTTAGTAAACATCAGCGTGGGGTCATCTTTTATCACCATCGGAGCTGACGGAACGATGGTATGTCCTTTCGACTCAAAGAATTTCTTATATGAGTCGCGGATTTCGTTAGCAGTCATCATTTTATATTTTGTTGTAATATTTTATATTTGGTGCAAAGGTAGTGCAAGGCGAGCGCAATGCAAAATGAAAGTCAAAAAACTTTCATTTTCATTGCAGGGTAGCAGTCTACCTTCGTGAAACGGTCTGTATAGTTGTTCTTCTGTAAGTGCGGTAAGAAAGAGGGTTGGAAACTGCTTATTACAACTGAAACAAAACTCAATTTTATGCTTGCCTATGAAATCTACGCAATGCGTTGGCGTATAGAAATATTCTGCTCTGACAGCAAACGCTTGCTGGGACTTGCGGATTGCTCCTCACGTGACTTTTTTGACTAATGTCCCACGCTATCCACATCACCACGCTCAAACGTATACTCCAATCTACTGAACCCGTAGATCTCAAACTATGGACGCGCTCTGATGAAATCCAATGCTGGCACCACTGCATTTCTATTAGCTATGACTTCTACAAAGGCACGCGAAGAATGAAACTGCTGGATAGCAATGAAATCCGACAGTTATGAGCTGTGTGCGTGTTTGAAATAAATGGAATGGAGGTGTTTTTGTGATCCTTTGATATTTGGTACCAAAATGGTTGCCAATTTAGAAATGTATTCTTGACTTTGCACCATAACCAATAAAACTTAAAGATATGACGATAGTTAGTGCAAGAGATTTTAGAGCCAATCAAGGCAAATACTTCTCAATGGTAAATTCGGGAGAACATGTGATATTGAAATCACGTGAAGGAAACTTTCGCTTGGTTCCTGTGACTTCTTCTGATCCTATTTCTGATGACTCGCAGAAAATAGCCGCAGAGTTAAGAGGGGCTCTTCGTGAATTGAAGGAGGTTATTGCAAGAAAGAAAAAGCTTAGCACACTTGATAGTCTAATTGATGAATTATAATTGATGAATTATAATATAATCACTTCAAGCTACTTCAATGTAGCTGCAAAAGGTTAGTAATGTTTAAAAAATAACTTCCGCAGAAATTCTACGGCTAAGAGTTTTTGATGAGATGGTTTCACTTAGAGTTTTCTGGTATTTGGCAATTGAGCTAAACATAAACTGCAACAGAAAAATTGCGGAAGTTATTTTTTGAATATTACTTAACTTTGCAGATGAACTTTTGATAGCATCTCTGCAGATTTCCGTATATTGGTTGAGTGGTTCTGATGTCATGTTACTTTAAGCTTAGTACACTATAAAGTTACTGATAATCAGCCACTTAACCAAATTGTATTAGTTGCATTAGGTTAATTAACTCTCTCATTTTCAAACGATTACATTAGAATTAACAGAGTATAGGTAAAGAAGAAAGCAAGTAATATTCTGAACCATTCTACCCCATTTTTATAGGCACACCATGTGTATTCTTCACTTCTTTCATAACGAATACACTATGGAAATAGCCTACGCTATCGATGTTGCCAAGCTTGGTACGCATAAACTCCTGGTATGACTCCATATCGCGAGTTTGTATTTTTAGCGTGAAGTCATATTCACCACTCGTATTATAGCATTCCGTGATTTCTTCGATATCTTGTATTGCTTCCATAAAATCATCCATCAGCATTTGCGAATGGCGCTTAAGACGCATATTACACAACACCGTCATACCATTGTCCGTCTTCTTAGCATCGAGGATGGCATGATAGCCTTTGATAAAGCCCTCACGCTCCAATCGCTTTTGGCGGTCGAAGGTGGGCGAGGTTGAGAGATTAACCCTCATTGCAAGTTCTTTTACTGTAAGCGTACTATTCTCTTGAAGGATGTGCAATATCTTGCGATCTATACTATCAAGTTCCGAGAATTTCATTTATTGTAGAATAATATTCTGTTATTATAAAGTTTTTAAGCACAAAAGTAGCATATTTTCCTTAACTCACCAAATATTCTTTGTCGAAACACGCAACTATCATACCTTTGCAAACGAAATAATGATAACAACAAAACAAACAACAATCATGACAAAGACTATTAATGGTATTCAGGTTCCACAGCGAGCTGATTTCGTAGGCAGTTTTCTTCGTCCTGCTAATCTCAACGATAGCAATCGCGACGAATACGTAGCACAACTGGTAGAGAAGCAGAAGAAATTAGGCTATACCCTCATCACAGATGGAGAATTTAATCGCACATTCTGGCACCTTGATTTCTTTTGGGGCTTTGGTGGTGTTACCCATGAGCCTGGTGGCGATATAGCCTTCAATGGCGAAACTGCACGTCTTGACAAAGTTTATCTCACTGGCAAACTTACTGCACAGCCTCATCCATTCATCGAGGCTTATAAGAAGCTAAAGAAATATGAAGACGATAAGCATATCGCAAAACTCACCATTCCTGCACCAGCACAGCTATTCCAACAGCTCAACCTACCCAAGAACTTCCTAGGCACAAGAGCCATATATACTAATATCAATGACCTTATAAACGATATTGCTGCTGTATACCAGGATTTCATTCGTCAGTTCTATGCCGTAGGAGGTAGATATCTCCAGCTTGATGATTGCTCGTGGGGAGCAATTTTAGGTAGTTCAAATTCTATTTCTTTACAGCGATATAAGGAATTGGGTAGCAACCTCGATGATGTAAAAGAACAGCTACTAACTGTCAACAACCGCGCTATAGAAGGTCGTCCTGCAGATTTGGTAGTGGCAACACACATTTGTCGTGGTAACTATCATTCTACATGGTTTAATAGTGGCGCCTACGACTCTGTAGCCGATTGGGCTTTTGCTCGTGAGAATGTAGATGTGCTATATCTTGAATACGACGATGAGCGCTCTGGCGGCTTTGAGCCATTAGCAAAGGTTAGTCCAGACAAGCATGTGGTACTCGGACTGATAACCACCAAGCGCCCTGAACTTGAAGACGAGGACGGAATTATAGCTCGCATCCACGAGGCTGCCAAATACATACCATTGGAGCGTCTTTCGCTCTCGCCACAATGTGGTTTCGCCTCTTGTGCAATTGGTAATAAGCTTACTGTTGAGCAGCAATGGGCAAAACTACAACTTGTAAAGCGTATCTCGGAGAAAGTATGGGGATAAGGAGGCAATATTGTAAAAACAGCAAATTGATTACTATAGAAATGCAAGTGTCAAATATATGACACTTGCTTCACCTTTATCCAATAGTCTTCCTGCATCTATTTAGCATCGACATTGATTTCTCTTTTGCCAAGTCAGCCCGCTTTTACCCAAACCTTGTGGCTACCTTTTCCTTTTGATTCGGAAGGAACCTCGTCGCCTTCAGACAGCTTTTTCAGTTCGCCAGAGGCGGATGTGCGGCTAAGGTTGTTAAGGGTTGCATATTCTTGCAGGATAATAACTCCATGCTTGTCAATCCAGTTGGTGGCACGCTTAGTAATGTTTTAAAAAATAACTTCCGCAATTTTTTCTGTTGCTATTTGTGTTTAACTCATCATCAGATGCTCTTGAACGCATATTTTCTGCGGAAGTTATTTTTTGAACATTACTACCATTGTTTTACTTCGAAAAAGATAATCCCTTTCCGTAAAAAAAAAATAATCATTAGAATTGAAAACCAACCCTCAGTCCAACGTTATGCTCCTCATAATAGGTATTCATGCCCCAAGCTAAACCAATGGTCAAAGCATATTCCTTTGCCAAGGGCAAAGCTATGCCTATAGTTGGGCTGAAATACCCCCCCCCATTAATTGTATCGAAGCCAAGTTTGGCTTCAGCCCATGGATTCACTTTCATTGTTTTCTTTGAGAAATATGCCTTAGTGTCAAAATAGATTGGCAGCATCTCATTTTCATAACCAATACCTCCACCCACAAACCAGGTCTTATTGATTTGGTATCCATGTGTTGTAAATAGGGCTGCGCCACCACATCCACAAGAGAGGTCGGCATTCAACCCAAGAGCAACATCGCCTTTATAGCCTTTGTTGCGATAACTGTTTGCTTGCGCAAAACTCATATATGGTATAAACACCAAAAGAAAGAGTAAAACTATTTTCTTCATATTTGATATTCATATTTCGTGATTTCTTCCAACTCGCAGAACTGCACATTGTAATCTTTGTCAAACTTAAAGAGTCAACTAGCAAGTGCAATATTACACACAAAGTTTGAAAAGCTCCTCTTTGGGTGTTGAGAATTTGAGTTTTTCTCTTGGTATTGTATTGATTTTCTTTTGCACTTATTATAATAAAGCCATCTGTAAGAGAACTTATATCAGTCCCTTTGGGTATGTATTGTCGTATTAGTTTATTTGTGTTTTCAACTGCTCCTTTTTGCCATGAAGAGAAGGAATCAGTGAAATAGACTTGCACATCTAATTGTGCTGTTATCCATTTATGCGCTGCGAATTCACTGCCATTATCCGTTGTTATAGTAAGTGATTTTGCTGTCAGCTAAGAGCGGATACCAATATCCACTCATTCTGTAATAGCTTATGTTTTGAAGCAATTATTTTGCTCGCATTTCATCATTGAATTGCAAGCCACGACTTTTCAGTATTTCAATTTGTTAATCAAAAGTTTTGATGGTTTTGGTATATGGAAACTGGGACATAAACGTATATAAACAAAAATAACTCACCCTGAGCGCGCTGTTCTAACGGGAAGCGGGGTGAGTGTGTTGCCGCGAAAGTACAAAGTATATTTGAATAATATAATTTTAAGAATTGAAATTTTACATAAACATCTACTCAAACAATATGGTTTGGTTGGAATGCTTACATTCCAACGAGAGGTAGTTGGTTAGAATATGTAATCCTCAAAAAATAAAAGGGAGAAAGCCTGTAAACTTCCTCCCTTGTTTCTATGTCAAATGAAAAAAATTAGCGCAGTTTCAGAATGTAGTGTTCTGCAAGTTCGCCTTGATTGACCGTGCCTAAACTATCTGACAGCATATAGCCAGTTTTAACACGCTTATAGTAAGTCTTTTCTCCTGAAGAAGGAGTGACCAGTTGAATCAAGTCTTTGCCAATCAAGTGATAAATTCCGTTTGTCTCAAAGTTTGCATCCTTTTCACCAATGTATTCCTGTTTGTAAGAATACGTACTGTCTGCATTTACAGTCAGTGAAGTACGGATACCTTCAGATGATGCGGCAGGCAAAGTGCCTTCAAAAGTACCTGTCATGACAAGAGCAGTTGTATCGGTAGCTGTTGCGACTGCGGCAGTAGTTGCCTGATCCGTAGTTGCAGCCTCTTTCTTAGGGCTGTTTGTGCAAGCTGCCATGCTAATCAGCAAAGCTGCGGCCAAGGTTAGGTTCGTCTTTTTCATGCCTAAAATCCTTTTTTTAAAAGTTTATCTTAAACTGATGCTTTTTTAAAACGCGCAAAAATATATACTATTTCTGAAAAGAGAGAATAATATCTTGATTTATTTTCGACTTTAACATTGTTATTTGTACTAGTTGCTAAACAAGGTATTGCTAAACAAAGTGTCACTGAGCAGAGGATAGTTAAATAAAAGCTGCTATTCTAGTTTAAAATAAAAGGATGCCGTGAGGACTTCACGGCATCCTTGTTTATTAGTAAATAGAATTTACTTCTTCAAAATGCGAAGTTTGTAAGTTAATGGCTGTTCTGGAACGCAGAAGGTGCGGAGTGTGCCTACATCTTGTCCACATGAAGCGTTGCCCACACCACGCATAGCAGCGTCGAGGTGAAGAACGGTGTAAGGACGAGCCTGCATTTCCCAATAATGGTTGGCATTCATTAGGTCAGCGTCTGTATAGGGAAGGGCTGAGAAGTTTACCTTACCCTCTGTTATTATCTTAACGCCAAAACCTGCCTTATCAGAGAGAGTGAGTTCGCGCAAACCTTCGCGGTTGCCTGTGCTTTGCGGCTTCATATTGGGTTCTACCATGTCGGCTACGGTCGTAGTGTAACGTCCTACCGTAACACCGTCGCAGCGATCGTTGGCATTCTCCCACGGGCCGAGCGCATAATAGTCAACCTTAGAGAGTGAAGAGTCGAGCATGCATACAAGACCTGCGCGACGCAACTCCGTTGTATGAGGTGTGAAACGTGCCGTTACGTCTACCATTCCTTGTGGATAGATTGTGTAGTCAATTTCTGTGTCGCAAAGCGAACCCTTACGTACAGTCTTTACTACCGTGTTGCCGTTCATCTCTTCTACTTTGATTGTACCCTTCGGTTGCAAGCCATTGTTCGTATTGCCAAAGCGATCGTTCTCTATCCAACGGTGGTTGCTATATTCAAAGCCTTCATTATTGGCGATGATGTTGCGACCGTCTAATGCGAGGGCCGTGAGGCGAGCCGTCTCGTTGTCGAACGTTAATTGTACATTGCTATTGCCAATAATCGTCTTATCGAGCGAGAGTGTTTGCAACATTTCGGGAGCTTTAGCATCTTTCTTTACTTCTGCTAAACGACCACGTTGGCTGAGTTGGAATTGCTTCAATGCCACTTCATGTCCTGCAGCAGCATAACGTTGTGCGGCGCGGAAGACCACGTGGAGTGTAAGCATTACCTCCGTACCCATTGCCTCTGCCTTTTCAAGATTAGCCTTGCCTAACTTTAAGGTAAGTTGTGTGCTTTCGCCAGGAGCAACAGAGGGCAACTTAACGCTCTTCGTACTAACTATATTGCCATTCTTTACCACGTCATAGACGAGGTTCATGTCTCGCAAGTTTTGGAAAGCATACGTATTGCGCAGAGTGATGGTAGCTATATTCTTAAGCTTGTCAACCTTATCAAGTGTAAACTTCACAAATTGGTGAGCGGCTTTCACCTCCTTGAGTTTGGCAGTCTCTTGGCGCAAACCATTGATGATACCATTGCAGCAGAAGTTGCCTTGGTGAGGGCCGGGGTAGTCATAACCTGTTGTGAGACGATAAACGCCTTGTTTCATCTGTTGTGGGTCGAAGATCGATTGGTCTACCCAGTCCCAGATGCAACCACCAATCGTTGCATTAGAGTTTTCGATAGCGTCCCAATATAGGTTTAAGTTGCCAATGGCATTACCCATAGCGTGTGCATATTCGCAGATGAACATTGGCTTGTCGAGGTTCGACGTGTTGTCTTTCATCCAAGCCATACCAGGGTACATCTTAGAGTAGAAGTCAGAGTAACGTTCACCACCGTAAGGCAAACTAATGCGTGTACCTTCATAGTGTACGGGACGTGAGTCAAGGCGTTTCGCTGCCTCGTAGCAATCCTTAAAGTTTGCACCTGCGCCAGCCTCGTTACCCAAGCTCCACATCACTACGCAAGCGTGGTTGCGATCGCGCAATATCATGCGGTCAATGCGGTCAACGAAGGCAGGTATCCACGACTGACGGTCAGAGATGCTTTGGTTGGCATGGTCCTCAAGGTCAGCTTCATCGACGGTATACAGGCCATAGTAGTCGTACATAGCGTACATACGTGCATCGTTCGGATAGTGTGAAGTACGAATGGTGTTGATGTTGTTTTGCTTCATCAGCGTAACGTCGCGCAACATCTCGTCTACGGTCACTGCACGGCCGTGCTTAGCAGAAGTGTCGTGACGGTTAACGCCCTTTAAGAACACACGCTTATCATTTACATAAAGCAGCGAGTTCTTTATCTCTACCTTGCGCAAGCCAACTTTGGTAGAGAAAGCCATTTCGTCGTGCCCTTGTTCGTCCTGCTGAATGATACGCAGTGTGTAAAGGTTGGGAAGTTCTGCACTCCAAAGGTCGGCATTGGGAACGTCGAGTGTAATCGTAGCCTTTGTACCATTTGCGCCCTTGAGTTCTACATCGTCTTCTTGTATCTCGAAGCCCTTAGGACTGAATATCTTGGCTGTCACCTTCTTGCTACCGCTGAGGTTGTCGCGATTGTCAAGCGTGAGTTCTACTTTTACCTTGGCCATACCAAGACCGGTGTTGTCGTCGATGTCGATGTCTGACGTTACGTAGTGGTCGCGCACGGCCATTTTGGGTGTATTATAGAGGTATACTTCGCGGAAAATACCACTCATGCGGAACATATCTTGACACTCAAGGTAAGAACCGTCGCTCCAACGGAACACTTGTACGGCTAAGCGGTTTTCTTCGCCAGCCTTAAGGTACTTCGTTATGTCGAACTCGCTCACGTTGTTAGAGCCTTGCGTATAACCTACGTACTGGCCGTTCAACCATACGAACGCAGCTGAGTAAATGCCACCGAAGTGTATGAATGTGCGTTGGCCGTTCCAATCGGCAGGAACGCTGAAGGTGTGAACGTATGAGCCTACGGGGTCGATGCCATAGTTTTTGCCACCGTCGTTAAACCCTGGACGCGCTTTGATAAAGGGTGGTGTGTTGGCGTGAGGATATTCTACGTTGCAATAAAGTGGTTTGTCGTAACCTAACATCTCCCAGTTAGAGGGTACAGGAATGGTGTCCCACTGGCTTACATCGAAGCCGTCCTTCCAGAAGTCGAGGGGACGCTGTGAGGGTTCGGGTACGAAGTGGAACTTCCATGTGCCGTTCAAGGGCAAGTAGCGACTGCTCTTAGGAGCGGTCCATGGAGTGTTGTAGTAAGCCTTGTCAGCTAACATCTCTTGCTCTGAAGCGTAGGGCATGAAAGTAGCAATGCCTGCTTCTTTATTCTCACCAAAGATTGTTTCGTCCTCCCAATAGGGTGACTTTATCTTGGGCTTCTCTACCTGTTCGAAGTTCACCCATGCGGCTTGGTCTTTGGCATTATAAGCCACCAACTTGAGTTGTCCGTCCTTGAGTGCATACATCTTCTCAGCCTTAGCCTTGTTGCCAGCCGAACGAATGATGTACGTGCCAATATGGCCTGCTACGGGTTCGAATACAAATTGTGCATTGTTCCACACGCCGTCTTGTGCTGGCCATTGCAGGATGTAGTCAATAGAGGCATTGGTGCCACCATCGTCAAAGTTTTGGGTATAGAAAGCATTGCCAATGACGCGACGGTCGAGATCGAGCATCTTGACGTTCCAATATTGACCACGATTTATCTTGTCTACCTTTTCGCCCACAATATGGGCATTGTTCTCACCTGAATCGCCATTGCCCAACACCCATTCGGGGTGTTGCACCGAACGAATCCGATAGGTCAAGTCGGCATCAAATCCTGAGTGGGCAGCCTCCTTGATAGAGAATTGTGCAGCCTTGTTGCCAGCAGCTTTACTCTTTTCGATGAGTACTAACTTATTGCCTTGTACGGCAGCGGCCATTGTGGGGCGGTTGGTCGGAATGAGGTTGACGTACTGGCCGTCAGCTACGACCTTCCAAAGTTGGGCTTCGTCCGAACCATTATTTTCACCTAAGGCTAAAGCATCGCCTTGTGTGCGAATGGCCTTATTGGCAAAGGGATTAATCATGCGCCACGAACCAGAGAGCTCGTTGAGCGTAAAGTGTTGGTTGGCGTTGTTGTCGTTTTGCTTTGTGAGGTCTAATCGGCCTTCTTTGCCAAAGTCTACGACTTGACCTTTCAAGGCTGACACAATGTGATAGAGTTTGCCTTGCTCAAACTTTTGCGCCTGCAAGCTTGTCATGCTCCAACACAACGTGAGTAGCACGATCAACCAACGACTGATAAAGCGTTTTTGAGTCATTTCGATTGTTTTTTTAGTTGACGAGTTCTTGGGTTAACAATTTGACGAGTTAACGGGTAAGTTTGTCTTTTTATTAAATGCTTGTTGATATTGTTCATCATTAAAGATTTAAGTAGAAAACAAACTTACCTGTTAACTCGTCAACTCGTTAACTTGTTAACAAAAACACCTGTCAACAAATTATGATAAGAATAATATGATAGCTTGTGCTACCAAGATACGTAAGAACATTGATAAGGGGTAAACCGTAGAGTAACCAACTGAAGCGGCATCATTATTGGCCGCTTGGTTGGCATAACCTAATGCGGGGGGATCGGTGTTAGAACCTGCGATGATACCCATCAGTGTGAAGTAGTTCAACTTGAAGCGCCAACGTCCTACAAAGCCCATGATGAGGATAGGGATAATGGTAACAAGGAAACCGACCCAAACGTAAGTAAGTCCGTCGCCCTGAACTACAGTGTCCCAGAAGTTGCTACCAGCCTTAATACCTACTGCAGCGAGGAAGAGGATAAGACCTATTTCGCGCAACAAGAGGTTGGCTGAAGTTGTGGTGTACGTTACCAAGTGGAACTTATAACCATAGGCACCAGCCAAGATGGCGATAATCAGCGGTCCACCGGCCAAGCCCAACTTCAATGGAGTGGCCATACCAGGGAATTGGAAAGGAATGCTACCAAATATGATACCTACCAAGATGCCCAAGAAGATAGCACCTACGTTGGGGTGGTCAAGACGTTTCACGGAGTTACCCAAAAGGCGCTCTACGCGGTTGACATTATCTTCAGGACCAGCCACCATCAAGCGGTCGCCAATTTGAATACGCAATGAGCGGTCGGCGAAGAGGTTCATGCCCTGACGTGTAATACGCGTAACGTTCACGCCATACATAGAGCTAAAGTGCATCTCGCCAAAGGTCTTACCGTTCACCTCAGCTTGCGTTACCAAAATACGCTTTGATACGATAGGAGCCTTTTCGGCCTGCCAGTCAACTTCTATCTCTTTACCGATAAAAGCAGTAGCGGCTTCAGCATCGTCCATAGCACAAACGGCATTCATCTCGTCGCCAACGTGCAGCATGGTGTCTTTGGTGGGTGAGAATATTTCCTCGTTGTGCTTAAAGTGGGTACAAACGAAGGTACGCCCCAAGAATTGGGTTAGTTGAGAGAAGGTTTTACCCTCCAAAGCTTTGTTTTCGACACGGAGTGAGAGGTGGTGGGGCTTAGCGTGCGGATTGTCCTCTTGCGACATCCTGATTTGCTCTTCCTCCTTTTCGAGCTTGATGCGGCAAATGTAGCGAATGGCAATCGTTGCACCAATAATGCCCACAACGCCTAAGGGGTAGGCGCAAGCGTAACCTGCAGCAATGTTCTGTCCATGCATGTCGATGCCCAATGTATTAATAGCTTCTTGTGCAGCACCCAAACCAGGGGTGTTAGTCACAGCACCATAGAGCACACCTACCGCCATAGGCAGACTTGTGGGATCAGTGGTGTCGAACACCAAATAATACAATCCAAGCAACACGACAACGTTAAGCAACACGATGCCAATAGCCACCAAGTTCATTTGCACACCGTCTTTTTTAAACGATTGAAAGAAACTGGGGCCTACTTGCAAACCGATACAGTAGACGAAGAGTATCAGTCCGAAGTCCTGAATAAAGTTCAGCACCTTTGCTGGACAAGCATATCCGCCATCAGGGTCGGTTATGCCCATGTGGTGGTAAATGTGTCCCACCACAATACCTGCGAACAACACGAAGGTAACGCCTAACGATACGCTTCCCATCTTAATCTTGCCCAGCATTACGCCTACGGCAATGACCAAGGAAAAGAGCAACACGATGTGCGCCACAGAGTCGGTCGTCGAGAATAGAGATGAAAACCAATCCATGGTTGTAAAAAGAAAGATAATTGTTATTGATTGATGATTTTGTTTTGCAAACTATAATATAGCCTTTTATCTTGTAAATGAATAGATTTAAGGCAAACTTATGCATAGCTCTGCAAATATAGGCAATGTTTTGTTATTGGCAAAATGAACGTGAGCATTAAGTCGCGTAAGGACTGATAAACTGCAATTTGTCACTCTTCCACCTTGCAAGATTCATATAGCTTCTTGTAGAATTTGTGTTTGCAAAGTGTGTTTTTAGCTCCGAGAATGATGAGTTTAAAGCGAGCTCGTGTAATGGCAACGTTCATGCGACGTAGGTCAGAAAGGAAACCTATCTGTCCTTCATCGTTAGAACGAACTAAACTAACTAATATTACATCGCGCTCTTGACCTTGAAAGGCATCTACCGTATTCACAGTTATCTGTTTACGTAGAGGGCGAAGATAGTCGTCGCGTTTAATAAAACTTCGCAGGTATTGCACTTGCGCTCGATAAGGCGAGATGATACCAAAGTCAATACGTTCGTTAATTAGACGGGTGCGCCCCATGCGTTCAGCATAGTTATGAAGAGCTTGCAGCGTTAGGGCAGCTTCTGCCTTATTGATACGTCCGTAGTTGCTACCAACAAATTGCTCCGAAGCTTCTGTGGGTGTGTCAATCCACACCAAAGAATTGTCCAGCTCGTCGAGTAAGGAGCGATGGCGTACTTCGGGGGCAGCCTCTAATTTACCACCATAAAACCATTCACTTGAGAAGCGCATCAGCGTTTCGTTCATGCGATATTGCACACGGAGCATTCGCACCACTTCTGGCTTGCTTTCCGCCACTTGTTCCATTAATGTGCGGCCTAACCCTCCGCGCATGGCTTCTTGGCACTTAATGGTTGGGGGCAACTGTTGGTGGTCGCCCGCAAAAATGACGCGGTCGGCCTTTTGTAACGGAATCCAACAAGCAGCTTCAAGTGCTTGAGCAGCTTCATCTATAACCAACGTATGGTAATGTTGCCCGACCAGTAATTGATTGGCTGCACCTGTGAGTGTACAAGCAATCACACGGCTTTGGTCGAAGAGGGCATGACGAATGTGCATTTCAAGTTCATCTGCGCGTTCGCGTAGGCGAGCCACTTTCTGGTGGAAGTTTTCGGGACGTCCCTTTCGCGGTTGACTATACAGTTGGCGAATGCTACGTCTGATTTGCCACAAGGTAGGATAATCGGGGTGTGACTCAAAACGGTGTTCGTAGGTGTTGGCTAACATGCGTTCCGTTACGCGGCTTGGATTGCCAATACGCAAAACCGATATGCCACGGTCAGAGAGTTGTTGACATATCCAATCAACGGCCGTATTGCTTTGCGCACAAACCATCACTTGCGGTTCACGTCGAAGCACTTCACTAATGGCTTCGACCAAAGTGGTAGTCTTACCCGTTCCAGGAGGGCCATGAACAATCAGTACGTCCTTGGCTCGTAGTACATCACGCACTGCTTGTTCTTGCGAAGCATTGAGCCAGGGTAAACGTAAGGGTATGGCACTTTCTGCTCCCCAACTTATAGGTGCAGCAGTGTGGAATAGATCACGTAGGGTTGCCAGTCGGTTCCCTTTTGCCTCCATAACGTGGTGTAAGGCTTCGAACATCACGCGATAGGCATAGTCGTCGAAGTGGAGTTGTATGCCTAAGCGTTCAACACTTAACAGTTGTGCTAAAGCCGTTTCGTTAGGCAATTCTACGACCATACGATCTTCTTCCGCATAACTTACGGTAGCTTGAAAGTTAAAGTAATGGAGTAAGCCTGTACCGTCTTGCGAAAAGAAGCACACTTGTCGTCCATACTCAAAGTTGTGTTCTATATCGGTATCTGCCGAACGGGTGATTTCAATGACAAAGCGGTCGAGCGAGTTATAATAACTTCGCCCGACCGTAATCGGAAACCAGCAATCGCCTCGTTTCACCTTTCGATCAATGCCCATCATTTCTGTGTCACGTTGAAAGGACTGCTTTTCGTATTCATATTCCTTCTTGAGCAATTTGAGTTGCTCGAGAAGTGTGAGTTGCTTCATTTCTATCTTTATTTTAGAATCTTTTCGATAAGCCAAATGATCAAAAGAAAGCTTGCTTTCATTTTGCCATGGCGAGAAAAGGTGCACGAAAGTGAACAATTTTTTTTAACCTTTTACCCCTCTAAGTAGGCTTTTAATATAAGCTAATTGGGAACATTTAAATATAAACTAATCTTGAATACCTACTTAACCTCCTAATTCTCACCTATATTCTCTTCGTTCGACACTGATGCCAATCATAGCATTGTTGCCAATTTTAAATTCGGCAGCAGCACCAAATCGGCTATCGGGTTGTGCAAAGTAAAAGGGGAAATGGTCTGTACGGAAACGGCCAAATAATCCATTATTGCGAGGCAGAAAAGACTTTTGGCCATAGGCATAAAGGTTGATGTTATCATTCACTTTATAAGCCAATACCCCTCCTATGCCAACATCAGTACGTTGCCACGAACCCCATTTAAAGTTCGTGGTCGTTAAACCTACAGCCACTGATAGTTTATTGGTAATGGGGTGGACATAAGCGAAAGCAGCCGTTTGTCCAAATCCCACCCCTTTGGGAGCGTGCTTGCCAAGTCCCGCACTCATACTCATGCCAAATTGTGCGTTAAAACCCTCATGCAGTCTCCAGCCAAAGTCGTTATATCCATAGCCATTTATGCCATAACCACCCAATGAAGTGGTAGGCGTGTTCCAAGGAAGGTATAGCTCATTGGCCTTTTGCCCTGCTAATGATAGGGAATCGTTTAGCAAAGAGTCGCGATAGATAGCCCTTTGTTGTTCTATAAAGGCATCGTTCCATTGTCGGTGTTGCATAGGATCGGTGCTTTGTGCTTGTGCACAGGGCAATATACCGATTAGTATGCCTATTATAAGTAAGATTCGTTTCGTCATATTTTCGTATCAATAAGTAATACTGCAAAAGTATATATTTAATACGAATGCATTGTACTAAAAGCTATTAATGATTGCTATAAACTGCAATTTGGTTGTTCGACAAATTGCGGTTTATCCCACCATTTAACAAAATGCTTTTTGAAAAAAGCGGTACTTGCGTCCAATTTTGTAAATTTGCCCTATGATAGACCCATTTGCCCCTACATACGAAGCTGTACCTGAGGCTGCGACGCAAGCACAGCCTGCCGCACTTTCACTCTTTGAACTCAATGCGCGTGTGCGTGCCATGCTTCACCACACACTGCCCGATTGCTATTGGGTAGCAGCAGAAATCAGCGATTTGCGTGTGGCCTCAAACGGACACTGTTACATGGAATTGGTGCAAAAGGATACGTTCAGCGGTTCGTTAGTAGCCAAAGCACGTGCTATGATATGGCGACAGAACTATGTAATGGTTCGTTCACATTTTGAGCATGCCACGCAGCAACGTCTTGTGGCTGGCATTAAAGTGTTGGTGTACGTTTCCGTAGAGTTTCACGAACTTTACGGCTATTCACTTAACATCGTCGATATTGATCCCACCTACACGTTAGGCGACTTGGCGCAACGCCGACAAGAGATTATCCGCCAACTGCAAGACGATGGGGTGATGGACTTGAATAAAGAGTTACCCTTGCCGCGCGTACTGCGTCGCATTGCAGTCATATCGAGTGCCACGGCTGCGGGATATGGCGACTTTTGCAATCAATTACAACAAAGTGGCTATGACTTTACGCTGAAACTTTTCCCCGCTGTGATGCAAGGCGATAAAGTGGAACGCAGCGTTATTGATGCTTTAGATGCCATTGCTGCAGAATGCGATGACTGGGACGTCGTGGTAATTATTCGTGGTGGTGGCGCGACTACTGATTTGAATGGCTTTGAGTCGTATCTTTTAGCTACCAACGTGGCACAGTTCCCACTACCTATCTTAACGGGTATTGGTCATGAACGCGATGATACAGTGATTGACCTCGTGGCCAACACACGACTAAAGACGCCCACGGCCGTAGCGGCATTTCTGATTGAAAGACGTGGCAACGAAACGGCACTGCTACAGGGACTGAAAGAGCGACTGCTGACTGCGGTTCAACAACGGCTTGTGGCCGAACAAAATCAGATGAAGACCTTGCAACAACATCTGCAATACGTTGTTGAGCGACAAACCGTCCGCCAACGTCAACAGTTTGACGCGCTGGCTCACCGTTTTGAATTGGCTTCAACACAATATGTAGGTCGCCAACGTCAACAGTTGACGCGCCTCGCACTGCGATTGGAAGCTTTTACTCAAACCGATTTACAACGCGAAAGGCAACGCCTACAGCAACAGCCGCAACGCATCGCAACAGCTATTGAGCGATTGCTCTTGCAGCGCCGTCATCAGTTAGAACTACTTCAACGTAGCGTGAAGTTGGCAGGCCCTGACCGCATATTGGCCATGGGCTTTAGTATTACAACGCATGAGGGGAAGGCCGTTCGCAATGCTGAAGAGGTAAAACAAGGTGATGAATTGACCACCACCTTTGCTCACGGCAGTGTAACAAGTATTGTAAAATAACCACTTTTATGGCTAAGAAAGAGACACTTACCTACGAAGCCGCCATGGAACGATTGGAAACAATCGTACAGGGCTTTGAACAAAATACACTTGAACTGGACCAACTCACCGCACAGTTGGCCGAAGCACAAGAGTTAATTAAATATTGCAGCACCAAACTGCAACAAGTAGAAACCGACGTAAAGAAAATACTCAACAATGAGCAAAAATAAATTGGCGAAATTTGCCGATATGGAACGTTATCCTCACGTATTCCAAGCGGCCGATGTGGCTGTTAACGATGAGCCATTTGCAATGAAGGGCCGATGGCACGAGGACTTTTTCCACAATGACAATCCTATTGTGTTGGAACTCGGCTGCGGCCGTGGTGAATACACAGTGGGCTTAGGTCGACTCTTTCCCAACAAGAACTTTATCGGGGTGGACATCAAGGGAGCACGTATGTGGACGGGCGCTACCGAGTCGCTCAACGAGGACATGAAGAATGTGGCCTTTCTGCGCACACACATTGAGTTTATCGAACGCTTTTTTGCTCCTGGAGAGGTGGCCGAGATTTGGCTCACTTTTTCTGATCCACAGATGAAGAAGGTGACGAAACGACTCACTTCTACTTACTTCATGGCACGCTACCGCCACTTCCTGCAAGACGGAGGACTTATTCACCTTAAGACGGACAGCAACTTCCTCTTTACCTATACCAACTATATGGTAAACGAAAACCACCTGCCTGTACTCTTTCGCACAGACGACCTCTACCATACACTTGAGGCGGAACAAGATGAAGAGGTGAAGCAAATCTTAGGCATTCAAACTTACTACGAACAGCAGTGGATTGCACGCGGACTGACGATTAAGTATCTGAAATACCAACTACCCCAACAAGGCGAATTGGTGGAACCTAACGTTGAAATCGAACTCGACGACTACCGCAGCTATAATCGTAGCAAACGCTCTGGACTCACAACAAGTAAATGATTCTTTTTAAGTTGACGAGTAGACGAGTTAACAGGTAAGTTTCCGTTATTTAAAACAAACTTACTCGTCAACATGTCAACTCGTCACCTCGTCAACTACTAATATACAAATCAAATGCAACTATATCCCAAACTCATAACTGACGCCTTGGCGCAGGTGCGCTATCCAGGCAATGGCAAGAACCTCATAGAAGCAGGCATGATAGAAGACGACTTGCGCATTGATGGCATGCACGTATCCTTTTCTATCATCTTCGAAAAGTCTACCGACCCTTTCATGAAGTCAGTCGTTAAATCGGCAGAAGCTGCCATTCATACTTATGTAGACAAAGGCGTAGAAGTAGAAATTAAGACGAAGTCAAACCAAGCTGCACGTCCCGAACCGGGCAAGATGTTGCCACAGGTGAAGAACGTCATTGCCGTTAGTTCAGGAAAGGGCGGTGTCGGTAAGAGCACCGTAGCAGCCAACCTTGCCGTTTCATTGGCTAAGTTAGGCTATAAAGTTGGTTTGCTCGATGCCGACATTTTTGGTCCTTCAGTGCCTAAAATGTTCCATTTAGAGGCCGAGAATATCTTTGCTGAGATGAAGGACGGCCGACAGGTACTCATTCCTGCTATGAAGTATGGCATTAAGATGTTGAGCATTGGCTTCTTTGTTAATCCCGACACGGCTACACTTTGGCGCGGTGGCATGGCTTCAAATGCACTGAAGCAACTCATTGCCGATGCTGATTGGGGCGAATTGGATTACTTTGTGCTTGACACGCCTCCTGGTACGTCGGATATTCACCTCACGCTCTTGCAAAACTTGGCCATTACAGGTGCCGTTATCGTTTCAACTCCCCAAGCTGTTGCATTGGCTGACGCTCGCAAGGGCATTGATATGTATCGCAATGAGAAGGTGAACGTGCCCATCTTGGGTATGGTGGAAAACATGGCATGGTTTACTCCCGCTGAGTTGCCCGAAAATAAGTACTACATTTTTGGCAAAGAAGGTGTGAAGCGTTTGGCCGAAGAGATGCAAGTGCCTTTGTTAGGCCAGATTCCTTTGGTACAGAGTATCTGCGAAAGTGGCGATGAAGGCGAGCCTGCTGCCGTAAAGGACAATACGATTACGTCATTGGCTTTCCAATCTTTGGCCGAAGCTGTAGTGCGTGAAACAGAAAAGCGCAATCAGGAGTTGCCTGCTACGCAGATTGTTGAAATGAAGAAGTGATCTTTTAGTTGACGAGTTAACGAGTTGACAGGTTAATAAGTAAGTTCATTTTTTAGTGACAACTTACTTGTTAACTTGTTTACTTGTCAACTTGTCACCCCAAAATAAATAGAAGAATGCTCAAGATAGGAGATAAAGTACGCTTTCTAAACGATGTCGGAGGCGGTACCGTTTCAGGATTACAAGGAAAAGACATCGTATTGGTAGCTGACGAAGACGGCTTCGAAATTCCTACGCTCATTAGTGAAGTCGTGGCCGTCGAAACTGATGACTACAATATAGCCAAAGTAGTAGCAGGACAAAAGAAGAAGAAAAAAGAAGGCCCTATGCCAACCTCTGTAAAAAATGCTTTGGCTGTAAATGATGATGAGGAGGATGATGAAGAAGTTGACATTGCCGACAAGGAACTCACCTATCGTCCTATGGCGCAAGAGCGTCGTGGAGCCAACGAACTGAACCTCTTTTTGGCCTTTGTACCTCAGAATGAAAAGACACTGAGTGAGTCGGCTTTCGACGTTTATTTGGTAAATGATTGCAATTATTACTTTCACTACAGTCTCTTCACTTATGAAGGTCGTGCTTGCACCCTTCGCCATGAGGGCGAAATCGCACCGAACACGAAGGTGATGCTTGAAGAGTTGCAACGTGGCCGCATTGAGGAATGGGAACGCATAACGGTTCAGACCTTGGCCTTTAAGCGTGATAAATCGTTCCTGCCCAAACCATCCTTTAGTATCAATGTGCGCGTAGACGGCACAAAGTTCTATAAGTTACACACATTCCACGCTACAGACTTCTTCCACCACCCCGCATTGGTATATAACCTCATTAAGGACGATCACGCAGCGCGCTCTATGTTCGTCGATGCCGATGAACTGCAGGAGGCCATGCAAACGCCAGAAGAACAGATGCACCCACAGGTGATGCGCGTAAGTGCTGCCGAAAAGCGTGCGCAACAGAAGCAAGATCGCAATGCAATTATTGAAGTAGACTTGCACGCTGACGAATTGCTCGACACGTTAGCAGGGCTTGATTCGAAAGACATTTTGCTCTATCAGCTCAAGGTGTTCCGCGAAACGTTGAATGAACACCTTAAAGAACGTGGCCGTCGTGTCGTCTTTATTCATGGCAAGGGCGAAGGTGTATTACGCAACGCTATTCTCAAAGAGTTGCGCACCCACTTCAAGCAATGCCGCTATCAGGACGCCTCCTTCCGCGAATACGGCTATGGCGCTACGATGGTGACGATTTAGATAAAGGGTGGTTCTAATAATTCTGAAATAGGGATTTGTGCGCTATCGGAAGTGTATTTTTGAAAGTTTGTGAGGGAGCATAGCGGGCTATGTGACCGAACAAACTTTCAAAAAGACACTTTCGAGAGCGTACAAATCACATTTCAGAATAGCAGAACTCTAAAAACAGAATTTTTAGAACCACCCTAAACTGTAATTGGGGCCTCTCTCCCTAACCCCTTCCCAGTCGGGGAGGAAGTTAGTGGGAGAGGCCCTTATAATAAGTAGGTATTCAAAATTAGTTTATATAATCATGTTCAGAATTAGTCGATATGCCTTGGCGCATTCTTTCGCCCAGAAACATAGGTTTCATCGGTCACGTAGCCCGCTACGTTCCCTCTTCAACCTATGTTTCTGAACGAAATACTGCACCAATTCATATCAACTAATTTTGAACACCTACTTACCTAAATATATTGGTTTAAATTTTGTGTCTCCGCTTGAATGGTGTACCTTCGCATTATGAATGCAATACATCGTCGTTCAGCTGAAGAACGCTTTAATACGCTCACCCATTTAGCAGGAGTAGTATTTACGCTCATTGCTGCATGGTTTATTCTTCGCTTAGGCTATCAAGCAGGGTGGAAGAATGCTTTTGGCACCACATTCTTTACTTGTGGTATGCTGCTGATGTACGCTGCCAGCACACTTTATCATTGGTGGATGCCAGGACGCGGCAAACGCTGTTTGCGCGTGCTCGACCATATTAGCATATATGTAATGATTGCCGCCTCTTACACGCCGATTTGTATTGGTGTGGTAGGCGGTGCCGTAGGGTGGACCGTGTTTGGTATATTGTGGGGAGTCGCATTAGGCGGAGCTGTTTACAAAATCGCAGCCCTGGGGCGTTGGCCACGGCTTTCGCTCTTGCTTTATTTGGTAATGGGGTGGACGTTCGTCTTTATTGCCGAACCCGTATGTACGCGTATATCTACTCCAGCTTTGATTTGCTTGCTATTTGAAGGTCTATTCTACACCTCAGGCACCTACTTCTTTGCCCACGACTCGCGCCGCTTTTACCATGGCATTTGGCACATCTTTGTGTTACTCGGCTCCGTGTCGCATTGGTTAGCAATTTTATTCATTTTAAGTTAACGACTTCATTAATTAAGAAAAAGAAAAGATATGAAAACAGCACTTTCAACAACTCAGGCTCCTGCAGCAATAGGGCCTTACAGCCAAGCCATTGAGGCCAATGGCACCGTTTATGTTTCGGGTCAATTACCCATTGATCCTGCCACTGGTGCATTTGCCGAAGGCGGTATTAAGGAACTTACTGCACAATCACTTACCAACATTAAAAATATCTTGGCAGAGGCAGGCCTTACAATGGCCAATGTCGTAAAGACCAGCGTATTCTTAGCTGATATGAACGACTTCGCTGAGATGAATGAGGTTTATGCCCAATTCTTTGAAGCCCCCTTCCCCGCGCGTTCAGCAGTAGCTGTGAAAACGTTACCTAAGAATGCGCGCATCGAAATAGAATGTATTGCTGTTAAGTGATGAAAATAGGAGTATACCTTTCGTCAAAAGACCACCTGCCCAGTAGCTACGTTGAGGCTGCCCAGCAGGTGGGTTCTTTTATTGGTAGTGAAGGTCACACATTGGTGTATGGCGGAGCGCGCAAGGGCCTTATGGAGGTGTTGGCGCAAAGCGTAAAGCAGGCGGGTGGCCGCGTATATGGCATGGTGCCTGAGATAATAGAGCAGCGAGGCTTGGTGAGTGATGCTATCGACGTAACCTTTCGTTGTGTCGACCTAAATGATCGCAAGATGATGATGAATCGTGAGAGCGACGTTTTGGTGGCTTTGCCCGGTGGTATCGGAACGTTGGACGAGGTCTTTACCGTAATGGCCAATACCGTGATAGGCATACGTCATCAGCCTGTTGTTTTCTTCAATGTTGACGATTGTTGGTCAGCCTTACTCGCTGCATTAGACAATCTTTTCGAACAGGGATTAATCAGTGGGCAGCCCTCAGATTATTATCACGTTGTAAGCAACGTTGATGAACTGAAAAACGTTCTGAAGAAGATTGGATAAACTGCAATGGGGCCTCTCCCCCAATCCCCTTCCCCAATCGAGGAGGGGGTGGGGGAGAGGCCCCATTTTCATTATTAAAGTGTTGTGTAAGCATTCCATTCAAGCCGTATTGAAAAATAATGAATGGCTCTGTAATGAATACTATGGGCAAAATGTTTTTATGACAATATTTTGGTAATAGTAAAAAAAAACTGTATTGAAATACCGTAAAAGGTATTTCAATACAGTTTAAACAAGTATGGTGATAAAATGTTATTCGCCGCGCTGAATGTAAGCAATGACGTCACCCTTATTGACGCGAGCGCCTTGCTTTGCATTGATTTCAACGAGCTTGCCACCTAAGGCAGCGGGGAGTTCAGTGATTTGGCCGTGCGTATTTTCAAGGTAGCAGAAGCGGTCGCCCTCGTTGTACTCTTTGCCAATGAATGGTTCGATAGCCTTAACGCATTCACCGTCACCGCCAATCTCCCAGAGAATCGTACCACTCTCAGGAGCTACAATGGCATCAGCTTTCGCATGCTTAAAGGCAGTAGCCTCCTCAATGCTCATGCCGCTAGCACCAGCCTTATCCTTAGCAGCTTGAAGGTCGGCTAAGAAACGCTTCTTTGCAGCACCGCTCTTGTAGTCGCGGTATTGTGTTTCGTGCATGGCAAACTCGAAGAGTTCTTCGTCGTCTTCGCCACGGTCCCAACCATTCTCTTCCATTTCCTTGATAAAGCGGTCAAGGTCGTCAGGATAGTAGCTTTGTGGGTCAGCATCGGTAAATTCGAAGCCCTTCTCCTTAGCCAACTCCTTAATTTCGGGAGCAACTTCACCAGGTAAACGACCACTCTTACCCAAGATCATGCCCCAGATAGAGTTGTCCATCATTGAGTAGCGAGGTTTGCCCATTGACTCAGTGAGGAGGTTCATCAAGGCAATGTTCTTTACGTATTGTGAGAACGGAGTAACCAAAGGAGGATAACCTACACGAGGCCATACGTAAGCAACTTCGTTAAAGAGCTTAACGAGCAGTTCGTCCTCAGAGAGTTCGGCTTCTCCCTTTGCCTTGCGATTGTTGTTGATAGCGCCCATTACGCCAGTAAGGTCAGCCATCATTGAACCCATCATACCGCCAGGAAGGCCGCAGCCTAAGAGGAGTGATGACATGAGCTTGTTAGCTGGATTCATGAAGTAGCCCAAGAAGTCGTCGATGAACTCTTGTGTGAGTTTACGTGCCTCCATGTAAGCGTCCATGTTGATCTCAGGCACGTCGAAGCCTGCATGCTTCAACATAGATTGTACAGAGATAACATCGGGGTGAACCTTACCCCATGACAAGGGTTCGATAGCGGTATCAATAACGTCGGCACCATTGCGGCAAACTTCCAAGATCGAAGCCATTGAAAGACCAGGACCAGAGTGGCCGTGGTATTCGATGATAACTTCGGGGTGCTTGTCCTTAATCATCTTGGTGAGTTGTCCCAACATGGCGGGCTGACCGATACCAGCCATATCCTTCAAGCAGATTTCGGGAGCACCGGCTTCGATGAGTTGGTCAGCTATCTTTGCGTAGTATTCAGCGGTGTGAATAGGAGAGTTGGTGATGCAAAGGGTTGCCTGAGGAGTCATGCCTGCTTCAAGTGCATACTTGATAGAAGGAATGATATTGCGAACGTCGTTCAAGCCGCAGAAAATACGGGTGATGTCAACGCCTTGAGCGTGCTTTACCTTGTACATCAACTTGCGTACATCGGCAGGAACGGGGAACATACGCAATGCGTTCAAACCACGGTCGAGCATGTGTGTCTTGATGCCTACTTCGTTGAAAGGCTTTGTAAAGGCACGAACGGCTTTATTAGGATTTTCGCCATAAAGGAGGTTAACCTGCTCAAAGGCACCACCATTCGTTTCAACGCGGGCGAAGCATCCCATCTTTATAATAACAGGTGCTATGCGTTCCAATTGGTCCTTACGTGGCTGAAACTTGCCACTGCTTTGGAACATGTCGCGATAGACAAGACTGAATTGTATCTTACGCTTTGTCATTGTATATAATAATGTGTTTGTACTTGTTGATTGCGCAAAATCGTTTGATTTGTGCGGTGCAAAAGTACAAAAAAACAATTGAAACAAAGAAAGATTGATGAAACGTTTAATGATAAGTAAAATTTTTCTCAGTAAGATGAGGCCGATAAACTGCAATTTATCGGCCTAACGAGAATGAACATTAACGAATAATTAACAGAAAAATTAATGAAATAATTAATGTTCAATTAATGATAATTAATGTTCAAAACAACGCGCGAAGCGCGCCTAAACTTAAACGTTAACTATTTATGTTATGCGCTTCGCGCTTTGTTTTGAACATTAATTATCATTAATTGAACATTAATTATTCCATTAATTTTTTCGTTAATGTTCATTCTCGTTAGGCCGATAAATTGCAGTTTATCAAAATCAAACTTTGAGTATTCAATATAAATTGCGTAAGTTTGCAAGTATGAAGAAACGTATCAAAAAAATAGCGCAGTGGGCAAGCATTATCGTCATGACACCGATAATGCTTTTTCTGCTACTCGCTATACTCATTTATATTCCCCCAATTCAAAACTTTGCCGTTCATCGCGTGGCCGACTATCTGTCAGAAAACATGGGTATTAACTTTAAGGTAGAAAAGGTAAGATTAGCCTTTCCCCTCGACCTCTCAGTACATCATGTGACAGCCACCGAACAGGGCGATACACTGCTCGATGCCCAAAGTATGCGTCTGAACGTGCAACTGCTTCCTTTATTTAAAGGGCAAGCCAATGTGGACGGAGTGGAACTCTACGGACTAAAACTTGACACCAAAAGCTACATTTCCGATACACACATTAAGGGAAGTGCAGACCACTTCACTGCTGCTACTCACGGCGTAGATTGGAAACGGGAGTTAGTAAACGTTGACCGCGCTCAATTACGCGGAGCCAACCTATTAGTAGAACTGAGTGATACCGCACAAAAAGACACCACCGAAAGCAAAGCCAAGTGGAACATTGCCGTTCACAAAGCTGAAATCGAACAAAGTCAAGTCCGTCTCGTCCTACCTGGCGATTCTATGCGCATTGCTGCCAACGTGGGACGACTATCGCTACGTGGAGGAAGTTTCGACACAGGACGCAACTATTATGCTGTGCAATCACTCTGCATTCAAAATACGGGCGCAAATTACGACATTCCTTACCTCAAACCCACAAAAGGCATCGACCCCAATCACATAGCCTTAACGGGACTTAACTTACAATTAGACACCCTCAGCTACAATGCGCAAGGTGTCTTACGTATGGGAGTGCGCTATTTGCAGCTTAAAGAGAAGTGCGGACTCATCGTCAATCGCCTCAGTGGAGGCGTTTATTTAGACTCCGTGCGTATGAACTTGCCCGCTCTCTGCTTACGTACCCCCTATTCACGCATTGACGCTAATGTAGCCTTTGACTTCCGTTCCTTCACCGAAGGGAAAGGCGGCCACTGCCAAGCCATGATAGATGCCATTTTGGGACATCAAGACATTGCTACATTAGCCACAGGCTACGTAGCTCCTTCCTATCTGCGATTAATTCCCGCCACACCTCTTATGCTCAAAGGAGAGGTAGACGGCAATATTGATCACCTCCGTTTGAACAACCTCTACGTTGGGTGGAAAGGCATTGCACAACTCTCAACGCATGGCTACCTAAACTATGCGCTGAAGAACTGCCGCAACGGACGCTTTGACCTCAATTTGCAAACGCAGCATTTGGCCGTTTTGCGCAGCGTACTTCCCCACAATATTACACAGAGCATTAACGTCCCTAACGGACTAAGCGCACAAGGGTGGGTTGCTTTCAAGGGCAATACGTACGATACCCACCTCACCGCACGCTGCGGCCAAGGTTCACTGATTGCAAAAGCACATTGTGAACTCAAACGCGAACAGTTCAACGTGGTAGCACAGGCCAACAACTTCCCCATCGCTCAAATTGTGAAAGGACAACCCATCGGGCCTTTTAGTGGAACGTTGCGCGCATCAGGCACAGGATTTGACGTACTCTCCCCCCATAGTTCTCTTACGGCCGAAGCACAGATAAATGGTCTAACTTATGACCATTATAACTTAAGTGGCATTCACTTAGCTGCCAACACACGCGGAGGACACGCCACAGCACAGTTTAAGGCCAATAATCCGCTTATTGAGGCTGAGGGACGATTGGAAGCATTGTTCCTAAAACACGGATACGAGTTGGCCTTGCAAGCCTCCCTGCCCAATCTCGACTTCAAACGCTTAGGCATAGCAAAAGACACGCTATTCTTTGGCACAGACATCGACCTTAAAGCTACAGCCGACAAGTCGTTTAAGTATTACACCCTCGTAGGGGGCATTCGTCACAACCGCTTTACGACACCGCGCATGAGTAGCATGGCCAAGGACATACTATTCGACCTTTCCTCGCAACGCGACACGACGACCGCTTTCATTTCGGCTGGCGACTTAACACTCAATTTGGGTTCGCGTCACGACTTCCCCTATTTAGCCAACCATTTCAGCCGCTTTGCTACGGAAGCAACGAAAGAAGTGCAAGCCTATAACATTGACCAAGAGAAGTTGAAAACCTACTTGCCTGCGATGTCGTTCTATCTCAACGCAGGGCGTGACAATCCGCTCTACAACATCGCGCGCATGAAGGGCTATTCCTTCAGTTCGGCTTACGTCAACCTCAACACCCACCCCTTACAAGGCATGAATGGTGAGGCCCGTATTGGGGCGCTAAACGTGGGAGCTTTATTGCTCGACACCATTGATACGCACATATTCCAGGACACCACTGGCATACAACTACGTGGATTGGTGAAGAATAATAAGAAGAATCCTAATCCACTTGAAGTGAAAACGAAGGCCTACTTAATGAAGTCAGGCGCTGGCATAGAACTCTCTTACTACGATAGTGAGGGCGAACGCGGTGTAGACTTAGGATTACAAGCGGAACTGCAAGCTGGCGGCATTAACCTCCGCCTCTATCCTGAGAATCCCGTATTGGCTTACCGCAACTTTACGGTCAATCAGAATAACTACATCTTCTTGGGCAACGACCACACGATACGAGCCGACCTCGACCTCTTGGCCGATGACGGCACAGGACTCAAGATATATGGCGAGCCAAAGGACTCTACCAATGACATTACAGTCAGTGTTAATCAAGTCAACTTAGGCGAACTTTCAATGGTGTTACCCTATATGCCCAAACTGAGTGGTATGCTCAGCGGCGACATTCACGTTACCGACGATTGGCAGCATCGGCAATTCTCGGCCATGGCTTCCTTAGCTGCCGACAACTTTAAGTATGAAGATATGCCTTTGGGCAATGTAGGCATTGATGCTATTTACCTACCTAAAGCGGGAGGTGAACACCATGCTTCTGCCTTTATCAGTTCTAACGGAGAAGAGGTATTAGCCTGCAATGGTACTTACTTCGACCGCAATGGCGGAACCTTTGAGGGTGATGCTCAATTACACGACTTCCCACTACAGATGCTCAATGGTTTCATGGCAGGCACAGACGTAGCTTTGAAGGGCATTGCAGGGGGCAACCTTGAAGTAAAGGGCGATTTGAGTCATCCTATCGTAAATGGTACCCTTGACCTTGACTCGGCTCACATCTACTCTGACGTGTATGGCTTCGATTTCCGCACCGACGAACAAGCTGTCGAAATTAAAGATAGCCGCCTTTACTTCAACGACTACAACCTTTACTCTACGGGCAAGAATCCACTCGTACTAAATGGTACGTTCGATATGTCGGACTTCGACCGCATGCGCATGGATTTCACCATGAAGGCCAATAACTTTGAACTCATCAATACGCGTAAGAAAGTGCAGTCGATGGTCTTTGGTAAGGTGTATGCCAACTATCTTGGTACACTCAAGGGGACGACGAGTAATCTGTCGCTACGTGGCAAACTTGAAGTGTTAGATCGCACGGACGTTACCTATATATTAAAGAATTCTCCTCTATCGGTTGACGACCGTCTACACGACTTGGTACAGTTCACCAACTTTAATGACACGACGCGAGTGGAGGAGAAGAAGGCACTGAATGAAAGTGGTATTGACCTCACGCTCGGCATTTCGATAAGCGATGCAGCCATCTTCCACTGCAATCTGAGTGAAGACGGACAAAGCTACGTCAACCTTGAGGGCGGTGGCGACCTTACCTTCCGCATGACGCAACAGGGCGATATGCGTATGACGGGACGCTTCACCACCAACAGTGGTGAAATGAAGTATCAATTACCCGTCATTCCGCTCAAAACGTTTCAATTGGTACAAGGCTCGTACGTAGAGTTTACGGGCGACGTAATGAATCCCACACTCAGTATTGCTGCTAAAGAGCGCACCAAGGCCGTTGTGACTGAAAACGATCAACAGCGCTCCGTCGCTTTTGATGTGGGTGTAAAGCTCTCGCAGCCCCTTAATGAAATGGGCTTGGAATTTACAATTGAAGCCCCTGAGGACCTTAACATTCAAAATCAGTTGGCTTCGATGTCGGCTGATCAACGTGGCAAGGCTGCCGTAACGATGATGGCTACAGGCATGTATATGACGGATGAAACCATGCTTTCGGGTTCGGGCTTTAAGGCCAATAATGCCTTGAATGCTTTCTTACAAAGTGAAATCCAAAATATTGCGGGGTCAGCTCTAAAATCTATCGACATCAACTTAGGCGTAGAAAGTGGTACCTCTCAGATGGGTACTTCTACGACTGATTACTCCTTCCAATTTGCCAAACGCTTTTGGGGCAATCGCATCAGTGTGATTATTGGTGGCAAGGTGTCGACAGGTGCTGATGCTACCAATAGCGCCGAAAGTTTTATCAACAACGTTTCGGTGGAATATCGATTGGATCAAGGGGCAACGCGCTATGTCAAAGTGTTCTACGATCGCGACTCGCAGGACCCCCTCGAAGGTCAACTCACCAAGACTGGCGCCGGACTTGTCCTACGCCGCAAGACTGACCGATTGGGCGAACTCTTTATCTTTAAAAAGAAAAAGTAGGGAATGATTGGTAAATGTGCGAATGTGCAAATGTGCGAATGGTTACCTTTATGCACTCAGTTCCTTGTTCAGTAATGTTAAAAAATAACTTGTGCAATTTTCTGAAAGTTTCATTGGGCTTTCAGCCCGTCCTAGCTGATTTTTCTACAAGTTATTTTTTTGAACATTACTTAATACTTAACACTTGATTCTGCGATTAATACAATGAACAAATTTCTGTTATTTCTGTTCGCTTTACTATTAGCTGCTGCGTGTTCGACGACACGCTCGCTGCCAGAAAACGAACAACTCTATACGGGCATTAGCAAAATCACCTACGCTGACGACCCCTCTGTATTGCGTCGCAAAGGACGCGATTCGGTGGGGGTAATCACGGCTGTGGCCAATGCTGTCAATAAGTGGAGTAGTGTGATTGAGGGAAAAAGCACACTGCAACTTGACTCTTTGCTGACGAAGAATAAAAAAAACTTGACCAAAGAAGAGCGAAAAGCCATTAAGGCCTCACAAGCGAAAACGGAAGCGGACTTTGCTACAGCTAAGGAGGAAGTAGAGGCCGTATTGGCTTATCCTCCCAACAATGCCATCTTCGGTTCGTCTTCCATGAGCTGGCCTTGGCAGATTGGACTTTGGGTGCATAACGGACTTTACGATGCGAAGGGGGCTATTGGCAAGTGGATATTCAAGACATTTGGTACAGAACCCGTACTCATTAGCCAAGTGAGTCCAGAGATGCGTGCTAAAGTGGCCACCAATACGCTCCATAACTATGGTTACTTTCACGGCAAGGTGGACTATAACGTGGTCAGCGAGAAGAACCCCAAGAAGGCCAAAGTGGCCTACAATGTGCGAGCTGGACAATTGTATCGACTCGATTCGATTGCTTATCTGGGCTATCCAGTACCAATGGATAGTATTCTACGCCAACATCAAGCAGAGCGTTTGCTCAAACGAGGTGATGCCTTTAGTGTAGTCAACCTGTCGAACGAACAGTCGCGTATCGAAACGTTGATGCGCAACAATGGCTATTACTTTTACAATGCTAATTATACCACCTATCGTGCTGACACGATTCAGCACAAGAACTATGTGCAACTGCAAGTTATCCCCGTTGACAATCGTCCCGTAAAAGCTGACCACCCTTGGTATATCGGTCACACTTTCATTAATGTACGCAATCGCGACAACGAACCGCTTGATTCGACCTCGGTACGTCGTAACTACACCTATAGCTTTGCTGGTAAAAAGATGCCCTTGCGTGCCAATATATGGCGTCACGCTATCGCTCATCGCAAGGGCGAACGCTACACCCAAGAGGACCAAATGATGACCAGCACAAAGTTAGGGCAACTGGGGGTATTGAGTCAGGTGGACGTTAATTACGTGCCGCGCGACACTTCAGCCACGTGCGATACACTTGATGTGGTCGTTTCGGCCGTAATGGATAAGCTCTATGACTCCACCTTTGAAATGAATGCAACCATGAAGAGCAATCAGCAGGTGGGGCCAGGTATCTCATATGAACTCGCCAAGCGTAATGCTTTCCGAGGAGCTGAAAAGGTGTCATTTAAGATATTCGGTTCGTATGAATGGCAAACAGGACGCAACACCAACGGCCGCAACTCGTTACTCAACTCTTACGAGCTTGGCACGCAGTTGGCCTTTAAGTTCCCACGTTTTGTTTTTCCCGGGATAAGTCGCAGAGGGGTGCGTTTCCCTTCTTCCACACAATTTGCATTAGATGCGGATTGGAAGAATCGTTCTAAGTTCTTCAACATGGTGAGTTTCGGTATTAGTGCCAACTACCATTGGTACAAGCGCACTACAGCTCAGCATGATTTAACGCTATTCAGCCTCGATTTTGACCGCCTGAATCATACGACACACATCTTCGACTCTATCATGACGGCCAACCCCGCCCTTTACGTTTCGATGCGCAATCAATTTGTGCCTTCGTTGTCGTACACTTTTACTTATCAAAGCGCGGTGAGTAGCAATAATCCTTGGTGGGTGCAGTTGTCGATGAAGGAGGCTGGCAACATCACTTCGGCCATTTATGCCGTTGCTGGTCAGAAGTTGACCAAACGCAATAAAAATCTCTTCGGCAATCCTTTTGCACAATATCTCAAACTGACTGCTGAGGCGCATAAACTATTTAAGTTGACACCCAATATCAACATTGCAACGCGCCTATTTGGTGGTGTGATTTATAGTTATGGCAATAGCGAAGCGGCCCCTTACTCGGATCAATTCTATGTAGGCGGTGCCAATAGTATTCGTGCCTTTACGGTGCGTTCGTTAGGTCCTGGTGCTTATCGTCCTAAGAATAGCAAGTACTCTTACATGGACCAAACGGGTGATGTTAAGTTGGAGGCGAATGCTGAACTTCGCGCTCGCCTCGTTGGCGACCTGCACGGTGCTATCTTTTTAGATGCGGGCAATGTGTGGACGCTTCGTCATGATGCAAAGCGCCCTGGCGCACAACTTACCGCTTCTACACTCAAGAACATCGCCCTTGGCACGGGTGTTGGATTACGCTATGACCTCGATTTCTTGGTCATTCGCTTTGATGTTGGTATCGGCTTACATGCTCCCTATGCTACCTCTAAGTCTGGCTTTTATAACATCGAACGTTTTAAAGACGGACTCGGCCTACACTTTGCTATTGGGTATCCTTTCTGATAGATAAACTGCAATTTATCGGCCTAACGAGAATGAACATTAACGAATAATTGACGAAAAAAAATTAATGAAATAATTAATGTTCAATTAATGATAATTAATGTTCAAAACAACGCGCGAAGCGCGCCTAATTTTAAACGTTAACTATTTATGTTATGCGCTTCGCGCTTTGTCTTGAACATTAATTATCATTAATTGAACATTAATTATTTCATTAATTTTTTCGTTAATGTTCATTCTCGTTAGGCAGACAAATTACAGTTTGCTGAAAAAATAAAAACTGCGTTTTTCTTTTCATTGCGCTCGGTTTGTAGTACCTTTGCAAGGATAGTAGATTAACGCATATTTAAATACTTTTACATGTTTCGACTTTTTATATCCTTGCTTTGTTCAGTGTTTAGTTTTACGGCATTTGGGGAAAATATTGCAAGGAACCAAGATACGACACGTACGGAACGTACACTGCGCGTGGATTATGATTTTAGCGGTAATGCAAAGGTGCAACATATCGCACTGTCAGAACTTTGCTCTTTGCCTGGTTGGGCAGGACGGAACGTCAATATGGACAGTGTGCCATTGCATGGAAATGGCGATATTACGCTGACTGACGTGGCAACGCACAAGGTGATATATCGACAGTCGTTTTCAACGCTCTTCCAAGAGTGGCTGAGTACAGAAGAGGCTACGCTGACTGCTCGTTCCTTTGAAAACACCTTCTTACTGCCAATGCCCAAGCGTGAGGCTGAGGTGTGCATTAAATTATATGATAATAAGGGTGGGGTGCAGATGAGTTTCACGCATCGTGTCGACCCTCATGACATCTTGATCCGTCGGTTAGACCATGCTCCCATTCCGCCACATCGTTATCTGTTGCGCAGTGGTAGTGCGGAAGATAAGATTGACGTGGCTATTGTAGCAGAAGGATATACAGCCCAACAAGCAGACCTGTTCTATGCTGATGCTCAAAAGGCTGTGAATGCTATTTTGTCGCACGAACCTTTCAAACACATGGCTAATCAATTTAACTTTGTAGCAGTGGCAGCAGCTTCGACTGATAGTGACGTGAGTGTGCCGAAGGAAGGCTTGTGGCGCAATACGGCATTGAGTTCGCACTTCTCAACGTTCTATTCTGACCGCTACCTTACGACCCTCCATCAACGCGACTTGCACAACCTCTTGGCACGCATTCCTTACGAACACATCATCATTCTGGCTAATACTGATACGTATGGCGGTGGTGGTATATACAATGCCTATATGCTAACTACGGCACATCACGCAAAGTTCGAACCGGTCGTAGTACATGAGTTCGGACATAGCTTTGCAGGTCTGGCCGATGAATATTATTATGACGACCAATACGAAAACTATTATTCGTCAGACCGCGAGCCGTGGGAACAAAATCTTACCACGTTAAAAGACTTTGGTGCGAAGTGGCAAGACCTCTTGCCGCGTGGCACCCAAATACCCACTCCGCCTAATGAGCGTATAATAAATCGCATTGGCGTTTATGAAGGTGGCGGCTATATGTCAAAAGGAGTATATCGAGCTTACCAAGACTGTCGTATGAAAACAAATGAGTGTGCAGCCTTCTGCCCTGTATGTCAACGCGCTATTACTCGCATGATTGATTTCTATACGAAGTAGAGACGGGTTAACGAGTTGACAAGTAAGTTACTGAACTTTAGACTGACTTACTCGTCAACTTGTCAACTCACCAACTCGTCACAAATAAAAGAAACAAATGGCTAAGAAAGCAAATAATAAAAAAGGGGGGAAACGTAATGCGGGTACAACCCCTGCGCCCCCCAGCCTATGGAAACTCTTTCGCCAAGGAGAGCTGAAGATGTATGTGAAAGAGCAAATAGGCAATTACGCACAGACCGATAATCTTGTGTTCATTGCTGGTGTCTGTGTGTTATGCATCAGTGTATACCTTATTATCAGTTTTGTTTCAAATATATTCACTGGCCGCATTGACCAATCATACGTGCAGTATGGCTCGCTGACGCATGCCGCTAACTATGGTGGAAAGTTGGGAGCTATCTTGTCCAACTACTTTATGGACACCTGCTTCGGCTTCTTCTCTCTGCTAATCCCCGTATTTACGTTGTTAGTGGGCATAAAGTGGGTGGCAGGTTATCATATTCGGTTGTGGAAATGGTTCCTCAACTTTTCAATCATCATGATATGGGGATCCGTGTTTCTTTCGCTCATCACCGATGTATTGCCCAGCAAGGCTATAAACTTCTTTAGTTTCAGATTAGGAGGCGGACATGGCGACTATGTGAAGAACTTCTTGGCCAACAACTTAGGCAGCCTTGGAGCATGGATTGTGGTGTTGGCTACGGCCGTCTTCTACTTGATGTATCTGACCAGCGAAACGGTAACTATTGTGCGTCGTATGATGCACCCACAAGATTATATCAAAAAGTTACCACGAAAGGGTAGTGACGCAGAGGAAGATGAAGAACAGAATATCGAGCTCGAACTGCAAGAGTCCCATGTGGCAGCAACTGATGAGGAGGCTCAATTGGACGAAAACGCTCCTGTGATTGACCTTAACAAGGTAGACGATGAGGCTGCGAACGATGAAGCTGAACGCACAACATCTATCGACTTGAGTACAACTCCCACTTCGACAACTACTACAGCATCTACTGCAGGGGGAACGGCTGAACTTGAGATAGCTGTGCCTGAGGAATCAGCGGATCACACCGATACTAAGTTGGACATTACCGCCCCCGTCATAGACGATAAGGCACATGGCAAGACCGTAGAAGAAGTATTGGCACAAGAGCCTTACGACCCTCGTAAGGATCTCCGTTTCTATAAGTTTCCCACCATTCCATTGCTGAAGCATTACGAAGACAATGGACCCGCTATCGACATGGTCGAACAGAATGCGAATAAAGACCGTATCATCAACGTGTTGCGCAACTTTGGTGTAGAAATTTCGAGCATCAAAGCCACGATCGGTCCTACGATTACGCTTTATGAAGTTACTCCAGCGCCTGGTGTGCGCATTAACAAGATACGTAACTTGGAGGACGATATCGCCCTCTCCCTTTCAGCCTTAGGCATTCGTATCATTGCTCCTATTCCGGGCAAGGGAACGATTGGTATCGAAGTGCCGAATAAGAATCCGCGCATCGTGTCGATGGAGAGCATTATCAATACGCGTAAGTTCCAAGACTCCACGTTTGAACTGCCTATCGCGCTGGGTAAGACCATTACCAACGAAGTGTTTATGGTCGACTTAGCCAAGATGCCCCACTTGCTCGTAGCTGGTGCTACGGGACAGGGTAAGTCAGTCGGCTTGAACGCTATTATCACATCCTTACTTTATAAGAAGCACCCCGCCGAGTTGAAGTTTGTGATGATTGACCCTAAGAAGGTAGAGTTCTCTATCTATGCCCCTATCGAACGTCACTTCTTGGCCAAGATACCTGACGAGAATGAAGACCCTATCATCACCGACGTGACGAAGGTCGTGCAAACGCTCAAGAGCCTCTGTCAGTTAATGGACCACCGTTATGACTTGCTCAAGAAGGCCAAGGTGCGTAATATTAAGGAGTACAATGCCAAGTTTAAGGCGCGCCAGTTGCCCCAAGCTTTAGGCCATGACTTCATGCCCTACATTGTAGTGATCATCGACGAGTTTGGCGACTTGATTATGACAGCGGGTAAGGAAGTTGAGATGCCGATTGCGCGTATTGCTCAGTTGGCACGTGCTGTGGGCATACACATGGTCATCGCCACACAACGTCCTACGACCAACATTATTACAGGTACGATTAAGGCCAACTTCCCAGCTCGTATGGCCTTTAAGGTGATGTCGCAGATTGATAGCCGCACCATTTTGGACCAAAGCGGTGCCAATCAATTAGTAGGTAAGGGTGATATGCTCTTCCTCTGTGGCAATACGCCGACGCGTGTGCAATGTGCCTTTGTCGATACCCCCGAGGTAGAGAAAATTAATGAGTTTATCTCAGAGCAGCAAGGTTATTTAGAGGCCTTTGAACTGCCCGAACCGCAGATGGACGACGACGGAGGTGGCAAGGGGCCTGGCGATTTGTCGGGTGAAACGTTGGATTCGCTCTTCGAGGAGGCAGCGCGCTTGGTTGTGGTACATCAGCAGGGGTCAACTTCGCTCATTCAGCGCAAGTTCTCTATTGGCTTCAACCGTGCAGGTCGCCTTATGGACCAACTGGAGCGTGCCGGCATCGTTGGCCCCACGCGTGGTTCCAAACCTCGTGAGGTGTTCTGCTCAGACGAAGTAGAGCTAGATGCCAAAATCGAGGCGTTACGTAATGGGTAAAGATGATTCAAACTGCAATTTATTAGCCTAATTGGGGGGCGCGTCCTCACCTGGGGGCGACGCGTCCCCGCGTCGGCATTTGTTAGTCAAGGTTCGATGCCTTGACTAACAAATACATGAA
>UQHJ01000014.1 GCA_900540885.1 uncultured Prevotella sp.
AGGTTTGCATATTGCTTTGGCTATTCCTATTTCCTTTTTTAGAGAAAACATTGAAACTAAAAGTGAAACATAAAAGTGTTATGTTTCAGTCTTCAAAAGTATTGATAATCAATAAGTTGAAACATAGAAATGAAACATGAAACATAAAATATGCAAAGGTAAAATATACGTAACCACAATGCCTATTTTGGGCGTTCTGAAACATTTTGTAGAGGATTTCAAACTTCAGTTTATCGAACATATATCCATACGTTTTCAAAACCTTTGATTTATCTCCTGACTTCGTCATTGCGTCACCCAAAATTCTTCGTCAAAGAGTTTAGCTATTTTCTGATGTCTTGCCATCAGCATTGTTTGGGTGTAAACCCTTGTTCAGAGGCAGCTTAATTTGTATGGTTGTGATAGTCTTAGCCAATGCAAGCACCTTGTCTACTCGTTCCTTGTCTACTCGTTTCTTGTCAACTTGTCTGCTGTTTAGCTAGTTGGAAACTTGCTAAACTTAAATCCGTTATACTTACAAGTAGGTATTTTCAGCGAAATACCTATTTTTGAGTATGCTCTGAATTTGGCGTTTTTTCTTATAAGTACTATTTTTGCATTCGTAAAAAGAATCGTATTTGTGCAACCAATGTTGCATTTATACTGTTTATATATAGGTATATAAAGTTAAAGATATTATTGTATTATGATTATCGAAAATGTTCATGCAAGAGAAATCTTGGATTCTCGTGGCAATCCTACAGTAGAGGTTGAGGTATTATTAAAGTCTGGCGTGGTTGGTCGTGCATCAGTTCCGTCAGGTGCTTCAACTGGTGAGAATGAGGCACTGGAGCTTCGTGATGGCGATAAGAGCCGTTATTGTGGCAAGGGAGTATTAAAGGCTGTAGAGAATGTCAATAACGTGATTGCTCCGGCTTTGGTCGGATTCTCTGCCTTGGAGCAGCGTACTATCGACTATAAGATGTTGGAGCTGGATGGCACTAAGACCAAGTCAAACTTAGGTGCCAATGCCATTCTTGGCGTATCGCTTGCTGTGGCTCATGCTGCTGCCGAGTATCTCCATATCCCGCTGTATCGCTACATCGGCGGTTGCAACACTTACACCCTTCCAGTTCCTATGATGAACATCATCAACGGTGGTGCTCACTCTGATGCTCCAATCGCTTTCCAGGAGTTTATGATCCGTCCTGTGGGTGCTCCTAATGAGAAGGAGGCAATCCGTATGGGGGCGGAGGTGTTCCATGCCTTGGCAAAGCTCCTGAAGAGTCGCGGCCTTTCCACTGCTGTCGGCGACGAGGGCGGTTTCGCTCCTGCACTCAATGGCATTGAGGACGCCCTTGAGAGCATCTGCCAGGCAATCAAGGATGCCGGTTATGAGCCAGGAAAGGATGTGAAGATTGCCATGGACTGTGCTGCCAGCGAGTTTGCTGTTCAGGAGAATGGTGAGTGGTATTACGATTACCGCCAGCTGAAGGACGGCAAGAAGAAGGATCCTAACGGCAAGAAACTCACAGCTGCTGAGCAAATCAAGTTCTTGGAAGAACTGATTACCAAATATCCTATCGATTCCATCGAGGACGGTCTTGACGAGAACGATTGGGACAACTGGGTTAAGCTTACGGCTGCCATCGGTGACCGTTGCCAGTTGGTTGGTGACGACCTCTTTGTTACGAACGTGAAGTTCTTGGAGAAGGGCATCAAGATGGGCGCTGCTAACTCTATCCTTATCAAGGTGAACCAGATTGGCTCGCTTACAGAGACCTTGGATGCTATAGAGATGGCCCATCGTCATGGCTACACTACTGTCACGTCACACCGTTCAGGTGAAACAGAGGATACGACAATCGCCGATATCGCTGTGGCTACCAACTCTGGTCAGATTAAGACAGGTTCGATGAGCCGTACCGACCGTATGGCAAAGTACAACCAGCTTATCCGCATTGAGGAGCAGTTGGGAAAGAACGCTGCTTACGGTTATAAGAAAGTGAAATAGAATAGATTAATAATTATAGAATAAGACATAGTCCAATCAAGTAGGAGGAAAACGAAGCAGTTTTCTTCCTACTTTCGTTTTTCGACCTCTCACACCACCGTACGTGCGGTTCCACATACGGCGGTTCCTATTTTGGAGACCATTCGAGATACGCATCCATTAAAGTAGCATACCCTGCCCTACATAGATGCTCATTTGTTATAGCTCTGTGCAGTATGTAGCTGTCTGCTATACGCCAATAGCCCTTGCGAGTATTACCCCATTCGTATGCTTGGTATTTATTAATACCACATTTAATGAGGTTTGCCACTTTTCTCTTGGATTTCTTCCAAGCTTTCCATATACACATGCGAATTCTACGCCTTAACCATTCATCAGTATCAAGTAAGAGACGTTTCATATTAGCAAGATGATAATAGCCGACCCACCCTCTTATGTATTCTTTCAGCTTTTGCTTTCTCTTGGCATATCCCCATCCATTGCTGCGACTTGTCAATTTCTGACTTCGTCATTGCGTCACCCAAAACAAGGGTACGCAAAGATACAAAATATTGTTTATCAATCAGTTATAAATATAAAATACGTATTTTTTGAGTGACAAAGTCAGGAAATGTACTAATTTATTGTGATATATAACGTCTAAAATAGATAAGAACCGATAAACTGCAATTTGTCGAAGAGACAGGAATGAACATTAAGGCACGCTTCGCGCTTGTTTTTTTTAAACATTAATGCTTCATTAATTGACCATTAATCTTGTTCATTAATCTTTCCATTAAAAACATAAGAAGAGAAATTGTTCAGACTATAGAACAAGATTAATGGAAAAGATTAATGAATCCACTTGTAAAGTCACGTCTTCCGTGCCTTTCACACCAGACTCCACATAAGTATTGTCGGCTGTTGTAGCACCTCCCACTTCAACATCCGTAACAAGGTTAGGTTTCATTAACTCAAGTTCAACCTGCTCTTGTTAAATCCGAAACTTAAGTAAGGAATTAAAGATTCAGATCTAGTCAAAATAACTCTATCGTCTCTAAATCATTCGGAACTACCACGTTACCGCTAAAGCACGATTGGGCTTCAGCCGTGTATGACTGCTTTCGCGTTGCCAACGAGGTGTCCTCTGTATGATAAAGCAACAAGTTTTTTATTTTCAGTTCGTTTGCCAATTGAGCTGCATCTTTTGCCGTACTATGGTGTTTCTCGTAGGGTTGAAACTTCTCCGCGTCTGTTCGTAAACAGAAAGCTTCACACAAAAGCCAATCAACGTCTTTCACCCATGACTTATTCGCAGCATTATAAGGCTCATCACCCAAGCAAGCTAAAGAATGCTGATTAGCGAAGTCAACACGAAATCCATACTGCTTTTCTTTCGTAGAATGAATATCAAATGCTACAAGATGCCAGTCGTTAATTGTAAAGAGTTCTCCGTCTTGTAACACACTCACTACCACGCGTTCGTCAAAGAATTTTAGCAAACTCATTGGTATCGTATTTTGACATATCCATTGCAGGACATTCACAACCTTGTCATTACCATACAGATGCAACGCGCCATCATACTTACCCTTCTTCATCATCTGGAGTATTATACGCACGACCCAGACAGCACCCAACACGTGGTCAGTATGTGCGTGGGTTAAAAACAGATGATGAATCTTCTCCAAAGGGACGCCTACACGTTCTAACTGATTAAGCACACCATTTCCACCGCCTGCGTCTACCATTAACAAAGTGTCGGCCGACTGCAATAAAAAACAGGTGTTATAACATCGCATAGCAGTTGCATATCCCGTTCCCAACATGGTTAGTTTTACGCTCATTCTTCTTTAAATTGTTTCGTTAGTACGTCTACTGTCGATTTGTCAGCACTAAAGACTGAATACAAACCTTTTACTTCATCAGGGTATTCCGAGGTGTATTCCGTAACATCGTCCCAAACGCCCAAACTATTGGGTTTTGCTTGGCCGCCCCACCCTTTAATGCTCCAGCCCATAAGGGCTTCTTCGTTACGTCTGCATTCAATCACTTTTAGCCCCATGTACTCAAAGAACGTTTCGCGAGCACTGCATGACGTGCTAGGTCTTGTAAAAAAGGCATCTCTTGGGTACTGCACACGAACAATATAGGGGCGTTCACTGCTATACATCACTCTGTTATAGGCAGCTATATAATTGTCCAACGACAAAAAGAGGTGGGGCAAACCTTCTATGATAGCCCCCTTACTTACCCAACCTTGTTCACAAGGCGATATAACTATTTCCGCACAATCTATGCCCGTTTCTGCCGTAAAGGAGGATAGCGACCTCGCATCTTCTTCTGCATCACGCTGCTTGAATGGAGCATACACCGCCATTATCAAGTGTTTATCGTCAACCTGTCTGATACAACTCACACAATCCTTAACCCATGTCGTATAAAGCGACATTGAATCGCCACCTATCCGCAAGTCGTCACATACTTTCCATGCTAAGATGCTTGCGTCATCTTTATATACGACACCTGTCAAGGCATTTTCATGCGTAAGCCATTTTTCAACAAAAGTTCCATACTTTTCTTGTCGCTGTGGGTCAAGGCAGGCTATTCTGTCCAAACTCACCACCGCCCACATATTGCGACGCTTCAGTTCGTTTAACAAAAAGTCCATGCCACGAAAATATGACTTCTCACCTACCAACGTGCGTACGCTGCCTCGTGCACGCTGCGTGCTATCCTTTGTTGCAACAAATTCTATTTTAGTTCCAGCTAACACCTCAACGACGTTCACGCCTATCTTTTGCAATGAGTCTAACTCTTCTACAAGTCGTTGTCGGTCATGCTTATCCTTGCTTGCGCCTAACAGCGGAGCATACCACATCGACGCAGCTTTATATGATACACCACTCTGCGTATCCGTATTATACAGTCGTCCGTCCTGCAAACGTATCATTCCGCTTGCATATTGCACATTAAGCAGCGACACCAACAGAAGTAAAATGTACACCCACCTTTTCATCTGCCCAACGTTTTGTTAAATTCTTACTTTCATAGCGCGATCCATTTCGCGGCGGTCTTGCTTTTCTTTCAACGTGTTGCGCTTATCGTATTCTTTCTTACCACGACACAAGCCTATTACCACTTTAGCCAATCCTTTTTCGTTGATAAACATACGAAGGGGCACAATCGTAAAACCAGGTGACTTGGTGTCATCTTGCAGTGAGCGTATCTCCTTGCGATTCAACAATAGCTTACGATCGCGACGAGTGGAATGATTGTTATACGATCCAAATTCATATTCGGCAATGTAAGCATTCTTCATCCACATCTCACCATTATTGATATAGCAAAACGTGTCGACCAAACTTGCTTTACCAGCGCGAATACTCTTTATTTCTGTACCAGTAAGCACAATGCCCGCCGTAAACTTATCTATCACCAAATAATCGTGTTCGGCACGTTTGTTCTTTATATTGATACGCGAAGTAGGCAATACTTTCGACTTTCCCATATATATATATTTTTACTTTACAAAATCCTTTATTCTACTACTACAAATGCACTCAAATGTTCGTCTACATAATGAGCTACGGCTGCTGTAATATCCTCCTCTTCTTCAACGAACTCGTCATCCAAGTCATCAAACACGGGATATTGCTCAAACAATGCCATAAAATCATCGTCTGTACGCTCGCGCGTCAGGTCGGCCTTGTGTGCATCGTACTCTTTCTTAGCCTTATAGAGCAACTTCGAGAAATCGTGCAAGCCCCATAAGCGCATGGCCTTTGCAAAAGGGTTGTCAAAGAAGAAGGGACCATAACCATTATAAATAAGTTGAACAAAACCTCCGTCCATCAGTTCGTCACGCAATGTCATATACCCCCACAATGTAATCTGGTCTGCAGTGAGTTGTTGCATACTTGAAGCGTTTAGTTCGTCTCCTACAACTTCCTTTATTGCCGACAATATCGCTGTTAAGAAGGCATCCATGCCTTCACCCGCCGCTTGGGCTAAAACAGCGTCTTTTATCTTTACGTCCATTTTTCAAACTTGTTACAAATCAACGTCTAACGACGCATTTCTTCAATTAAAGTTTTCATACCTTTAATCTTCTCTCCACTCACTTGGCGTAGCACGGTCTTTAATTGCTTCCGCAACACCGACACATACGCATAATGCGACCCGATGTCAATACGTCCTATCTCATCAGCGCGCAACCCACCTTTCTTGCATAAGAAGCCAAGCACATCGCCCTTACTCAATTTGTCTCGTTTGCCACGACCGATATAAATCGTAGCGTAACGTGGTTGGATGGGACAAATTTGCATAACGTTGGCAATGCTTTCTTCTTCTATCTGCTCAGCATTCACAAATGCGGGGAGTTGCTCCGTTG
This sequence comes from uncultured Prevotella sp., assembly GCA_900540885.1. GTDB lineage: Bacteria > Bacteroidota > Bacteroidia > Bacteroidales > Bacteroidaceae > Alloprevotella. The sequence continues at coordinate 6,366 of UQHJ01000014.1, forward strand.
GGCCTAATAGCCAATAAACAACGCCCTCAGCGTCCCAACGTGCCGTTCGTCCGTTTCGGTGTGTATAGTCTTCTTCCTTCATGGGCAGGTGGTAGTGAACAATCGCCCGAACTTCAGGTATATCTAAGCCACGCGCTGCTAAGTCCGTACTTACCAATACATTCGCTGCTCCGCTACGAAACTTATATAAAGCTCTTTCGCGCCATTCTTGTTCCATGCCGCCATGATACATCTCGACTGTAAAGCCTTGCTCTCGCAACCACTTACCAACGCGCTCGACACTTTCGCGATACGAAACGAAAACAATCGTAGGTTCTCCCTTTATCAGCATCAGCAAACGTGCCAAACTCTCCAACTTATCCTTTTTCTCTGAACGCACCAAACGCACTTGAAGTCGACTCTCGGTTTGCGATTCTGCTATAGACAAATAGTCAATCTTATGATACGTCTTAAACAGACGATTCATAAACTGTGGAATCTCCTCTGCGTCTGTTGCTGACATCAACCAACAACCATACAAGTTAGAGAAATGATTTAACAAATCATTCATTTCATCTTGAAAACCAAGTTCAAGGCACTTATCAAATTCGTCTATAATGAGAACGCTAACGCCACGCGCGTTCAAGTTTTCCTTGTTTAAGTGGTCATTAAGTCGTCCTGGGGTTGCAAAGACTATTTGAGGTTTTACTTCTTTTATCTTGCGATGTTCTTCCATTGCAGGGCGTCCGCCATAGAGAGCCAACGAGCGAATGCCGATTTTCATGCTTTTCAGTACCTCCTCGCTCTGCTGTGCCAACTCGCGTGTTGGCGTCACCACTACGACTTGCAAAGTATCCAAGCCTACATCAATTCTATCTACGGCAGGCAACAGATACCCTAAAGTCTTACCAGAACCAGTAGGCGAAAGCAGCACAATGCCGCCTCGACTACTACCAACCTTAGCCATTTCCTCTTGCATGGACGTAAAGGAGTCAAATCCCAACGTTTGCAATATTTGTTGTTTGTCTAACATCAATCTATTCCTTATTATATTATAATGCAAAGGTAGTGCAAGGTGAGCGCAATAAAAAGGAAAATGCAATTTTTCTTTTTATTGCCGAACCGCAGCCTACCTTATTTAAAGGTAGCGCAAGGTGAGCGCAATAAAAAGGAAAATGCAATTTTTCTTTTTACTGCCGAACCGCAGCCTACCTTATTTAAAGGTAGTGCAAGGTGAGCGCAATAAAAAGGAAAGTCTAAAAACTTTCGTTTTGCTTGACAAGCTACAATTTGGTCCACTTGGGGCACGAGCTTATAACTCGCGCCCCAAAGGATTCATAACTGCAATATTTTCGAGCGCCTTCTATAGCAATCACGAAATAAGCAAACCACAACGCGTTACAACCACGCAAACAGTTGATAATGAGAACATTACAACGAATAGGTAGTCAAATCAGTCCACTAAACAGAAAAACAAGAGATGATAAAATTCACTCTCTTTAGCACAAATATATGCAATAATATGTAATCTTAACTCTCACAAGAAGGAAAAAGAACTGGAAATCCGACGAGTAATTTGAAATTTTCCTCGATAAATTGGAAACCCATCACCGAGAGATGTAAAATTAGTCACCGAGAGCATTACTCTTACTCTTCGAATATTTCAGTTTTTGTCCGTATTACCCCAAAAAATCGCGCTTTTTCTTCTAGAATAGCGACTCCACTATGTCAACATTTCTTACCTATTCGTCATAAAATACTAACGAAATCACATAAAATAGTCCATATCAGATACATTTCTTTTACACACATATTGATTATACAAAGTTGTTTACTTATAATCGAGAATATTAGACCCCTAAGACGAAAATAGCTGAATACAAAAAATCGCTTCCCGCTAAACCCTTTGATTTTCACACCTTACTTAGCAATAGCGCCTCAAAACCGCAATAAAAGTGTAACATTTTTTAGGTAAACACTTGGACGTTCCAAATATATTCTGCAAATTTGCAATATAAATAACGCATTTAGTAACACTAATCGTTCATTATCATGGAAAATACAGCACAGTCTCTTAGCGGACTTAAAAAGGAAGATTTCCAAAAAGAAATACAAGGTAAAAAGGTCGACCTCTACTTCTTACACAACTCAAATGGTATGGAAGTAGCCGTTACCAACTATGGCGGTTCATTGGTGGCTATTATGGTACCTGACCGCAATGGCAACTATGCCAATGTTATCCAAGGTCACGACAACATTGACGACTGCATCAGTTCACCCGAACCTTTCCTCAGCACTTTGGTAGGTCGCTATGGCAATCGTATTTGCCATGGTAAATTTACGCTCAATGGCAAGGAATATAGCCTCGCAATTAACAATGGTCCTAACCACTTGCACGGAGGCCCTACTGGTTTCCACGCTCGCGTATGGGACGCAGAGCAAATCAACGACCACACACTTGTGCTCCGCTACGTTTCTGCTTACTACGAAGAAGGCTTCCCTGGTGAATTGTCTATGACCGTGATGTATTCTCTCACTGAAGACAACGAACTTAAGATAGACTATAAGGGTACTACCAACAAGAAGACCATTGTCAACATGACAAGCCACGGATTCTTCTCTTTGGCAGGCATCGCTAATCCTACTCCTACTTGTGAGGACGTAATTTGCCAAATCAATGCTGATTTCTATGTACCCATCGATAAAAATAGCATTCCTACGGGCGAAATCCGTAGCGTTAAGGGTACTCCTTTCGACTTTACTACGCCCCACCCCGTTGGTGATCACCTCACCGACTTCTCTAACGAGCAAATCAAGAATGGCGCTGGCTACGACCACTGCTTTGTGCTCAATAAGCACGAACCAGGCGAACTCTCTTTCGCAGCTAAGATTGTAGAACCTAAGAGCGGCCGCTCTATGGAAGTTTATACTACCGAACCGGGCGTACAATTCTATTCTGACAATTGGGCTGACGGCTACAAGGGGCAGCACGGTGCTACCTTTGGCAAGCACTCTGCACTCTGCTTTGAAGCACAACACTTCCCCGATAGCCCCAACCGCGCTTACTTTCCGCCCGTAGTGCTCAAACCGGGCCAAGTTTACACACAAAAGACTATCTACAAGTTTGGTGTAGAAGACTAACCACATGTTACTGAAGTTTACGAACTTACAATCGAGTAGGTTCGTAAACTTTTGCAGCTAACCACCCTATCGAAATAACAAATCTATCTAATAATTTAATTATCTTTCTCACAAACAAAAATGAGTAATCAAAAGAAACAATGGGGAGCTATCATCATTATGATTGCGCTCTTCGCTATGATTGCCTTCGTGACAAACCTTTGTACACCTATGGCAACCATTATTAAGAACCAAGGCGAAATTTCAAACGTATTGGCACAGATTGGTAACTACGGTAACTTCGTAGCTTACTTAGTAATGGGTATTCCTGCAGGTATGCTTATCGCCAAATTTGGCTACAAGAAGACAGCCCTTATCGGTTTGGCTATTGGTATCTTAGGTATCGCTATTCAGTGGTATAGCGGTCAGATTGAGAATCCCAAAGAAAACTTAGGTCTCGTATTTGGCGTTTACCTCGTTGGTGCTTTCATCGCAGGTTTCTGTATGTGTATCTTGAACTGCGTTGTTAACCCAATGCTTAACATTCTTGGTGGTGGTGGTAACGCTGGTAACCAGTTGATTCAGACGGGTGGTGTGTTTAACTCTACCGCAGCTGTTTGCTGCTACATCTTGATGGGTGCCCTTATCAGCGATGCAACAAAGGCTAAGATTTCTGACGCTACTCCTGCCCTCATGATTGCACTTGGCATCTTCATTTTGGCTTTCATCATCATCGCCATGACTAAGATTGAAGAACCCGAACAAGCTCCCGTTGAAGTTAGCTTGATTAAGGGTGCTATGAGCCACCGTCACTTCGCTCTCGGTGCTTTAGCTATCTTCCTTTACATGGGTATCGAAGTAGGTGTGCCCAACTTCGTTCAACAATACTTGACTAATGAAATGATGATTCCTGCCGGAACAGTGGGTATGCTCGTAGCCGTATATTGGTTTATGATGCTTATCGGCCGTTTCGTAGGTGCATCTATCGGTGGCAAGGTGAGCAGCCGTACTATGATTACTACTGTATCAATCGCCACACTCGCACTCGTACTCTTCGGTATGTTCGCTCCAACTGACGTACTCGTAGCTTTCCCTGGTGTTGACTGGGGTAGCCTCACTGTTGTATGGCAAGACGTACCCGTAGGTATCTTTGCCTTCTTGCTCGTAGGTCTTTGCACTTCAGTAATGTGGGGCGGTATCTTCAACATGGCTGTTGAAGGTCTTGGCAAATACACTGCTATCGCTTCTGGTATCTTTATGACCATGGTATTCGGTTGCGCTGTGATGATGTTCATCCAAGCTTCTGTAGCTGACGCTGTAGGTTATATCCAGAGCTACTGGGTAGTTGTATTCTGCGCTGCTTACCTCCTCTTCTATGCATTGGTTGGTAGCCGCGTATCAAAGCGTGAAGAATAAATAAGTCATTGAAAAGTTTAGAAGTAATCATTTAATGCTTCTAAACTTTTCTATTCCATCTAACAATATAAAATCCCTACTCCCATGAAATTAACAGTAGATGACGTAAGAAGCCGTTTCGTTGAACACTTCGACGGCACAACAGGCTCAGTATATGCTTCACCCGGTCGTATCAACTTGATTGGTGAACACACCGACTACAATGGTGGCTTCGTATTCCCCGGTGCAGTATCTCAGGGCGTTATTGCAGAGATTAAGCCCAATGGCACTCGCAAAGTACGCGCTTACTCTATCGACTTGAAAGATTACGTAGAGTTCAGCCTTGATGACGAGAAAGGTCCTTCTGCTACTCACTTCCGCTTTATCTTTGGTGTATGCCGCGAGATGATGAAGCTCGGTGTACCCGTTGAAGGTTTCAACACTGCTTTTGCTGGTGATGTACCCCTCGGCGCTGGTATGTCTTCTTCAGCTGCATTGGAAAGCACTTACGCTTTCGCTTTGAACGATCTCTTCGCTGACAACAAGATTGACAAGTTTACTCTCGCCAAAGTTGGTCAAGCTACAGAACACAACTACATCGGTTGCAACTGCGGTATCATGGACCAATTCGCTTCTGTATTTGGTAAGGCTGGTAGCTTGATGCGTTTGGACTGCCGCTCACTTGAGTTCAAGTATTTCCCCTTCGACCCGAAGGGTTACAAACTCGTATTGCTCAACTCTCAAGTAAAGCACGATTTGGCCACTTCTGCTTACAACGACCGTCGCAAGAGCTGCGAAAACGTTGTTGCTGCTATGAAGAAGCACTGGCCGAATGTAGATAGCTTGCGCGATGCAACCTACGACATGCTTGACGAAGTTCGCTCAGAAGTTAGCGAAGAAGATGCACTCCGTGCTAAGTACGTTATCGGTGAAAAGTACCGCGTGCTTGAAGTTTGCGTTGCACTCGAAGAGGGCGACTACGAAGAAGTTGGTAAAAAGATGTACGAGACTCACTATGGTTTGAGCAAGGAGTACGAAGTATCTTGCCCTGAATTGGACTTCTTGAACGACGTTGCTCACAGCTGTGGCGTAACAGGTTCACGTATCATGGGTGGTGGCTTCGGTGGTTGCACTATCAACCTCGTTAGCGACGACCTCTATGCGAACTTCATCGACACTGCCAAGAAGGCATACAAGGAGAAGTTTGGCAAGGATCCTATCGTAATCGACGTTGTCATTGGCGACGGCTCTCGCAAGCTCTGCTAAAATATATTTACAAATAATCAATAGAAAAGGCGTACCTTTGAGATAAAGGTACGCCTTTTATCATTATAAGGACTTACGTAGCGGTAAAGGACTATGTAGATAAATAGATTATCCCATTAGGGGTGGAATTTTATGGCTCTGCAACGGCAGTGTGGACGAAAACGCTTTTAGGACAAAAATTGCAATTTTACCCACAATGCGTTACAAAGCCTATATTTCTCTCTATAACTTTAGCTTATCAATCAAAGTCTTATTCAATTTCTTTAAATCGCGTCCTGTCTTATTAATAAGCGTTTCAGGCATTCGCTTCCACTCATTAAAGAAGTTAGGAACTAATTGCATAAGGTTTTGAATAGGAGCTTGAAGTGGGAACTCTGTGTCTGACTTATCAGGGTTGACTACTACATTAAGCCCCCTATGGTGTATCTTCACCTCTATTGTATCGCCCGTAACAAAAGGGTCGCCGTCAAAGTGTGCCACACCACTACCCTCTCGTGTAATACGCAAACTCTCAGCCTTAAACGTTTTGACATGACTATTCGCTGGCAACGTACCCGTAAACAGTTGAAAAGCCACTTGAGGTGCTTCTAACGTATTGAAAGGTTCCATTACAACGACATCAAGCAACCCGTCCTTCATGCTGGCATAAGGAGCAATATAAGCATCATTGCCGTATTGCGAAGCGTTCGCGCACGCAATTAAAAAAGCACGACACGACTCTTTCCCTTCTGCATCTTCAATCGTATAAGTTTGTGGCTTATACTGAAGTCCTGATTTTAAAGTATTTTCTACGTAAGTTAGCAAGCCGCGCTTACCCGATGCGGCAAACTTTTCGCTTATAAAGGCATCAAATCCTACGCCACAAGTACAAAAGAAATGGCGATCGTTTATCGTTCCATAATCTAATTGGTGTATTTCGCCTTGATTAATTATTGCTATAGCCTTTTTAGGTTGTAATGGTATACGCAAATGACGTGCTAGGCCATTACCAGAACCACAAGGAACGATAGCCAATGCCGTATTCGTATGAACCAACGCACGTCCTACTTCATTCACTGTGCCATCTCCCCCAACAGCCACGACAATATGCGCACCCTGCGATGCTGCCTCCGCAGCTATCGTTGTAGCATGTCCTGCATACTGCGTATAAGCAATTTCGACGTCGTACGTTTCAGCATTGGTCAACTTCCGCGCCAACTTTTCGATGCCTTGCTTTTGCTGTGTGCCTGATATAGGGTTTATTATGTATACTATCTTTTTCTTCATGAACTATAAGACGCTAGAATGCGAAAAGTACTTATTAGATTTTAATCGCACTAAGTTATTATTGCAAAGATAGTGCAAGGCGAGCGCAATAAAAAGGAAAATGCAATTTTTCTTTTTATTACCGAACCGCAGCCTACCTTATTTAAAGGTAGTGCAAGGCGAGCGCAATAAAAAGAAAAATTGCATTTTCCTTTTTATTGCGCTCGCCTTGCACTACCTTTGCATTTATAAAAATAGAAGCTATGCAATTAATCGTACTATCTGGTGGTTCGGGCAAACTGTTGTGGCCACTGAGCAATAATGCTCGCAGCAAACAGTTCTTACCTCTGCTCTCAAATGAGGAGGGGAAAAGAGAATCTATGATACAACGCGTTGTGCGTCAAATTCGTTCTGTCCGACTTACCGACAACATAACTTTTGCCACAAATGCTGTTCAACGCGATAGCATTATTAACCAATTGGGCGATAACATAGAAATCGTTACCGAACCTGAACGACGTGATACATTTCCTGCCACGGCTCTTGCTGCCACTTATCTGAAAGATAAGAAGCACTGCGATGACAACGAAGTGGTAGTCATTATGCCTTGCGATGTCTATACCGAAGTTGGCTATTTCGAAACGATCAACAAGATGACGAAGGCTGTTGAATCAGATGAAGCGGACTTGGTATTAATGGGGGTTAAGCCTACCTATGCAAGTGAAGAGTTTGGATATGTCGTTCCCAAACAGAATGACCATTCAATGACAAACATCAAGCAAGTGGTACGCTTTACTGAAAAGCCCAGCAAGGAACAAGCCGAAAGTTTATTACAACAAGGGGCTTTCTGGAATGGCGGTGTATTTGCTTTCCGATTGGGCTATCTACTCAATATTACAAAGCAGTACGTTGACACAGCATCTTACGACGAATTATACAAGCAATATAAGACGTTGCCTCAGATTAGCTTTGACTACGAAGTGGCCGAGAAAGCGCAATCCGTAGCAGTTATTCCTTTTGAAGGACAATGGCAGGACTTGGGTTCTTGGAACACACTATGCGCAGAACTGACTTGCACGCACATTGGCAACGTGACTATGGGCCAACACAATACACATACGCACGTTGTGAACGAATTGGGCATTCCCGTATTCTGCGACGGACTGAAAGACGTAATTGTCGCGGCATCACCTGACGGCATAATGGTATGCAATAAGCATGACTCTGAACAAATAAAGCATTACGTTGAGAAACTGACCACGCGTCCAATGTATGAGGAAAGACGTTGGGGCACGTATCGTGTGCTCGATGATGTGGTCTACCCTGATGGTAGACGTTCTTTAACGAAATCAATTACATTACGCCCAGGAAAAAACATTAGTTATCAAATTCATCACCACCGTAGCGAAGTATGGACCTGCGTAGAGGGTGAAGGGATTTTTGTGCTTGACGGCAAAGAACGACTAATTAAGTGTGGCGATGTTATGGTTATCCCAGTTGAACACTTCCATGCTATCAAAGCTATTACGGAACTTACCTTTATCGAAGTGCAATTAGGCAATCCTTTAGTTGAGGAAGACATCGAACGATTTGATTGGAAATGGAGTGATTTATAGGTAATCATTATATAACAAAAAGAAATCGGCAAGTTTGCAATTGCAAACTTGCCGATTTCTTTTTGTGGTTTTATATTGTCAGGTAAACAGGTTAGACGCTGAAAGCCTAATCCGAAAATCAATTTTTATAAAGTATTATTACTTTACTTCTACCTTAAGATTGGTGATTGTGCTCTTGAACTGTCCAGCATGACGCAAAGGGAACACCAATGTGCGCTGATAGTAGATTTGGTCTGTTGGCTGATATACTACAGGTTCGTAAGTATAAGTGCCTTTCACTTGATAGTGGGCACGATCTTGGTCGCGCATGATATAAAGCGTCTTAGGACCGAGTTCTTCCTTCACTTGACCATCAACTAACAAACGAGTCACCTTATTCGTACCCTCAATGGTAATGGTGTGCTTCTCACCTACGGGAACACGATAGTTGAACAAGTTGCGATAACCGTCACGCTCGAAACCGATTTTTCCCTGGTCAGGGTCTGAAAGGTAAACCACGGCATTCTCTGAACGGAAGAGTTCTGTTCCCTTTGCCTCTTCTTTACCTTCGATGGTGAACGATACGGCATAGTTGTAACCAATCTCTTCAGCATCTAACGTTTCGCCAGGATTAACGACAGCCTTATTAAGAGCCACCGTACCCGTTTTGCCTAAACGACCTAATTCGTTAACGCCCGGAGCTTCGCTCAATTCTTTGCGTTTGCTATCAAATTCGGCATAAGGTAGTTTAGTTTCCTTACCCGTCCAACACTTCACGGCAAGTGTTTGCAAAGCGGGGAACACACGATGGTGTACGTCCTTCGTTGAGATACCATTTCCTGCATGGTCATTCCAAACGGCAAACATACCACCAAGGATATCGGGATCGTTCTCTTCGAATGTCTTATTACCAATCACGGCTGGAGTGTAGTGCTCGTACAAGTATTGGCAATTGAGATAGTCATAGTAATAGCCTGCTGCAGGTACGATATAGGTCAAGCCGTCAGGAATGCTAATAAGCTTATAGCCTTGCTTCTTCATTTCGACGGGATCGGCATAACCATTGTACCAAATGTCCATAATGACGTTCTTATTCTTCACAGGAGTTGTACCTTTGGCGTGCGTCAAAGCGCCCCAAAGCACAGCCTGCTTACCGTAGCTCTCAACGAGTTTGATATAGTGATCGGTATATTCACGGAACTTTTCTACTACATCCTTCTTCGCATTTGAATATTCGTCCGTACCAATGTGAACGCGTGGGCCACGGAATACGGGGTTTTTACCACCTATGTATTCTTTCCACAAACCGTCCATGAACTTATACGTTTCAGGATTAAAGAGGTCAAGGTGATCCATGCCATATTCCTTGCTACCTAACTCGTTCTTATATTGTGTGAAGGCAAGTGAGTGAGCAGGAGCATCGATTTCGGGAATAATCTCTACGCCATTTTGCTCAGCCAACCTCTGTAAGTCTATGAATTCAGCCTTAGTATATGAGCCGTCCTTTGCTGTAAGTCCAGGATAGGTATCGCACTCTAAGCGGAAAGCAGCTTGTGTCTTTAACCAATCATTACCGAAATATTGACGGAAACCATTATCGTTTAAGTGAACCTGAAGCGTATTCATCTTATAATATGACATAATCTTTGTCAAATGGCGCAAGTAACTCATCGGAATGTACTTACGGCCGCAGTCAATCATAAAGCCACGCAACTTATATTCAGGTACGTCAACAGTCTTACCCTTGGGCAACTGTCCGTCTTTGTGCTGCTCACTTACTTGCAACAAGGTGCGAGTAGCCCAAAAGAGTCCATGCTCAGTAGCAGCAGAGAGTTCTACAGCGCTACCAATATTCATGCTATAACCTTCGTCACCTAAGGTCTTATCCTTCTTCAGTGACAAGACGATATCACCACCCTTAGCTGTACCGCTAACAATGGTTAGCTCTTTGCCAAACATGGTTTTATAATCATTCGCCAAAGCTTCAGCTACAGCCTTTAACTTTGCATTTTTCAATACGATACGACCAGACAAGGCTGTTTGTCCCTCTGCTCCTGTCCATGTCTTGAGTTCGGGCACTACAAAAGGCTTAGGATTAACGTCTGCCCACAAAGCACCTGTCGAAAGCATACATGAGGCTACAACGACTAGTAACTTCTTGGCACTAAAAAGATTGTTCATGTAAAAACAGTTTTGTTAGATTATGAATTAATTCGCTACAAATGTACGCAATATCTTTAACATTTCTCGCGTTCACTTTCATAAATAACGTAATGCTACGCGTTTAGGCGCATTATTCTCTGCAAATATTGGCCACGTCAGCAAGAAAAACTAATTTAGCAACTCAATTAATCGCAAACGGAAACATTTTTTATAATATGAGAAACTGGACTACTATCAAAGAATACCAAGAAATTCTTTTCGACTTTTATAATGGCATAGCCCGAATTACCATTAACCGCCCACGTTACCGCAATGCTTTTACTCCACTCACCGTAGCTGAGATGAGCGATGCGTTTCGTTATTGTCGTGAAGCACAAGACGTTTGTGTGGTTGTACTAACAGGCGCTGGCGACAAAGCTTTTTGTGCAGGCGGCGACATGCACGTCAAAGGACGCGGAGGATACGTTGGCGGTGATGGTGTACCACGACTCAACGTGCTTGACGTGCAAAAGCAGATCCGTTCTCTTCCGAAACCTGTAATTGCCATGGTTAACGGCTTTGCGATTGGTGGAGGACACGTGTTACACCTTATGTGTGACCTTACCATTGCCTCTGAAAATGCTATCTTTGGACAGACGGGACCGAAAGTGGGGTCGTTCGATGCAGGATTTGGTGCTTCTTATCTTGCACGCATTGTAGGACAAAAGAAAGCGCGTGAGATTTGGTTTATGTGTCGTCAATACACGGCCGTTGAGGCTGAGCGCATGGGAATGGTCAACAAGGTCGTTCCTTTTGATAAACTTGAAGACGAGGTGGTAGAATGGGCCGAGACGATGATGGAACGTTCACCTTTAGCTCTGCGTATGATTAAAGCTGGACTCAATGCCGAGTTGGACGGTCAAGCGGGCATTCAAGAACTTGCAGGTGATGCTACCATGCTTTATTATATGCTTGACGAAGCGCAAGAGGGAGGACGCGCCTTCCTTGAGAAGCGCAAACCTAACTTTAAGAAATACCCTAAACTGCCCTAACTTTATCAGAAGATGCACTTTTTACCCTTTAAGATAAGAGTCGTTCCACGCACGCTAAAGTTTAAGCAACCTGCGGGTACTTCGCGTGGCGTTTACTACGACCGTAAAGTGTGGTACATTGTCATTACATCAACTGATCCACAAATTCGCTTTACAGGATTGGGCGAGTGTGCACCACTTTACGACCTAAGTTGTGATTACGACAGTAACTACGAAGAGCGGTTACGTGAGGTGTGCGCTGAAGTTGAACGCACCCAAAATCTTGATTCAAAGAAGTGGCGCTACTTGCCTTCAATGCTTTTCGGATTGCAATCTGCTTTCCGCTCAGCAGCAGGTTCTATCGCTGGTGATTACCTAAAGCTCTATCCGTCATCCTTTACGCGTGGTGAACGTGGCATTGCTATCAACGGTTTGGTGTGGATGGGAACGTATGACGAAATGTGTCAACGCATGGAACAAAAGCTAGAACAAGGATTCCGTTGCGTTAAACTTAAAATTGGTGCAATTGATTTTGAAGACGAATTGTCGCTTATTAAACAAATACGCTCACGATATAGCAAAGATGTCGTTGAACTGCGCGTTGACGCCAATGGAGGCTTCACGCCCGACGAAGCACCCTATAAGTTAGAAGCCCTCGCACGCTATGACATTCATAGTATTGAGCAGCCTATTAAGCAAGGGCAATGGAACGAAATGGGCCACCTCTGCGCCAACACGCCTCTGCCTATTGCACTTGACGAGGAGTTGATTGGCATCAATGACTTTGAACAAAAGATTGACTTGTTGGATACAATTCGCCCTCAATACATTGTATTGAAACCAACTCTTCATGGTGCTTTTACAGGAGCGGGCGAATGGATGTCGTTGGCTAAAGAGCGCGGTATAGGTTATTGGACGACTTCTGCTCTTGAGAGCAATGTGGGACTTAACGCGATAGCACAATGGTGTGCTGCAATTGACGAAAGCACAACTTTGCCTCAAGGTTTAGGTACAGGACAACTCTTTGTTGAGAACTTTGACAAAGCACCTCTTCACATTGAGCGCGACTGCCTATGGTATGGCTCTAAAGAGCAGCGTGCCTTCTTACACGAAATAGAAGACTTCAAAGCTAAATGGCAAACACCCTCACCTACACTCGAAGTTCATACCTCAGGCAGTACGGGAGAGCCTAAGATGCTGGAAGTAGAAAAGGTGCGTATGTGGGATAGTGCGTTAACGACGATACAAACTTTAGGATTGCAAGAGGGCAACACAGCTTTACTCTGTATGCCGCTTCGTTATATTGCTGGACAGATGATGTTGGTGCGTAGCTTTGCAGGACAACTACAACTTATCGCTGTTGCTCCGACCTCACATCCCTATGCTTCACTTCACGAAGCACCTGACTTTGCAGCACTTACGCCTATGCAAGTATTTGAGACGCTTAAGGTGCCTCATGAGCGATCACTACTGCGCCGAACACTATGCATTATTATTGGAGGAGGTGTCATTTCACCTGCTTTAGAGAAAGAATTAGCTACTTTTCCACACCCTGTTTATAGCACTTACGGCATGACTGAGACTTTATCTCACATCGCACTAAGAAGACTAAATGGGGCGCAAGCTTCTGACGCTTACACACCACTCACAGGAGTGGAAGTTTCACTCTCTGATAGTGGCACTTTGTGCATTTATGCTCCACACGTTAATAGTCAGCGGTTGGAAACAAACGATATGGCGGAATTGCTGCCGAATGGCGATTTCCGCATATTAGGTAGACGCGACAACGTGATTTGCTCTGGCGGAATTAAACTGCAAATTGAGCAAATAGAGCAAAAACTGAGTTCGCTTAATGTTCCATTACAAATTACTTCATTGCCACACGATAGTTTAGGCGAAGCTGTTACTTTGCTCTATGAAGGTGAAGTGAACGACAGTGAAGCCTTAAAAGAACTATGTAGGACGTTGCTTGACAAATATGAAGTGCCACGATACGTGATTTGCGTTGAGAGACTTCCCTTAACGGAGACAGGCAAACCCGCACGTGCTGAGGCTAAAATGATTGCAAAAAAGTTATTCAAAAGATGACGAACGATACAAATACGAAAGGCAGACTGAGCGAATATCGCGACGACATTCGCAATGCGATTGATGTTATGAATAAAGGGGGAGTTATACTCTACCCCACTGACACGATTTGGGGAATTGGTTGTGACGCGACTAACCCCAATGCTGTTCGACGTGTCTTTGAAATTAAGCAACGCGACGATGCCAAAGCGCTCATTACTTTAATTGACTCTGAGGCTAAGTTGGAATTTTATGTTCGTGAAGTGCCCGAGATTGCTTGGCAATTGATTGACGTAGCAGAGCGTCCACTTACGATTATTTATGACGGCGCTCGTAATCTCGCGCCCAACCTTTTGGCCGAAGATGGTAGCGCTGGCATACGCATCACGCGCGAGGAGTTCAGCCGCAATCTCTGTATGCATATGCGCCGAGCCATTGTGTCTACTTCCGCTAACATTAGTGGCGAACCTTCTCCTAAAAATTTCGCAGACATTTCGCCCGAGATAGTTAATGCGGTAGACTACGTTTGCACCTCACGCCGTGACGAGCGCAGCAATCCGCCAGCGTCAAACATCATCAAGTTAGGTGTTGGAGGGGAAGTGAAAGTGATTAGATAGGTGCTTTGTAAGCATTCAATCAAGCAATTAGCAAAGGGTAAACGAACTTTTTTTGCTCGTTTACCCTATTTATTCTTGCGTTTCTTATCCCGAACTCGTGTTTAGTAGCATCAAAATAACCCAAAAGGACTGACTCCAACAAATGGAATCAGCCTTTTTTTTCGAAAGGCTCGAATTTTTATCGGACACCAATAATAAACAAAAGCCTAACAATTAAGTTCACATCACACATACGGGTGCTTAATTGTTAGGCTTCAATTGTTATTGCTTTGAAAAATATAGCATTTACTAAAAAAGAATCAGTCAGTCTATAAGCCGGGTTCTGTGCTCAACACACTCCTTACCATGAAAAAGAGCGTGCAACGCGCCTGTCATTTATCCGCGCACATTGTTGCCAAGGTGCTCTATCGTTCTACCCTCCAACGCGCCTTAATATGAAATATATTAAGAACTCGAACGAGCAGCTCTCGAACGTTGGTATACATGAACTTTCAACTTCTGATGTGTACAGCCTACGTGTCGCCACGCAACTGGTGGGCTCTTACTCCACCTTCTCACCCTTACCACTAAAAAATAAGTGGCGGTTATTTTCTTCTACACTAATCCACCCTTGCGAGCGGCTTCCCGTTAAGAAGCAGAATGCTCTGTGTTGCCCGGACTTTCCTCCTGCACCGCAATGGTAGGGTTACGCCACAGAATAATCTTGTAACGTAAACGCCACGGATACACGCGACAAGCCAACCAACTGATTCTTATATTGTGCGAAATTACAACTTTTTCGATGCACACACAGACTAAATGCTAAAAAAAATGTACTTTTGCTCTAAAATAAATCTTTTACCACCTCGAAATGATTATGAATTGTATAAAAAAGTTGGTGTGTGCTTCTCTTTTACTCCTACCGATGTCTGCACCTGCACAAACTACTACATACACTCCAAGTAAAGAACAATTGGAAGCGCGTAAGCGATTTGAGAATGCACGTTTGGGAATCTTTCTGCATTGGGGTATTTATAGCACTTTTGCACAAGGCGAATGGTATATGCAAAATGTTGGCATTAACCGACAAGAGTATGCTAAAGCGGCTAATGCTTTTTATCCACACGACTTTGATGCAAATAGATGGATTAAAGCTATAAAAGAAGCTGGAGCAGGTTACATTTGCTTTACCACACGTCATCATGACGGATTTTCGATGTGGAACACGAAGCAAAGTGACTTTAACATTATGCATACGCCATATGGGAAGGATGTGGTGAAACAATTGGCTGATGCTTGCCACCAGCAAGGAATTGGCCTACACTTTTATTACTCTCACATTGATTGGACACGCGATGACTACCCTATGGGGGTAACAGGGCGCAATACGGGCAAGGACGCGACAAAGGCTAATTGGAGTAGCTATTACCGCTTTATGAATGCTCAACTTACTGAACTCTTGACGCAGTATGGACAAGTAGATGGAATTTGGTTTGACGGTTGGTGGGACCATAAAGACGATTCGACACCTTTTGATTGGCAACTACCCGAACAATATGCTTTAATTCATAGACTGCAGCCAGCATGTATGATTGGCAATAATCACCACCAAAAGCCTAATGAGGGCGAGGATATGCAAATGTTTGAACGTGATGTGCCTGGCGAGAATAAGGCAGGCTTGTCGGGACAAAGCATTGGTAACTTACCGCTTGAAACTTGTGAGACGATGAACGGTATGTGGGGATATAAGGTAGAAGACCAAAATTATAAGTCGACACAAGAGTTGATACAACTATTGGTGCGCACAGCTGCCAAAGGGGCTAACTTATTATTGAACATTGGACCTCAGCCTGACGGAAATTTGCCAAATGCTGCGCTCGAACGACTTAGGAGTATGGGAGAATGGCTGCATTCGAGAGCTGGTGAAAGCATCTATGGCACCAAAGCAGGAAGTGTGGCAATGGGAGATAGCATCGTTAGCACGAAAAGCAGCGACGGAAAGTGTTTGTACATTCATTTGCTAAAAACGCAGACTTCGGCTACCTCGATTACTCTACCTATGGAAGTTCATCGTTTTAAGCGGGTCACAACGCTGATGAATAGCGAAGCTGTTACTTATAAGTATGACAAGAAGAGGAAACAAACTACATTCTACTTGCCTAAGCGTAAAGAAAACGAGTTAACAGACTTCATCATTAAGTTAAATAAATAATGAATAACTTATTAATATTCATCTTATTTTGTCTGTTAAGTATTTGTCATTCGCTTATCTGTAATGCACAACCTGGACGAACGGAGTATTTGACTCCTAACATTCATACGTTACAGTTGAAAGTAAATGAGAAAGCCGAAGCTTTCCCTGTATTGAAACTGAATAGTGGCGAAACGCTGAACGTTAGTTTTGACGACTTAACGCACGAATATAAGCGTTACACATATAAAATTGAGCATTGCGATGCTGTTGGAAACGTGAGTGACGAATTGTTTGAGAGTGAGTATGTGAATAGTGTTGACGACGAGGTGGTGATTGACGACTATGAGCAGAGTGAAAACACTACTGTGCTTTATACGCATTACTCGTTTTCGCTACCTAATGCACAAATGCGGCCGCTCTTGTCGGGCAACTATCGCATTACCATTAGTACAGAAAATGATGACGGCGAAGTGGTACCTGTATTGCGTACTTACTTTGGCGTGGTTGACGCGAAAGTGGGCATCTACTCTACTTGCTCTACGAACACAGAAGTGGATTGGAATAGCTCACACCAACAATTGTCGTTGCGCATTGATGTAAGTAACTTAGCATTGCGTGATGCTGAGAATGAAGTGAAAGTGGTGGTTATGCAAAATAGGAGGCTTGACAATGCGGTAATTAATCCTCGATTTACAGTTCAAAATGGCAATAGCCTGCTTTGGGAACACACTCGCGACCTGACATTTGAGGCTGGTAATGAATATCGTAAAATGGAGATTATTTCAACTCGCTATCCTGGTATGCATGGCGAGGGAATACGTTGGATTGAACCGTATTACCATTACACTATAATGGCGGACAACGAACGCAAACATTACCTTTATGATGAGGACCGCAACGGTCTTTACTTGACTCGATACGATGGGGGTGGCAATGCTGATGTGAAAGCAGACTATGTATTGGCACACTTCTCGCTAAACACTTTGCCAATGCAAAATGCGAAAGTTTACATTAGCGGGCAGTGGACAGGTGGTACATTAAATGAACGATATGCGATGCGCTATGATGTAGCTTCGGATTCGTACGTGACTGATGTATTGCTTAAATGTGGCTACTATAACTACATGTATCTAACTGCAATAAGTAACGATCGAAAGCGCGGAACAACGGCTCCTATTGAGGGGGATTATTATCAAACAGAGAATGAATATGATATTTTGGTTTATTATCGTCCCACAGGTGGTCGCTACTGGCAATTAGTGGGGTGTGTAACACCTATTTATCGTAAACAGTAATATTAAGAGCAAAATGAATATTGTGTTTTTAGACGGATATACACTGCAGACTTCGAACGATGCAACAATGCTGAAACGACTTGAGGCGTATGGTAACTTAATGGTGTATGATCGCACAAGCAATAATGAAATAGTAGAGCGTGCTAAAGATGCTGAGATTTTGATTGTGAACAAAACGTCGCTCACGGCTGAGGTGATTAATCAATTGCCTCAGTTGAAATTGATATGTGAAGCGGCTACAGGATATGATAAAATAGACATTGTGGCTGCACGTAAACGGGGTATTACTGTCTGTAATTGTGCCAATTACTCTAGTACGGCTGTAGCTCAGATGGCTCTGTCATTATTGCTTGAAGCTGCTGATAATGTGGGATTCTATACCTACGAAAACTTAAAAGGGCGCTGGAGTGACTGTGAAGACTTTTGCTATTCGTCACGACCACGCTTTGACTTAGTGAACAAACGTTTGGCTATAGTTGGGTTTGGCAATATTGGACGAACGATAGCCAATGTGGTGCGACCATTGGGAGTAAAACTTTTTGCCGTGAGTAGTAAGCCTTCCAATGAACTGCCTAACGATGTGACAAAGTTGGAACTAAAAGAGGCTTTTGAGACTTGCGACATTGTAAGCCTTAACTGTCCGCTCACTGATAGTAACCGTGGACTTATAAATGCAGAATTATTGCAACACGCACGTAAAGGGCTTATCTTAATAAATACTGCTCGTGGTGGGTTAATAAACGAAAGAGATGTGGCTGAAGCCTTAATGAATGGAATCTTAGGCGCTTATTGCACTGACGTGTTATGTCAAGAACCTCCATCTGCTGATTGCCCTATTTTACACGCTCCTAACACATACGTAACACCTCACATAGGTTGGAAAACTTCAATGACGGTAGAGCGAATTGTTGACATTGTGTGTGATAACATTGCAGCATTTTTGAAAGGTGAACCGAAGAATGTAGTGAATTAAAATATTACTCGTTAATTTGGGTACTAAAGAATGTTTGTACAAATACTTGACTTTATAGGCTCGTTGGCTTTTGCTATTTCGGGCATACGATTGGCATCGGCCAAACATTTTGACTTGTTTGGTGCCTACATGGTAGGTCTGACGACTGCTATTGGTGGCGGTACGTTGCGTGACCTGCTACTGAGCCAACCTCCTTTCTGGATGACAAATTCTATTTACCTTATCTGTACGGCCTTTGCGCTATTGTGGGTTATATTGTTTAGAAAGCAGTTGGTAAAACAAGAAAATACTTGGTTCTTATTCGATACGATTGGTTTGGCTGTATTTGCAGTGACGGGTATTGAAAAGACTTTAGCTGCAGGTTTCCCATTTTGGACTGCCATTATGATGGGTACTCTTACTGGCGCTGGCGGTGGCGTTTTTCGCGATGTGTTTATTAATGAGGTTCCCCTTATTTTTAGGAAAGAAATTTACGCATTGGCTTGTGTTGTAGGTGGAGTAGCATACTATATTTGCTCCATCCTAGGTGCAGGGAATATTGTATCGGGTATTATATGTGGCGTGTTTGTAGTACTTTCGCGTATCTTAGCAGTTCACTACAAGATTCATTTGCCAACACTAAAAAGTGAGGAACAGGACAATGTATGTTGAGAAGCCAAATATGGTTTACATTCACGTGCCTTTTTGCGTAAGTCGTTGCATTTATTGCGACTTTTACTCTACTACGCATACGCAAGAGTTGAAAGATCGCTATATACAAACGGCTTGCGCAGAGATTATGTATAGACGGAATGAGTTGAATAACGAACCATTACAGTCAGTATATATTGGTGGCGGTACGCCCTCACAACTTGATGTAAGACAAATTGCTCAACTATTAGAAACTATACACAATGCTTTTGAACTATGTAATGATGCTGAAATTACAATAGAAGCTAACCCTGACGATATCACATTTGATTTTGTGAAAGACATGAAATCGCTTGGCATTAATCGTGTAAGCCTTGGGGTGCAAAGTTTTGACGATGATATTTTGCGT
This sequence comes from uncultured Prevotella sp., assembly GCA_900540885.1. Classification (GTDB taxonomy): domain Bacteria; phylum Bacteroidota; class Bacteroidia; order Bacteroidales; family Bacteroidaceae; genus Alloprevotella. The sequence goes on from UQHJ01000014.1 coordinate 26,303, forward strand.
ATTATAAACAGGAGACATTCTGCTAAAGAGGCTTGTCGGGCTGTTGAAACTATCTACAATTGTGACATTGAAAATATAAGTATTGATTTAATATACGGACTGCCTACGCAAACGATTAAACAGTTTGATAATGACTTAATCTGTTCTTTTCATTTGCCTATAAAGCATTTGTCTTCTTATGCCTTAAGCATTGAGGAGGGGACAACATTGGACGTAATGATAAGAAATGGTAAACTCTGCCCTACTGATGAAAGTTTATACATTGAGGCCTACAATTTGCTGGTGACACAATGCAATGAACATGGGTTTGAGCATTACGAAATATCTAACTTTGCTCAAAATGGTTTTGCTTCACGTCATAATTCTGGTTATTGGCATGGCTTGCCATACTTAGGAATTGGACCTGGCGCACACTCTTATGATGGTAAGCGCACTAGACGCTATAATCTTCCTAACTTAAAAGCATACGCAGAGGCAAAAAATGGAAATGTAGGCCATAGCATAGAAGTGCTAACAGAAGCTGAAGCTTTCGATGAACTGCTATTTACATCATTGCGCACGCGCGAAGGCCTTAATCTTGAAGGTATAAAAGCACGTTTTCCAGAGAAATGGATTTCTCAGATCTTGAACGATGCACAGCCCCATATCGTTGCTGGCAGGCTTTCATTAATTGGTAACAGACTTGTTCTGACTCAAAAGGGTATTATGACGAGTAATGACGTAATCAGTGACTTGATGCGTGCAGAATGAACGTTCAACTGTAAAATGCTGAATAAATCCCATATCTAAACAACATATTCGTAAGCATATCCGCGATGCTAGTATATATACATCAAAAGTAAGCATCTCATGTAGGCCGTATTGAAAAGACTCCAATAAAGTCCAATTTTTTCAGACAAAAAGTACTCAAGTTTTGTCTGAACAAAAATAACATCTACTATCTCTATACTCAAGGAATAGATATACAGCCTGCACGGGATGCTTACTTACTTTTTATCGGACATCAATAATTTTAAATCCCCACACTTACACACTATTAGGTATGTAAATGTGGGGATTGTGTTTTATTTCGCCACTTTTAAGCTAATTGATTTTGACTCAAAAGGGTATAAAATGCTTACTTCATGCGTTTTGTTGGTTTAAAATAAATTCTTCTCCCTTCATATTATGGAAGGTGTATTGCAAGTAGGCCAACTTTTGGTTGGGAAGTACCTTAACTCCAAAGCCGTACTTCATTTGCCAGCGACGCTTTATCGAGAAGATACCTTGGTTAATGTAAGCTGCCACAAATGGATGTACATAAAGGCGAAAACGCTTGATACCGAGTTTATTGACCAAAAAGTCTATTTTCGTTTCGAGTGAATCGGTAAAGAGTATACTTGGCATAATCTTGCCTGTACCACCACAGGTAGGGCACGTTTCCTCGACATTGACATCCATAACAGGGCGTACACGCTGACGAGTAATTTGCATCAAGCCAAACTTTGATAAGGGTAGTATGCTGTGTTTCGCACGATCCTTACGCATATTCTCAACCATGCGTTCGTATAGTTTTTGCCTATTTTCGGGCATTGCCATATCGATAAAATCGACAACAATAATGCCCCCCATATCGCGTAGGCGTAATTGGCGTGCTAACTCATCGGCTGCTCCCAGATTGACATCTAATGCATTGACTTCCTGTCCTTCTGGGCTTTTCGAGCGATTTCCACTATTAACGTCAACAACATGTAGGGCTTCGGTCTGCTCAATAATGAGATAGGCTCCATGCTTGTAGGTGACAGTGCGGCCTAATGAAGTTTTAATTTGTTTTGTAACCGAGAAGTTATCGAATATGGGGACACTACCTTTGTAAAACTTAACTATGTCTTTACACTCGGGAGCTATAAGGCTTACGTAGTTGCGTACTTCGTCAAATACTGATTGGTCGTTGACATAAATATTTTCGTACGAAGGATTAAACAAATCGCGTAAGAGAGCAACAGTTCGACTTGTTTCTTCATAAACAAGCTGCGGTAGTATCATGGCTTCGCTACGCGACTGCTTTATTTTTGCGACCGTATTGTTCCACCGAGTGAGCAACATTTGCATCTCGTTGTCTAACTCTGCTACTCGCATACCCTCTGCAACTGTACGAATTATGACACCAAATCCTTTGGGCTTGATGCTTTGTATGAGTTGCTTTAGGCGAGCTCGCTCGGCACCTGATTTAATTTTTGAAGAGACTGATACTTTATCACTAAATGGTATGAGTACCAAGAATCGACCGGCAAAGGATAGTTCAGATGTGAGTCGAGGCCCTTTTGTGCTAATTGGTTCTTTGACGATTTGAACGAGAATTTCTTGTCCGACTTTTAAGGTAGACTGTATGGTTCCCTCTTTTTCAATTTCAGGTTGTTTTGCTACTTTGTCAAGCGATATGTTACGACGACCATCACCTAACATTTGTAGAAACTTCTCTTGCGTTTTATAACGTGTGCCTAAGTCAAGATAATGTAGAAAGGCATCGCGTTCATAACCAACATTCACGAAGCAAGCATTAAGTCCTGGCATTAGTTTGCGTACTTTTGCCAAGTAGATGTTTCCAACAGAGAAATGTTCAGAACGCCCCTCGCGCTGATACTCTACTAATCTTTTGTCTTCGAGCAGTGCGATTGATATGTCTTGCTTGGTTACATCTACAATAACTTCGCTTGTCATGAATTAATGTTTTTTCGAGTTTGCATAGTAAAAGTTTACTTTGGTATTAATACTTAAACTATGCATCAGATAATACTAAAAAAGAACGAGCAAACGAGTGTCAATGTCCTTTTCAGAGAACATAATATAAGCTCGTTTACTCGTTGTCGATTTAAAGACTCTGTTATAAATAAGAGCCGCCGAGCTTTTTATTTGCTCTTATGACGATTCTTGCGTAGTCTTTTTTTACGTTTGTGAGTAGACATCTTGTGTCTTTTCTTCTTTTTTCCGTTAGGCATACCTATTACGTTTTTAGTTAATTATGTTAATTGTATTTTTTTTGCTTTATGCTTCGACTGTTTTGTCTTTTACCGATACAGCAAATTCTTTAGCTGGCTTAAACGCTGCAATATCGTGAGCTGGTATGATAATGGTTGTATTGCTCTGCATATTGCGTGCTGTTTTTTCTGCTCTGTGCTTCAAGTAGAATGTACCGAAGCCACGCATACTGACATTATTGCCTTCAAGCAAGGCATTCTTTATTTCGACAGTAAAGGCCTCAAGTACCTGCGATACTGTTGCACGATCAAAACCTTTCTTAGTCGCAATAGCCTTGATGATTTCTGATTTTGTCATTCCAGTTTTAAGTATTTAGTTTGTTTCTGTTTTTTGTAAAAGCGATTGCAAAGATAGTACTTTCCATTGATTTAGAGAATGTTTGCACATTATTTTGTACAAAATTAAGTAATGTTTGAAAAATAACTTGTGCAATTTTTGCGTTGCAGTTTAATTCAGACTTAATACTCCAAGAATCCATATAAGAGCCATATAGGGTATTATTCTTATACTCAAATATAATGAAATTTTGATTATAGAACTTACTGAATATTAACTGTTTATAGCTTTAAAATAAAAAGAAAAATTCGTAACCTTCCTTATAGGGTACAAGCCATGATACCGCATAGTTCATCTGTGACAATTTCGTACAAGTTTGGCAAGAACATCTTCAGAGGAAATTCCAAACACTGACTCTATCTGTATCCTTTGTGATGGTGGTGGTTTTAATGCGTGCTCACACCATGTCGTCAAGCAGTCTCTTTTGAAACTTGCATCTACCATTGGCGTCAACATCATTATGCTTCATTATCAACAAATATTGCTCTAATTACAACCCCATAGATCATTGTATGTTTGGGCCAATCTCAAGGAATTGGAGCAGAGCGACTCTCTTGTCTATTGAGAATGCGAGAGCTATAGCATAAGCCACTACCACAAAGAAAGGACTATCCATTATCAGCTACAATAAATCAAAGAACGTATGAAACGAAAAGACCTGTTGAAGAATCTTACGAATCAGAGAAGAGCAAACGAGTCGTCTTTGATGACAATCTACCAAGATGAAACTATCTTATCAAATGCTCTTAATCGCAGATTTTCTGCACAAGTTATTTTTGAAATATTACTAAACTGGAATTTTTTCAATTCGGCGTATATGACGTCCTCCTTCGAAGTCGGTATTGAAGAATTCGTCCATTATATCGTGTGCTGTTTGGTTGTCGATATAGCGTCCGGGCATAACTAATACATTTGCGTCGTTGTGTAAACGGGTCATGTGTGCGATTTCGGGTATCCAAACCAACGCTGCACGAATGCGCTGATGCTTATTGAGCGTCATTGAGATGCCCTCACCACTACCACAAATGGCTATACCCTTTTCAACTTCTGCATTTTCAATACCGCGTGCAAGAGCGTGTGCATAGTCGGGATAGTCGCAACTGTCGGTAGTATATGTGCCATAGTCTTTATATTCAATGCCCTTGGCCTCAAGATATTCTTTTACATACTGTTTAAGTTCAAAGCCAGCATGATCACTTGCAAGTCCTATCATATATAGAGAAAGATTTATATATTATGTAATGTTAAAAACATGACTATCGCTACAATAAATCAAAGAACGTATGAAACGAAAAGACCCTTTAAAGAATCTTAAGAATCAGAGAAGAGCAAACAAATCGTCTTTGATGATGGATTCCCTAAATGAAACTAGCTCATCAAAAACTCCTAGTCGCAGAATTTCTGCAGATTTTTTTACATTACTATAAGATTGCGGGACACAATAACAATCCCGCAATCTTATTTTATTGTATTGTTAGCACAAGTTTTCCTTACTTATTAAGATAGGCTAAAACCTCTTTGTGAATGTTTTGAGGTGTAAAACCTAACTTTTCGTCAAGCACCTTGTAAGGAGCACTGAAGCCGAAGCTTTCAAGGCCATAGACCTTTCCGTTTGAACCTGCAAGTCCATCGAAGTTGACAGGCAGACCTGCAGTTAACGCAAAGATTTTTCCTCCAGTTGGCAACAATGCCTCTTGGTATTCCTTGCTTTGACTACGGAATAGGCCTTCACTTGGGCAACTTACCACACGTGCCTTGATACCATCTTCTTTAAGTAACGCTGCAGTGTCGACCAATGTAGAAACTTCAGAACCTGAAGCTACGAGTATAACATCAGGATTATCTTCTTTTATTACAGAGTAGGCACCATGCAAAATTCCCTCACGATAGTCTGTTCCTGCTGGTAGGTCGTTAACGTTTTGACGACTAAAAATAAGAGCTGTCGGAGTGTCCATGTTTTCCATGGCCATTCGCCAACACGCTGTTACGGCATGTACATCGCAAGGTCGTAGTACTCGAACACTATCACGACCGCTATGGTTCTTTAACTTTTCCATTAAGCGGATTTGTGCCTCTTGTTCAACAGGCTCGTGTGTGGGACCATCTTCGCCTACACGGAAAGCATCGTGCGTCCATACGAACTTAACTGGCACTTCCATTAAGGCTGCCATTCGAATAGCGGGCTTCATATAATCTGAGAATACGAAGAAAGTACCCATGGCTGTAATGATACCCCCGTGTAACATCATACCAATACAAACGCATGCCATAGTGAGTTCTGAAACACCTGCTTGTAAAAAACCGCCACCAAAGTTGGTACGACTAATTTCTGTTGTATGCTTCAAAAAACCATCCGTCTTATCAGAGTTGCACAAGTCGGCTGATGAAACTATCATATTGGGCACGTACTCTGAAAGTAGGCTTAAGCAGACCGAAGATCCATTACGAGTGGGTGAATTGGGCTTTTGCTCGATTGTTTCCCAAGGAATTGTCGGCAACTTATTTGCCATCCAATCTTTAAGTTGAGCTGCCTTCTCAGGATTTGCGAGTTCCCATTCTTTTTCTTCTGCGCGACGAGCGGCTACAATTTTACGCAAATCTGCTTTGCGATCGTCGTACATTTGTCGAACTTGTTCGCGAATTACAAAGGGATTTTCAGGGTCACCGCCTAAATTTTTTATGGTATTAATATAGGCATCACCGCCTAATGGAGCACCATGCGTTTTACAATTGTGTTCGTAAGAAGTACCGTCGGCTTTGCGTGCACCCTTACCCATAACACAATGACCTATAATAAGTGTAGGACGTGATTCTTCTTCATTGGCTGCCTTCAGTGCATTGCGAATTTGATCGGCATCATTGCCGTCTATTTCGAGTACGTTCCAATTCCATGCACGATATTTCATACCCGTATCCTCTGAAATTACAGAGGATGTATCGGTAGAAAGTTGCACTTCATTGGCATCAAAAAACATAATGAGATTGTTCAGTCCTAGGTGACCTGCTATACGTCCCGCGCCTTGTGAAATTTCTTCTTGTACGCCTCCGTCTGAAATGTAGGCGTAAATCTTTTCCTTATTAAAGCCAGGATTACCAGTACGCGCATATAATGCTTTGGCTGCAATAGCTGCACCTACTGCATAAGTATGACCTTGACCTAATGGGCCACTGGTATTTTCGATGCCACGCTGAGGGCATACTTCAGGGTGTCCAGGAGTTGGCGAACCCCATTGACGAAATTGCTTCAATTCATCAATAGTATAATTTCCAATCAAGGCCAGCTGTGAATATAGCATGGGCGACATGTGACCTGGATCGAGGAAAAAACGGTCGCGACAACGCCACGTTGCTTCGTCGGGGTCGAAATTTAGAAATTCTGAATAGAGTACGTTAATAAAGTCCGCTCCACCCATAGCACCACCAGGATGTCCTGACTTTGCACGTTCTACCATACTTGCTGCCAATATACGTATGTTATCAGCAGCAAGGTTCATGAGTTCTTTTGAATGTTCAATTGACATTGCTATATTCGATTTGGTTTTGTATCAAGATAACTATTTGATTGCAAAAATACAAAATATTCAATACAATTAGCGCCTAAGTAACTAAAAAACATGCTTTTGGAGTTATTTCAGATTAAAATGACTATCTTCAGTTATAAAAAGCATCTCAGCAGAGTCAAGTATCAAGTGCAAAGTTAACAACAGAATCGATAGAACACCATTTGGGGTGTATTATATTCGAGCTTTTCTATCGGTCTGTCATTGAGCTCCTCTTTAAAAATTCATTATCATTTCGACGCACTCAACAAACCCTGTGGAGGGCTGTGCAGATGCTAACCCCAAGACTGTGTTGCCAAACGATACATGATTGCCCCAAAGTACTACCCTTGCACTATGAATAAGAATGGCAATAAAAAAATAATTCCCGAAGTCCAATTTTACAGAGTTTCGGGGAGGTTTCTTATGCTCTTTGGAGTTTTACCAAACAGCAATAAATTTTAATAAATGGCGAGATTTATAATACATAAACCCCGCCATTTAATGGATTCTGGTGATAAGTATGAACTATTCTGCAAAGACTTTCTACGCCTTTACGCATATCTACTCCTTGAGTAGAAGATTGTATTTATTGGTTTCGTTTAGGTTGAACATTTTTCAAATTTTTGCGGCAAAGTTCTCACCTTTCTGAAACTCTAACAATACGACTTGGATGAAATGCTTACATTACAGTCTTATGATTACAGACTACTACCCTACTTTACTACTAATGCACGATCCACGACATCGGCCAATGCGGCAAAATGTGGTTGCGATTGCGCTGCGTGAAAGAGGCGCTGCAGCTTTCGTAATTGATAAAGCACTATAGCAGTTTGCTCGCTATTACGATTAGAGGCATAATAATTCGTTAAGCCCTCAACGGCAGTGCGCTGCAAAGCTGCACGATAAGAAGAGGGCTTCTGCTGTGTTCGTGCTTCTGTGAAGAGATTGTCAACCAACGTGGCAAGGTAATCTTCGGCAGGATAGGTCGAAGTAAGACGATTGATAAGCGAAGCTGACACCATGTTTCTTACAAAACGTTGTCCTATACGATTGACATAGGCTTGAGCATTGGGCACTAAGCGATTGACGTAAGGCTGAGATGTTAACCAAGTAGGCTCCGTAAGAACATGACGATTAAGAAATTTAAATGCTTCCTCTTGTTTGACACGAGGCTCGTCCGTAAAGACTGCACCAGGTTGGTCGACTGTCTTGTAGTCGCAGTATACGCCTCCTATGTTGGTCATCACGTGCATGCAATAACGTGAGAACTGACCTATCACTTGGTTCATCATGCTCGAAAGGTTTTGGCCATAGATATCGCCACTCTCGTAGGTCCACTTTGGCAACAAAGGCAATTCACGCTTGAGGTTAAGAATACCATATTCGCTTGCCTTAACAGCATCGTCGCCCAAATCTTCCGTTTGGCAACGAGCATCATTGGTACGATTTGTTTCGCCATCGCCAAACCATAGACGACGGTTACCTTTTAGGCGTTCTGTAGTAAGCTTTTCAAGTTCCCAGTGATCGCTTACTTCATCGTAAGCATTCCACATGGGTTTGTACCCCCACTCTATCGCCCAACAGTCGTAGTCGCCAATGCGTGGGAAGATGCCTTCACGAGGAATGCTATCTTCTGGCTGTGCCACGTAGTTAAAGCGCGCATAATCCATAATACTTGGAGTATGACCATACTTCTCAACGAAAGCACGCGATCGTAAGCTATCTACGGGGACAGTAGATGACGAACCAAAATTGTGACGCAAGCCTAAAGTGTGTCCGACCTCGTGTGAAGAAACAAAACGAATGAGCTGTCCCATAAGATCGGTGTCGTACTTCATCTTTTGCGCTGCCTCGTCAAGCGTGCCTGCTTGTATCATGTACCAATCGTGAACAAGCGTCATGACGTTGTGATACCAGCAGATGTGGCTTTCAAGGATCTCGCCCGTGCGAGGGTCGTGTACGTTGGGGCCATAGGCATTCTCTATGGGCGAAGCTAAATAACGAATACATGAATAGCGTGCGTCCTCCATCGACATGGTAGAATCATTCTCTGGCCACTCCTTTGCCACAATGGCGTTTTTGAAACCTGCATGTTCAAAGGCCTTCTGCCAATCGTTCACGCCTTGTATTAGGTACGGACGCCACTGTTTGGGCGTAGCGGGGTCGATATAATAGACAATAGGCTTCTTAGGCTCTACCAATTCACCACGCTTCATTCGTTCGGCATCGGCACTATCTTTAGGTTCCAATCGCCAACGAGTAATAAAGCGCTTGGGTTCAACGCGTTGCTGATCGTCAGAGAAGTAGACGTAATCGTCGGTAAAGTATCCTACACGAGGGTCGAAGAGTCGACTGGACATAGGACTACTAGGCAACAGAACAAACGACACGTTGAGACCTAAAGTAACCCTACCCGTCAGCGCAGCAGCTGCGTTGGTAGAAGAACTTGCCATCCAGGTCTTAACAGTGCGCACCTCCGTGTTCATCGGGAATGTCTTGATACTCTCTATGTACGAGTTGGCTGGCAAAAGAGCTTGCAATCCCATTTGTGTCTTTTGCATACGATCAGGGCCTAAGGCTACATTGTCTTCCAAGAAGAAACTACCAACCTTTATCTTGCTCGCCTTATTGGCTAAGGTTTCAATCTTAAATGCGGCAATTATAGGGTCTTCGTTGCTTATCGTAATGGCGCGGTTGATATTGTCAACGCTGTCGGCTTTGTTAATCAATAAACGCGAACGAAGCAACATCTTGCCATCGGGGACCTTTTGAAAGTAAACGGTTTGCTCGTTAACTAATTCGCCACCATACTTTCCCGTATTAGCTGGAGTTGAGGTAAAACGGACAGTAGCCAATATTTCGCGGTTAAGTAAAGAGTCGGGAATGGTGAAGAACCAATCACTTCCCGCTTTCGTCACTGTAAAAAGTCCTTTCTGTGTGGTCGTCGTAGCCACAGGCGCTTGTTGTGCTGTAAGCGCAGGTTGCTTTGTTTTCTTGTCGCGGGCTACGGACGGGCTAAAGCCTATCGTGCCTGCTAACAAGAGAAGGATAAAACTTTGTTTTATCATAATAAGGTGTTTACTTGGTAATTATTTTCTTAAAACCGTCATAACCTTGGTCAAGGCACGATAGTTGATAGTCTTCAATATGAGAAGAGAAGCTGACGGGTATGCCGTTTATGTCAAAGTATCGCTTGAGCGCATTTGCCACGCTATAAGTTATAGGGTCGTTGCGCTTTACTAAAAGCATGATTACTTGCCTTATTTGCGCTTCGTCCTCTGCCTTTAGCAAACGAAAGAGTTCGTAATAACATGGCAAAGTGTGGGCTTTGATTAAGTCAGCGAAAAGGCTTTTTCCCTCATACTGTATGAAGACACTCGTAAGCTGTTGGACTTCATCACTCGTGCGAAGAATGGGTAGAATGGCTTCAAGCGTTTTTTTGCAATCAATCTGCGTGCAATAAGTTGCGAACGTTTGCAACGACGCAATTGAGAGCGAAAACTTCTTGTCTTTATACCCTCTCACAAAAGCTTTAAGGCATGTACCCAAAAAAGCTTTTGCATTTTGGCGAGTAAACTGAATAAACACTTTCCAAAAGTAATCTTTAGTAGCCGTCACGAGCACTTTCTCACCCAACATGTAGCCTGCTGTACGGAATTCGCCGACCGACAACGATTGCAGACACGTTGCCAGTCCGTTTACATCTTGAGCCGTTATATAGGCTTGTAGTTTATTTTGTAGAACGGGATTGTGCTTATGAAGTATACTCATGATTAAATAGAATATAAAGGCAAAAAGGGAATGGATAGGGCGATTAACGACGTTCGAGCAAAACTACATTCTCAACGTGATGCGTCTGCGGGAACATATCAACGGGTTGAACTGCCATGACCTTGTAGTCCTTGTCAAGTAGTTGAAGGTCGCGTGCTTGAGTGGCTGGATTGCAGCTAACGTATACGATACGCTGGGGGGCAGCAAAGAGAATTGTGTCAATAACGTCGCTGTGCATGCCTGCGCGAGGTGGATCGGTAATGATTACGTCGGGACGTCCATGCGCTTCGATGAAGTCTTGATTTAGGATATCCTTCATATCGCCAGCATAGAACAACGTATTGTCAAGGTGATTAATCTTAGCATTCACCTTAGCGTCTTCAATGGCTTCAGGCACGTACTCTATACCTATCACTTGGCGTGCTTGATGAGCAACGAAGTTGGCAATCGTTCCCGTACCCGTGTAGAGGTCGTAGACGAGTTCGTTGCCCGTGAGTTGAGCAAAGTTGCGTGCTACCTTGTAGAGTTCGTAGGCTTGCTCAGTGTTGGTCTGATAGAAACTTTTAGGGCCTACTTTAAATCGTAGGTCTTCCATCGTTTCATAGATAAAGTCTGTACCGTAATGGGTATGTACTTCAAGGTCGCCAATGGTGTCGTTACACTTTAAGTTGTTCACCCAAAGCAATGAAGTCACCTCTTTGAAGTTGTCATGTACATAATCCAACACGCTCATGGCCTGCGCTTTTTCCTCCTCGTCATGAATACTGAACTGTAAGAGCAACATAACTTCGTGCGTTGCAGAGTTGCGAATCATCATGTTACGCAATACACCATGCCCACCGCGAATGTCGTAAAACGAGATGTGGTGGTCGAGCGCAAACTGACGAATGCCATTACGAAGGCGATTGTTGAGGTCGTCCATTAGGTGGCAGCAGTTGATGTCAAGTATCTTGTCGAACGCACCAGGTATGTGAAATCCTACAGCGTCCATTACATCAAACTTCTTGTCTGACGCGACCTCTGCTTGAGTGAGCCACTTTTTGTTTGAAAAGCCGAACTCCAACTTGTTACGATAGTGCGTCTGATGCTTACTTCCTAAGATAGGAGAAATCTCGGGCAACTCTACCTTACCAATACGCGTTAGATTGTCAACAATTTGCTTTTGCTTATAGCGCAACTGCTCCTCATAAGGAAGACATTGCCACTTGCAACCACCGCACACACCAAAGTGTTCACAGAAAGGTTGGCTACGCTTTTCAGAGTACTTGTGGAAGCGAATGACTTCGGCCTCTGCGTAACTATGCTTTTTACGTCGTACTTGAAGGTCGACCACGTCGCCAGGTACGGCATAAGGTACAAACACCACCAAATTATCAACCTTGGCTAAGGCTTTTCCTTCGGCTGCAACGTCGGTGATAGTAATATTTTCTAGTATAGGTAATGGTTTGCGTTTTCGTGCCATTGAAATAGAATGATTGTGAGAGGCGACATAATCTATCTGCTATCAGCGAAAAAACGTCGCCAGTATGTATAATTGATTAAGAATTTTCTAAAAAAATATTTTTTAGTTTGGAAGTTATAAAGTTACTTCACGTTATGATAATCAGTCAAACTAACTTTATCACCTTAAAACGTGTAAAACTATCTATTTTAAGAAATAGCCCTATGACTATTCTGTTAACTTCAGTAGAAGCTGTGGCATTGCGTATTTGCTCAGTTCACCTTCTGCAACACTTTTGAAACCTTCAGGAAGAGGCTGAACTTCATTAAACGAGAGCTGGTAAAAGTCGGCAAATATAATCTGGTGGGTAAGCACATGCTTTACATTGACCTTCATCTCCCGCCAGCAACCCTTAGCTTGTATATTCTCAATAAATGGATGAACCGCCACTTCTTCGAAAGAAGGCTGGTGGTCGAACTCTAATAAAGGGAACTCGTACAATCCTTGCCAAATATCATTTTTACCGCGACGGCGTAGCCAATGTCCATTAGGGGTAATAATGTCTACGTAAACGAAGTGTCGCTCTATAGTTTTTACCTTCTTCGACTTGTAGGGAAACAGTTCAACTTGTCCTTTACTATAAGCATAGCAACTATATGATAATGGGCAAGTTTCGCACGCTGGCGATTGAGGTGTACATTGCAACGCCCCAAAGTCCATAAGGCCCTGATTGTAGTCTGCACCTTTGTGTGTTGGCAACAACTCTTGAGCTAACTGTGCAAAGTGCTTTTTACCTTGTGTAGAGTCAATCGGAAGGTCGATGCCATAGTAGCGACTTAATACACGATATACGTTACCATCGACAACGGCATATGGCAAGTTGTAGGCAAACGAACAAATAGCTGCTGCGGTATACGCTCCTATTCCTTTAAGAGATAACACTTCTTTATAGGTAGTCGGGAATTGGCCCTTATACTCGTCGAGAATCGTTTGTGCAGCAGTTCGCATATTGCGTGCCCTGCTATAATAGCCTAAACCTTGCCATAACTTTAATACCTCGTCTTCATCGGCATGAGCTAAATTGGCAACAGTTGGGAAGGCTTTAATAAAACGTAAATAATACTCATAACCTTGAGTAATACGCGTTTGTTGCAAAATTATCTCCGACACCCATATTCGGTATGGGTCGGAGATATTTCGCCAAGGAAGTTGGCGCTGATGCACCTCATACCATGATAATATTTGTTGTGTAAAATCATTGTCTATTGCCATTTACCAAAAGAAGGATTGATTGCTATCTATTTAATAAGTATCAAAATGCCGCACCATACTTTTTAAAGACTCGATAGATACCGCCCTTCAGAAAAGGGATTAATTCGTTTAATACGCCTTACTTCAATACTTTCAATGAAATAGTTTAATACGTTGTTCCTCAGAGAGTTTACATATCAGCAACCTACCATCTTTCTCTGCAACGACGTAGCCGTCGAGTCCTTGTATTACGACTTCTTTCTTTCCGCAAGTATGTACGATCGTATTATAGGTGTCAAACAACTTTATGTGCTCACCCATGCTGACATTGCCGTACTTATCCTTTTCAGATTGCTCACGCAGTGAGTTCCATGTACCGAGGTCGCTCCAAGCAAAGGCGGCAGGGAAAACAAAGATTTCTTCCGCCTTCTCAAGAATTGCATAGTCTACAGAGATGTTTTCGCACTGTTCGTACTTCTCTTCAATGCAACGCTGTTCGTCAGGTTGGTCGTAAATAGGCAACAAATCTTCAAACACCTGCGAAATACTCGGTTCGTAAACGCGGAAAGCATTAATAATGGTATTAACATTCCATATAAAAATACCAGAATTCCACAAGTAGTTAGGTTGTTTAACGTACTCCTGCGCTACTTCAAGCGTCGGCTTTTCTTTAAATTCATCTACGCGGAATATGTTTTGCTTGCGTGATGAAGAATAGCCCAAGTCTGCTTTAATGTAGCCATATCCCGTCTCGGGTCGCGTAGGCTTTAAGCCCAACGTTACGATAGCATCAGTCTCGGCCGCAAACGATAACGAATCATCGATAGCCTCTTGGAAGGCTTGCGTGTCAAGCACAAGATGATCGGCTGGAGTAACGACAACGTTTGCCTTCGCATTACGCTTCTTAATCTTCCAACTTGCGTAACAAATGCAAGGGGCTGTATTGCGTCGGCAAGGCTCACACTGAATGTTTTCTTCTGGAATTTCAGGCAACTGCATTTTGACTAAGTCGCGATACTTCTCTACCGTAACCACCCAAACGTTCTCAGTAGGAATGAGTCCCTTAAAGCGGTCGAACGTCAACTGAATAAGCGTACGGCCACAATTTAGAATATCCAAAAACTGTTTTGGCAGTTCATCGCTGCTGATAGGCCAAAAGCGGGTGCCCGCTCCGCCAGCCATGATAACAAGGTAATTATTAGAACTCATAAGCACTTGTTTGCGTTGTGTATTAGTTATTAAGTCGCTCTTTTATCACTATTCATCGACAATCATATTGCCTTGAATGTAGACGCGCACAATTGAATTGCTCGCATTTGAGCGCACGGTAATAGGCTTTTTAAAGAATCCCTTAAACTTACCCTTGCCATTATACGATACTTTAATCACTCCCTGCTTACCTGGTCCAACGGGGGCTTTAGGAGGAGCAGCGACGGTGCAACCGCAGGCTGCATAAGCTTGTTGAATAACAAGAGGCTTGTCGCCCGTATTGGTGAAGACGAACTCACAAGTTTGCACTTTGTCTTCTTTAAAGTTGCCAAAGTTGACAACCGTCTTGTCAAACTTTATTACAGCCTGTGCCAACATTGCTTGACAAGCTAATGCTGCAATAAATAGTAAAAGAAAACGCTTCATAATATCTTAGTTATTAATCTTTTAGTCTGCATATTATCGCTGAATGGTAGCCTTTATGTCCTATTATGGTCAACATAAAGTATCTGCTTATCCAATGCAAATATACAAGTTAATATCCATATAATAAAAAAAATGCAGAAATTAACACCGCGAATTGCATTCGATTCTGTACTTTTGCAGTATGACAACCCCCGAAAAGATAATTTTAGGTATTGACCCTGGCACAAACGTTTTAGGCTATGGCGTACTCAAACTTAATGGCAACCATGCTCAAATGGAGGCTATGGGCGTAATCGACCTTCGGAAGTGCAAGGACGTATATCTGAAGTTAGGACGAATTTACGAAAGGGTAATTGGTATCATTGAAGCATTTAAGCCTGACGAGTTGGCTATTGAGGCTCCATTCTTTGGCAAGAACGTACAAAGTATGCTCAAGTTAGGACGTGCACAAGGAGTAGCCATAGCAGCTGCTATCAGTCGCGACATACCCATTCACGAATACGCTCCACTAAAAATAAAGCAAGCCATTACGGGCAACGGACAAGCGAGCAAAGAACAAGTAGCTGCGATGCTACAGCGTATGCTCAACATCTCTGATAAGAGCATGCTACCCTACCTCGATGCTACCGATGCCTTAGGGGCGGCCTACTGCCATTTCTTACAGAGCGGCAAACCCGAATCGTCAATAGCTAAAGCGCCACAGTCATGGGCTGCATTTATAAAGCAGAATGCCAGCAGGGTGCATTAAACACTGATGTCCTATGAAGAGATTTCTTTTTGTTATCATTACAATATTTGCTATCAATAGCAGTACTTTAAAGGCGCAGGAGGTGTACAACCTTGTATTGAACAACGCCACACGCATTGTCAACAACCCTACCTGTAGTTACACTCAAATACAAATAGCTCAATTCAAACGCACTGCTCTTATCTACATGAAGACGAAGGCTTTTGAAGAGACTGATTCTGTGCCGTCAAACTTTCTCGATACGCAAGCTTATTACTTGTCTGAATTTATTACGCTCTTCTTTAACGACGTGGTAACGAGTAAGCGACTCAGTGATGAAAAGAGAAAGGAACGGATTATGATGTTTACGGATGCTTCCATTTCTAATCCCATGTTTGAAGATACGGATCAAGAAACGACCTTAGCATTTATAAAAGATGGAGGCGAACTCACTCCGTTCAGCATTGATACAGATTGGCAAAAAGCGTACACTGCAGCTATAGCACAGCTCAAGAAGAAATAGCGCCACCTCTCTCACGCATTGAATATTAACCTTCCAAAATACATCAGCCATGTACAACATACAGTTAAACGAAAGTGGTACACGTAACATGAACGTTACGGAGCAAAACCTTCAAACCATTCAGAAGTACAACCTTTTTAATGGTTTGATAAGTTCAACAGGTTACGTTACCGAAAACGATTTAGACAAGTTAAAGCTCAACATTCGCTCACTTATTGCCTCAAGCAGTGAAAATACGAAAGACCTTCTCGACCTCTGCTTCGACGTAATTTATCATGACAAGATGAAGGCTTTCGGACTTAAAAATCTTATAGCCGCCTTCAACGAATGGCAGGCTTTACAACCTACTGAGACTGAAAACGAGGCAGAATAAACCGACTTCTACTCGTAACTTTTCCGGTTAATTATAGAGAAGAACTCAACGTGCTAAATGTTGGTTCTTCTTTTTTTCGTAAAAACAGTGTAGGACGAATGCTGGGCATTGCTTGCCTTCGTTCTGCAAAGTTGTAGCTTTTATAATAAAGAAATCAACACTTACTCATATCCTATTATTATGCAACTAACAGATTGGCTACCCACGACACGCAAAGAAATGGACCTCCGAGGGTGGGACGTTGCCGATATAATACTCTTTTCGGCCGACGCATACATTGACCACCCTTCATTTGGAGCAGCTGTAATTGGCCGCCTACTTGAAGCTGAGGGTTATCGTGTGTGTATAGTTCCGCAGCCTGACTGGCATGGCGACTATCGCGACTTTCGCAAGTTGGGTCGACCGCGCCTATTCTTTGGTATTGCTCCTGGCTGTATGGACTCTATGGTGAATAAGTACACTGCCAATCGTCGTCTACGATCAGAAGATGCCTACAGTCCTGACGGCAGACATGACATGCGCCCCGAATATCCTACGATCGTTTATAGTCGCATACTAAAGGAACTATACCCTGACGTACCCGTGGTGTTGGGGGGTATAGAGGCTTCGTTACGTCGCGTAACGCATTATGATTATTGGAAAGAGCGCCTCATGCCCTGTATATTGGCCGATAGTGGTGCGGACTTGATCATATATGGTATGGGAGAGCTTCCGTTGGTCGACCTTTGTAAGACAATCGACCAGCACCTCTTGCACGGACGCGAGGAGTCGTTTTGCTCTGCCGAACAATTTAATAGTTTAATGCGTAAGTACCCTGTACGGCAGACGGTCACGCTGCAACAGAAAGAAGATATTTTTGGTGGCATAAAAGAGGACGACATTCAACTTCACTCACATGAGGACTGCTTAGTAAACAAACGTCATTACGCTGAAAACTTTCGCCATATTGAGGAAGAGAGCAATCGACTACACCCACAACGCATTCTCCAACAATTAGGCAACAAGTATGTCGTAGTCAATCCGCCCTACCCGCCCATGACGACGGAACAGATTGACCGCTCGTTTGATTTTCCTTATACGCGTCTCCCCCACCCTAAGTATAAGAACAAACGCATTCCAGCATACGAAATGATAAAATTCTCGGTCAACATTCACAGAGGTTGCTTTGGTGGCTGCGCTTTCTGCACCATATCGGCTCATCAGGGAAAGTTCATCATGAGCCGCTCAAAGGAGAGTATTCTAAAAGAGGTCAAACAAATCACACAGATGCCTGACTTCCGTGGCTACCTTTCCGACCTCGGTGGGCCGTCAGCCAACATGTATATGATGCGTGGTAAAGACCGCACTCTCTGTGAGCGTTGCAAACGTCCCTCTTGTATAAGCCCTTCTGTCTGCCCCAACTTGAACGCTGATCATCGCCCCTTACTTGACATCTATAAGGCGGTCGATGCGTTACCAGGCATAAAGAAGAGCTTTATAGGCAGTGGCGTGCGTTACGACCTTTTGTTGAATGCTTACAAAGACGCTGCACTGGCTGATGCTGCAAAAGCGTACACGCGTGAACTTATCATAAACCACGTGTCTGGACGATTAAAAGTGGCCCCAGAGCATACTTCCGACCGTGTGCTGAAAATCATGCGAAAGCCTTCTTTTCAGCTATTCCACACGTTTAAGCGCATTTTCGACAACATAAACCGAGAGGTTGGACTTCGACAACAAATCATACCCTACTTCATTTCGTCACACCCTGGTTGTACGGAAGAGGATATGGCCGAATTGGCTGCTGAAACGCGTGATATGAACTTCCAACTAGAGCAGGTACAAGACTTTACGCCAACACCGATGACGGTTTCGACCGAAACGTGGTATTCTGGTTTTCACCCCTATACGCTCGAGCCTGTCTTTTCTGCTAAGACACCGCAAGAGAAGTTACGCCAACGCATGTTCTTCTTCTGGTACAAACCTGAAGAGCGTCAGCGTATCATTAGCGAACTACGTCGAATGGGACGCACTGACTTAATTAGAAGACTCTACCCCTCTAACGAACAGTTCAACGCAAATCAGCACGATTCAAAGCCTAAATACAAAAAAGCAAATCATCAACGTCCTAAGACTGACAAACCATACAACCGAAATAAAAGGAAATAGGCTCTCTATAGGGTTAGCATTCATTGGTACTATAGTGTAGTCGAAGAGATACGCGCCACGAACGCACCTACGTAACACGTTCGTGGCGCACTTCTGTTCGCTAAATTGCAGTTTGTCTCACATATATCCATACGTTTTCAAAACCTTTGATTTATCTTTCATGTTTCATTTCTTGTTATAAAGTAATTGAATATCAATCATTTCAAAAAGTGAAACATACGACTTTAATGTTTCATTTTTAGTTTCATGTTTCATTTTTTTAAACACTGAGGGAGCGCTTTCACGCTCCCTCAGTGTTTTTGAATCGCTCCCACAGGGGTTTTGAATCGCTCCCACAG
>UQHJ01000015.1 GCA_900540885.1 uncultured Prevotella sp.
CAAGGCATCGAACCTTGACTAACAAATGCCGACGCGGGGACGCGTCGCCCCCAGGTTAGGACCCGCCCCCCAATTAGGCAGATAAATTGCTATTTACCCACACGATTCGTTATAGAAGCAATAATATGAGCAATGGAGTCAAACTACTCGCCCCTAATGTACCACAATACTAAATCTCAACCACTTCTATTATCTTCACATCTTCTACGGGACGATCATTACGATCGGTCTTTACACCGATAATTTTTTCTACCACATCGAGCCCTTGCTCAACACAACCAAACACTGTGTAGCCACCATCTAAGAAAGGTGTTCCACCAATTGTAGTATAGGCTTCTGTCTGTTCAGTTGTAAAGTGGGGGGTGCCTTGTTCCTTGCTCAAACGCTTTGTTTCGCTCTGCAATTCGTCTTGCAACGCCTGTAACGAGACGCGGTCACGATTACGACGCAACTCCATAATCTCACTACGATGTTGTGCAACCAAACCATTAAAGATAGTTTGTTCTTGCTGCATTGCCATCTGCTTCTCAAGAGCCTTCAATTCACCAGGCTTATATACCTTGCCCCACACAATGTAGAACTGACAGCCACTACTCTCACGTTCTGGGTTTGCTTCATCACCCAAACGAGCTGCACAAAGTGCTCCACGCTTATGAATACACTGTTGCACTTTGATTTCAGCGGGAATGGTATAGCCTGTACCCCCAGTTCCCAACATTTTTCCCTTAGGTGCTGACTTACTTTCAGGATCACCGCCCTGTATCATAAAGTCCTTAATTACACGGTGAAACAACGTGTCGTTATAAAAGCCTTTACTTACGAGTTTTACAAAATTATCACGATGCAGAGGTGTCTCATCATATAGACGTACTACGATATCGCCTTGTGTTGTTTTAATTGCGAATTGCATAACAAAATATTAAATTTTAAAAGAATTAATAGCTGCCACCACTTGTTGAGCCTGCTCAAGTGTAATAACTTGGTTCATAGGAATGGATAGTTCTTGTGCATGAATTTTCTCAGTTATAGGATAACTTCTATCGTGCCAATCTTTATAGCAGGCTTGCTTATGTGGTGGTATGGGGTAATGTATCAACGTTTGAACGCCACACATTGTTAGATGTGCTTGCAAGCGATCGCGTTGTGCCGAAAATACAGGAAATTGGTGGTAAACGTTATTTTCGTTCGTCAAGCGTTGCGGCAAGGTGATGTGTGCATTACTGATATGCTCATAATAATAAGCTGCTAATTGCTGGCGCTGCGCATTATCAGCATCAAGATACTTTAACTTTACGCGCAATACGGCAGCGTCTATTTCACTCATCCTACTATTTATGCCCACATATTTGAACACATACTTTCGTTCACTACCATAATTTGCTAAAGCGCGTATAACTGAAGCTAAATCGTCATCATTCGTCGTCACCGCCCCAGCATCACCAAAAGCCCCTATGTTTTTACCTGGATAGAAGCTATGTGCTGCAGCATCGCCTAAAGCACCCGTTTTTATGCCTTGATAAGCGCACCCTTGACTTTGTGCGCAGTCTTCAATCAACTTTAATTGATGACGCTGACACACATCGTGCAAGCAATCATCGTATGCGATACGACCATAGAGGTGAACTGTCATAACGGCTCGCGTTCGCGTCGTAATGGCTTGCTCAACCCGTGCCGTATCTAACTCAAGATTATCCCATGTAGGCTCCACCAACACTGGCACCAGATTATTGCGCGTTATGGCCAAAATAGTTGCTATATAAGTGTTGGCTGGCACAATCACCTCATCACCTTCACTCATTATGCCCAACTCCTTATAAGCACGCAATATTAGATAGAGCGCATCAAGTCCATTGGCCACACTCACACAGTGCCTCGTACCTATATATTGAGCATAAGTTTGCTCAAATTGTTTTATCTCCTCTCCTTGCAAGAACCAACCTGATTGTATAACTCGCTGAACGGCTTGAGTATATTCATCAATATGTTGCGCAGTTATTGCTTGAAGGTCTAAAAGTTTTATCATATACTGAAGTTAAAGTGGCTTGTCAAATATTTGCTACGTAATCGCCTCTTCATCTTTTTAGAGGTTCGTTTGCTCCCTTCGAAACGCTATGAAGTCATCATACGAGCGTATGTAATCTTCCTCCTCATAAGCGTGAGAGGCTAAGACAAGACAGATACTCCCCGACGAGAAGCCCTGCTCCGAAGCCCAAACACCTGGCGGAACGTGCAATCCCCAGAAGGGGCGGTTCAGCATAACAGTACGCTTATTCACACCATCATCAAGCACCACTTCAAAACTCCCTGAAGCTGCTATAATCAGTTGATGACAATGTCGATGAGCATGCGCTCCACGATCCTCACCTGAAGGAATGTCGTAACTATAAAAAACGCGATTGATTGCAAATGGTACATGAACCTTTTCATAAACGAACGTTAGGCTACCCTCAGGGTGTTGCTCGCGTGTGAGTTGATATAACGAACAATCAAAAACGGTTACCAAGCGCTTACAATCTATTGTAAAAGCAGAGGATAACATTGCTGGAACATCTTGTGCCGGCGTATTAGGCGAATGCGTTTCTGCTATCTCACCTCTTTTCCACAATAAAAACTCTTTGTAATTAAACACATAGTCATTGACATCAAAGGGCATTGATGCCAGCACCAAGGCCAATGAGTTAGTAGAGAAATTTAGCATTTTTCGCCACGTTCCCTTTGGTACAAACACTCCATTGTACGATCTGTTTAAAGAGAATACCCGCTTTTCATTCCCATCGTCTAATTCTACATCAAAACTACCTGAGAGAGCTACAATAAACTCTTCATTCTGCTTATAAGCATGCTCGCCACGGGCATAACCTCCAGGCACATCGTATATCCAATATGCCCGACGTATCACAAAAGGTATATTTTTCAATTGTTCGATAATAGACAAGTTTCCTCGTCCGTCAGCTATTCTGGGTAACGATATGATATGTGCTTGTTGTGTCATAAATGTTGAATTATTTGATGCGTGGCAAAACCTTTCATGAGCAAAAGTAACAATTTTAAAACGACCAAATACAAAACATATTATAAAACTTAACGCAATTCAATACAATATGATACCTTTGCAACATAAAATAATCACAATACATTATGAAACTCAGCCAAATCATAACTACATTCTTTTTAAGCCTTACTTGCCTAACTACATACGCGCAAAAAGGAACTTGGAGTGGCAAAATTATCATACAAGGTATGGAGTTGCCACTTGTGTTCAACTTCAACGATCATAACTGTACGCTTGACTCTCCGTCACAAGGAATCAACAACATTCCTGCTGAAAAGTCTGTTGACGAAGATGGTACCATTAAAGTATTCATAAAGATGATAGGTGCCACCTTTGAAGGAAAAAATGTCGGAGAATGTATCGAAGGCACCTTCACGCAAAATGGATTTCACTTTCCACTAACGCTACACGCCGGTAAGCCTACTATTAATCGTCCACAAACACCCACCCCTCCTTTCCCCTATAGCGAAGAGGAAGTATCCTTTACAAATAGCGGATACACCTTCCATGGTACACTCTCATTACCTAAAGAGTATAACCAAAACACGCCTATTGTGCTAATGATTACAGGAAGTGGGCAGCAAAATCGAGATGAAGAGATGCTTAGCCATAAGCCTTTTGCCGTCATTGCTGATGCATTAGCTCGAAATGGAATAGCCTCTTTGCGCTATGACGACAGAGGCTGGAATGATAAGTCGATTAACTTTGCAAATTTTACAACCAACGACTTCAAGCAAGACGCTGAAGCAGGATTAGAATTTCTTCGCAAACGATTTTCGAACGTAGGCATTCTTGGACACAGCGAAGGCGGGAGCATTGCACTTTTGCTGGCAGAGGAAGGTAAAGCAGACTTTATCGTTTCACTGGCAGGCATGGTCGTATCTGGGAAAAGCACTCTTATAGAACAAAACAAAGAGGCTTTAGCAGCCATCAGCTTGCCCAACGATGTAATCTCTTCTTACCTGAATACGCTTGACACCGTTCTCGATGACTTGGCAAGTGGCAAAAAAATCAGTGAAATCAAAAGAGATAATATACCTGCCATACTCAGACCTATGTTTGAAAAGTCACTACAACAAGGTGATAGCAAGTATATTCGTGAGTTCATAAATATTAATCCGAGCCGCACACTAAGCCAAATTAAATGTCCCGTTTTAGCATTAAACGGCACGAAAGATAAACAAGTGAACTATGCTACAAACCTTAGCGCATTAGAAAAAGGACTTACAAACTGCCCTCACACCATTAAAACCATGGAAGGACTTAACCACTTATTCCAGCATTGTCAGACAGGCAACATTATAGAGTACCAACAGATTGAAGAGACTATCTCACCTGAAGTGCTAACACTTATAACAGAGTGGATTAACGAGCTTAAATTATAAACTCACCTCATTAGCCATTTAGGTGCGAAAGTTATATTTAAAAACTGCAATTGATAAAGCCTCTTCTCCTACCCCACCCCAGTCGGGGAGCGGTAGTGGGAAGAGGCCTTATCAATTGCAGTTTGTCTAATCAGAAATGCAAACTATATTTTTTACTAAATTATTAGAACACCCACTTCACGCCTAAACAAGGACGACACTTAAAGCCAGCTGTACTACCGAAATTATTACTAAGTTCGATTTCAGTTCCGACATTTAAATTTTCACAACCAAAGAGGTCACCAATATTGTACCAAAGTTGGGGTTCGGTTATGAAAACGGTACGCTTGCGTTTGCTGCTTCCATCAGCTTGAAAGTCGCAATCATGATTTTCCCACCAAAAGTCGGCAAAACCATCAAAAGTGAGTCGCTTTAGCCCTAATACGTCTTTACACGTCCAAACGGCTGTGAATTGCATCGGAACGTCTGAGGTGCGCTTCTTAATGTTTTTATAAAGCGCCTTAAGATTGAGCGTATTCTTATATGACTTATCGTGAATGAAATAATCCAAACCTACAAGCCAGGCATTATTGATAGGATAACTCTTGGTTATACCACCATTATACTCTACATGCAAGCTTAATGGGGCTAACTTCGTATTCTGCCAAAAGTTAAGACAACGCGCTATCTCAAGATACGTTCCGCCAGGAGCTAAATTAGACCCTTCAACATGCTGATTATAGTTAAAGTCGTGGTCTACAAAAAAGTACGTATTACCCCACTTATCAGCCTTAAACATTTCAAGCGTCATCGTAACGTATTTACGATCAGAACCAAAGTCATAAAACACTTGCATGTTAACCTGCGCCATGGTTGCCTTAACCGAAACCAACAGGATAGAGAAGAAAAGAAGAAATTTTGATTTCATAATAGAAGTACAGATTATTAAAAAGTTTCAGTCAATTACCGCTTATCCAAAAGCATAATTTAGAGCAAAGAGTATAGCCAAAATTATAAGCGTCCAATTCAGCTCCTTACGTTTCCCTGCAAAAATCTTGATTAGCACATAACTCATAATACCCAAACAAATGCCATCAGCAATTGAATAGCAAAGTACCATGGTAATCATAGTAATAAAAGCTGGAAAAGAATCCGACACATCGTCCAACTTTATTTCCTTAAAAGAGTCCACCATCAAAACTCCTACCATAACCAAAGCACCACTTGTAGCAGCAGAAGGAATAAGCAAAAAGATAGGCGAGAGAAAGATACTAAGTACAAAAAGCAATCCTACATTAAAGGCAGTGAGTCCTGTTCGTCCTCCTTCAGCAATACCCGAAGCACTTTCTACATACGTCGTAATCGTACTGCTACCTAACATTGCTCCAGCCGTTGTACCTATAGCATCACTCAGCATAGCTTCACGCATGTGAGGTATCTTGCCATCTATTGAGAGTCCTGTCTTTTGCACCAAACCCACTAACGTACCCAACGTGTCAAAGATATTGACCAAAAGAAGCGAAAAGATGGCCATAAACATCTTTGGCGTAAAGAAGCCCGTAAAGTCAAATTGGCAAAATATAGGCGCAATACTATGTGGCGCTGATATTGGCATCCAATTCTCTGGTATTTCAGTAACACCAATCGGTATACCAACCAACGTAGATAGCAATATAGCATAAAACAAAGCTCCCTTAACGCCACGCACCATTAAGATGCCACTAACTACAATTGAGAAGATTCCCAAAAGGCAAGTTGGGGTAAAGTTACCTAACTTCACAAATGTATCAGGATTTGATACAATAACGTGTGCATTCTTTAGACCAATAAAGGCTATAAACATACCTATTCCAGTCGAGATAGCATAACGCAGATTGGCAGGTATACTATCAAGTATTAGATCGCGTATATTAAGAAAGGTAATCAAAATAAAGATTACACCTTCTATTAGCAATACAGCCAATGCTTGTTGCCACGAGAGTCCCATAGCTTGACATAACGTGAAAGCAAAAAACGCATTCAAACCCATACTTGGAGCTTGCGCGAATGGCAACTTTGCCATAAAAGCGAGCAATAGGGTTGCTATAGCCGAAGCTATAGCCGTACTTGTAAAGAGGGCTCCCTTGTCCATTCCTGTAGTAGAGAGTATAGCTGGATTAACAGCCAATATGTAACACATCGTTAGGAATGTGGTCAAGCCAGCCACCATTTCTGTTTTGAAAGAATGTTGTTTCGGGTCGAAACCCAATAACTTTTTTAGTACCATGAATAAACTTTTATAACCACTTTAGTTAATATTTTGCAAATATACACAATAATAACCAAAACATTACATACTGCACCTATTAATGATATATAAACTACGCCCTAAGCTATGGCGACAAGGAACGTAAATGGGTGAGATTCTTTACCATCAATAGCGAGCCTTAGGTTGAATTTTATTTCTTTTGAAGCTATATATATATTGAATTTTATTTGGTTGGTAAATTATAAAGTCGCACTTTTGCAAAAGAACTAATACCTTTTGCGATATGGAAAGCGAACAGAAACCGAAAGATATTAAAGTAGAGTTTAGCTGCGAAGTAAAAGACCCAGTCCCCTCAGAAAAGAAGAAAAAGCGAAACAAAAGAGCATTAATTATAAGCACCTATTTAGGTTATGCTTCATTCTTTTTCTTTTGCGATAGCATATACTTTTACGCTACAACAGAAAGGTGGACAGATGCTCGTTTCTTTTTTGTCGCAGCTTTTATGGTCCTGTCAATTCTCTTGTTCTTCGCCTCAGCAGTAGCCGACTCATATTACGATTTCCCTGATTATAAGGATATCAAACGTAGCAATGGTGGCGAGAGCGATTACGATTATTTGTAAAGCACATAGTGACATGGATGCTGATACCAGTCGCCCTTGGTAAATCCGAACTTGAGTTATATATGCCGCTTTGTTTCATCTAAAGACCTTGTAATATCTTTTGCAGATGAAGTTATAAACCCCAATTGTTCTTTACCGTCAATAGCGAGCCTAAGGTTGAATTTTATTTCTTTTGAAGCCATATATTTATTGAGTATAAAGTATCATATTTGCAAAATCAAAACCTATTGCGATATGGAAAGCGAAAAAAAGGAACATAAGGACTTTACATTTAAAGAAAAAGTAATAGCCGTGTGCCGATTTTTGTTTTGGTTGTCTGCATTAGTAAATATTTGCTTAATTGTATTTATATCATCAACGTATTGTTCAAATGAATTTATACAGGTAATGTTGGTTGCAGCGTTGGTTGTATGTTTCACTACAATGGGCATATTGGCGTTTTTTGACGAAGATTTCCGAGGCGGGGGAGGTTATTATTATTGATTTTTTTGCGATATGGAAAGCGAACAGAAACCAAAAGAGCGTGTACCCTTAAAAGAGATACAAGCCAAGAGAAAGAGAGCACGCATAGTGGGCAAATTTTGTGGTTATGCCTCGTTGGTGTTCTTTATAGATTTTATGTACTTCTTTTTCAAGCTGCAGCTATTAGGACGCTTGCATGGGGCAGCAGGGTACATAGTGGCCTCGCTGCTCGTTATAGCTATGGCATTTCACTTCGGCAAGGTGCGTGCGGTATATGTTTATCACCACACTTACAAGGTGATGCAGCAAAAGGTGATGCAGCAAAAGCTGCTGAGCAAGTTCAAAGAGCGAATGATAGCATTTAGCTACTTTGGCTGGTATTTTTCAACATTCATAATAGTTATACTAGGAACCGTTATTTGGGGCGCTGGTTGTGACTCTCCTTGGGTGGTATATCCATTTTTCGCACTGATAGTAGTAGCCTTCATAAGTTGCGTAATACTATCAGCCTTTACCGATGAGTTCGATTTTGGGCCATGCTATTACCCATGGTTCCCGCCTTATTATTAATCCTTCAACCCCTTCATCAAGCTAACAAGCCGCTCACGCGCCTCGTCTTTACCGACTGGTGGCACGTGGGCGGCTTGCGTTGTGTGTGAAGTGGCTTCGTTATTGTGCGGTAAAAAAACGAGTAACAACAAACAACAAAACCGCCAATTATCAAGCCTTTACAACTTAATAATCAGCGGTTTTCCTTATGTCGGGGCGACGGGATTCGAACCCACGACCCCCTGCTCCCAAAGCAGGTGCGCGATTGTGTATAATGTATTGATTATCATATACTTTTAGAATTTGGCTTTGTTTGCTGCTCACAAATAGCTCACAAAATGGGAGGAGGGGAATACAAAAAAAGTCCTTACACGGAGAGGGGTAAGGGCGTATGTTATATGCGTGCTGGGTTGCAAAAAGCCTCACACTTAATAGCATGAGGCTCTAACTTGCACCTATCAGCCATAGGTGGCTTGTGTATTAAAAAAGTAATGAATGGCTGATTACACTATCAGCGTGTCGTGAGTGCGCTCCACGCTCTGCACCACCTTGCACGCGCAACTGCTGTGCAAGATAACTGCACAGAAAATGACAATAAGAAAACTACAAATTCTATTCATTTTTACAGAATATATTTTGTTATTTGGAACATAATCGTTACCTTTGCATTGTTCTAATAATAAATCAGCGATGGTAAAATTTTCAGAGTTGTATAGGTTGTTAGAATCCAATGGTTGGAAAATCAAAAAAGGTTCGCGACATTTCAAATATGTTCATTCCGATTTTGATTTTTTCATACCCGTTGGCCGTCATAAATCAGCAGAGGTGCCTACTGGCACACTAAATTCTATATTGAGGGCGGCTGGGTTGAAACAACCTAAAAAGTAAAAGAACCATTGTTCTCCGCTCCATATAAAGTGGAGCGGTTCTTTCTATTAGAATAACCCCAAAATGCCAAGTAATATGAAACTTAATGCTGTTATTGAACGCGGGCAAGATGGCGGATTTGCCATCTGTGTTCGGGAAATGCCCTGGCTGCTTGGTTATGGCAAAACCGAATCAGAAGCAAAGGATGATTTTAACGATGTTTTCAAAGAACAAGTTGATTATTTCTTTGAGAGACACGGGAAACGCCCAGATTGGGAAAATGCTGAAATATCGTTTACATACGATTTGACTGCATTCTTCCTTGCCTTCCCATTTATCAACGCATCTGAATTTGCTCGTTTTGTTGGGCTTAACCCATCTTTAATGCGCAAATACAAGCAAGGACTTGCATCAGCATCAGACAAGCAATTGGACATTATCCAAAAAGGTTTAAACAAATTCGTTGACCACTTGAAATCTGTACAATTCTGATAGGCTGCAAACATTTAGCCACCATATGCAAAGATTTATTAGAACACTTAACTGCCTCACGTGTTTGCCGTGTGGCAGTTTCTTTTTTACACAAACTTGTCATACGCAAAGTGATTTACCCTATTAAGCCAGCCTTTTAAAAATTTCTTTTTTTGCGGATCAATCTCGTCTGGCTTTATGTCGCTGCGAGATGCCGCTATCTTTACACACTCAATCCTAATTTCTTGCAGTCTGTTCATTATAGTCCGAGTTTCTCTTTAATCTTATTCAGTAGTTCTCTGTCTGCTGCCGTCATCACACCAGCCTTTGCAGTTGTTGCTGCTGTGAGTGTAAGCACTTTGTTGCCACTTTCTGCAAAGTTTGTGTAGTTGACAATCACCTTGTCTGTAGTACTCTGCCCTTCTGCCAGATTGTGATTTAGGACGCGAGCAAACACATACTTATCCATCAGTCCGTCTTGGTTACGGTTTACCAAATGGCATAACAATACTTGACTATAATTGGTTTGTTCGGTGTCGTTGGCTGCGCCCCAGTGCTTAAATCGGAGGAACAAGTTACGGTCAGTGTGCGTGTACGTCCATATCTTGCCACTCAATGCTGTATGCATTTCATCACTGCTTGCCGAATAAATGTAGTTCTTAGTTGTTCCATTCGCAGAAGTCTGCACAGTGGGTACATTCATTGCCGTGAGCAATTGTTGTAGCGTGATAGTTTGTGCATTGTCTGTGTCGGTCTGCCCAGCAACGACCAATCGCACGTCCAATCCGCTCACACTCGCTGCTGCTTGCAACTCGGCTAATGCTTCTGAGAGTTTTTTTGTTGCCATGTTATTTGTTTTTTAGAGGTTTTTGCAATGGTTGTAATTTATGGTGCGCCTTCGGACGCGCTTTTTTTATCCTAAGGGCTTAAATTCAGGTAGTCTATCATATACGAAACCAGTACCAGGCTTTAGCGTAGCATTAAAATTCATATCAGCGATAGCACCGTCATATTGCCAATAGAATTGTCCGTCCGAGCCGACACTCATCGTAAGGATAACCATGCCTTTGTCTAATGTTAAAACGGTCTTGAAGCCTGTTCCACCTGTTTTGAAAAAGCGGCCGTACAAATAAAAACCCTTGCCAAGTTCTTCACTATCTTTCATGTTGTTATAAATAATAAACTTGCAGCCGACAAGCGAGAGAGCTTGTTGGATTTCATCATCGCTCTTTCCATAAGGTGGTAACTGCCATCTTCGATAATCTTTTGTTACTTTAATCTTCGTATCTGAGGTGCTTTCGTCAACCGTTACCCTTTCGGGTAAACTATTGACATAGATAATGGTCGATAGATTAGGGATAATGGGGTATGCGTACTTAGTGTAAAGTTTACTTGTCGTGCCTGTAACATCATGCGTTCTTAACTCGAGATAGTTATTATAGTTAGTAGTATCTATAGTAGTTACCGAGTTAAGCTGCATACCCGTTGTAATGCCGTTAAATACACCTTGGTCAGCATATATTGTGCCCTTGAAGTAGTATTGTTTGTTTACGGGGTCGATTGCTACTTGCAGTGTGTTGTGGTCTAATGCGTACATACCTACGACAGTATTGCCCCCTATCTGCAATCCGTTAGACGACATCATGCAGCCTGTGTAAGTGCCGTCAATCTCTTTTCGGCCGAAGAACGCGTTACCACTTGCTATGTAGTTGTCACCGCTCATGGTATAGCCATTGAAGGCTTTCAGCCAATCGGGCAAGGAGACTGCTTTCTTGTCCATTTCGTTTAAGCACCAATCCGAAGCGGTTTTGCCCACTTCGAGTTTTACTTGATTGATAGCGATGAAGTCACCGCTCGTGCCTATTGTTGCTCTGAATAGTAAGAGCGGACTGGCATAAGAACCGTCAGGGCGTACGCGGAAGGTGTAGATGTGGCGCACCCATTCTGATGTTAGCTGCCACGTGTGGCGCCCGTCATTGTAGAAAGCCGTTTCCTTCACTCCGTCTGCTAATGGCATATCTGCGCTTGCATCAGACAAGACGCGTCCTCCATAATCATATACGTATGTGTTGATACTACCTGAGCCACGTGCGTAGAAAGATAGCGTGTACCATTGTCCCGACATGATTATTGAGCCTAACGATTGCGAATAAAAGTCAAACTCGCGTTCGCTGCTTCGCCATGCGCACAAAGAGTTGATGCCACAGAACGTCTCCATGTTGGACGGTGTCGCCATGCGAATAAGCTGCGCATCATTCTGAATGTAGCCGTCAGCTGTTAATGCTGATCCACCTTCGTACGGTCTACCCAATGTGACCATAGAAATGTCTGCTTGCGAGCCACTTGTTAAACGTACCAACACGTATTTTGTACCGCTAAGGCTTGACTTCGTGCAGAATGCGATGTAATGTCGTCTCCACGTTGAGGTCAATGCAAATTCAGCACTTGCGTCACTTGGAGAGCCTTTTGCCTTTCCGTCAACGTAGATTGTTTGCTCGTTCGTGTCGGGATAACAATATACAGTGGCAGTACCTGTGCCTCGCATTGTAATGCCTATAACGTACCATGTCGAAGGGTTGAGCAACTTTGTTACATCATATCGGAATATGTCCGTCTGCGTTGATACAGAAGCCGAGAGCATATCCGTATCACCAACCGCTGCTCCCTCGTTCAGCGTGCCGTTAATCGTGGCGAGCGATGAGCGGAAATTGAGCCACGTGCCAGCGTAGTTCTCTGCCCTTGGTGCGAAGTCGGTATGCACGAGAAGGTTGCTATGTAGGCTTATTCCGTCTGCTCCGTCATTGCCGTCTTTACCGTTCGTACCATTCCAAACGACTGGAATGGTCTTTTGTGCTACTTCGACTTCGCTGACAAATAACTTAAACTCAATACGTGTCGCGTGTAGATAATCAATCGTTACCGTATCTCCTGTGCCTTCTTTTTGTATCGTAGTACCGTCAGAGCTATATATGGCCCACTTCATTTTACCTCCTGTAAACTTCTTTGAGGTTAGGCCTTCCGTGCGGTATGCTTCAACGGTAATGGTCTTTGTACTGTAAGAAGGTGAAGTAGTAGGACTTTGTTTTGTTCTTGTTATAGACCCAACAGGGGCGAGAATGTAGTAGGCTGCTCCGTCATCACCTCGTGGCCCAATAGGGCCTCGTGGGCCAATAGGGCCTTGCGGGCCAGAAGGGCCTTGCGGGCCAGAAGGGCCTTGCGGTCCGTTAACACCGTCCTTGCCTACGAAGCCAATCAGCTCTGTCGTTTCAGTGCCGTCGGGATAAAATGTGCGTTTCCAAATGTACTTACCTTGCGCCACGTCAGTAGGGAACGTACTGCTCCAATCATGATTAGGCGCGCTCGTGCCATTATCACTAACGGCCCATTTGTAGGTCGTTTGGCTCTGTGGCCCCCATTTGATCGTTACATTGTTTCCTATTGTCACTGTTCCTTTGCCGTTGTATTCGATAGCCCCTTGTCCGAGCGAAAACGAACCGTCAGGGTTGAGGCTGTAGTGAGTGGTACGTCCGTCGGGTGAGAGAGAGATGATTTGCCCATTCTTCGCGTAAAGGCCAAAGCCACCTGTGGGGAGGTAGCCGCCAAGGCGACAAGCGAGACAACCGACAAAGCTCTTGGAGGTGATACCAGTGAGTAAGTCGATAGCAGGTTGCCCCGTGCCGTTGGCGTGAATGTAAATGGCGCTTTGGCGTGTGGGGTCGGTAGCGTTGCCGTATTGTACCAACTCGTCGCCTACTTCGGGGAGTACCATTTGTCCTGCAATGGGGGCGTTGCTATTGTCGGCAAGGAGCATGGACGTGCCGTCGTCGGCAGTAATGAGGGCGGAGAGGTCGTCTGTTACGAGTTGGGCTACTTGCGCGGGAACATCTTGCACGACGTGGTCGTAAGCGTTGACCTCGCCCGCATGAGGTTCGACAATGGCGGCATCGAACTCCGACCTATTAATGGCCAACACATTGTCGTGGCCGCCTGCTGTGCTGCCTATGAAGCTAACTCTTACCCAATAGCCGCGAGCGCCATTCGATGTCCAGCGTTGGCAACGTATGAAGTCGTTCGCTTGGAAACCTCCGTAGCCGTGCGTGTCGTCCCCCTCTAATACTAAGTAATAGTTCGTAGCGTCCCCATCTACGCTCTTCACGCGGCCGCATGCTTGACTGATACCCAGTGCGCCACAAATGGCACGTATCTTTTCGATGACGAGTTCAAAGGCCGTGAGCCTTCCGCGAATGCGGAGGTTGTCAGCCTCCACGTAAGTCTGACCGTCCTCGGCCGTTTGTGCAGCCCACCCACTGCCCGCGAAGCCATTGCTCACGAAGTCGGGACTTTGTGCTGAGGCTTCGAAGTTGGTAGCCTTGCGGAAGGTGACGCTCCCCTCGGCCGTGTCGTCGTGTTGGCGGCTTAGGTAACGCTCGTCAGCCGTACCCCATTGCGTAAGGTCGTCGGCCGTGGCAGCATGATCGGCCGTGGCTGCATGATCGGCTTCGGTGGCATGGGCCGCGTTGTCAGCATTCGTGGCGTCGTCGGCCGTGGTGGCGTGGTCGGCTGAGGCAGCCTCATCGGCAAATCCTGCCTTCACCTTGGTACGGACGGTTTCGCCCGTGTCGGTGTCGGTACTATCCAGATAGAGGTAGCCGTCGGCAGGAGCAGCGTCCAGCTGATTAAGCGTGTCGAGATTGGGGTGCATGTGTGCATCGGCCGAGGGAGTACTGCCTCCGCTGCTTATGGAAGCCCCACCGCCACCGCTGCTTGTGGCTGAGGCCTCAGCGTTATTGCCTTTGCGCGCTCTGCGTGGCGTGGCTGTAACGTATCGTGTTGTAACTTTATAGTCCATAGCCTTAGTTGTTGTTATTTAATGATTTCTTTGTTCCATTCCTCGGGTTCGAGCCTTACAAATTTAATATTACTCGTACCGTCGTAGGCGCTGAGCACCTCACTTTTCATCATAAAGAGGTCCTCACTCGGCATAGCGCGGTCGGTGAAGAGCTGTAGCGGTGAGAGCGGAGTAATGGCCTCTCCCTCAAGCGTAGGTACGCGGTGTCCATACTGGCTAAAGAGCAGCCCTAACAAGTCGTACTCAATCAGCCAAGGCGCAGACGTGTTGGTGCGACGTAGGAAACATCGTTGAGGAATATCCGTCAGCCCAGAGCCAGAGGGCGCAAACGAATACCACATTTTGTAGGCGCCTCGTGCCGTCACCCCCAAGTCACTCCCAAAGGCTGTGCCGCAAATGGTGTCAATCTTTATCTCGTCCTTTGCGTTCGCGTTTATCCATGCGCTGTATTCGGCATCACTCTTCTCCACCGCTTCAGCGATGAGGCCTTGTACTATCTCCAACTTCGGGAACTTGTAAAGCCACCACCTTTGCGTCCAATTCATACGTTGCCCTCGTTTAGAGGTTTGCGTACTAATACACACGTCGCGCAATCCGTTCGGGTCGGGCAACGACTTGTCGAGTTGGCACGTCTGAGGATTGGTAATGGGGTAGCTCTTTTTCCCGTCAGTATCGTCGAAGATGATACACCCCGTATAAATGGTCAACTCTAAGTACCCCGCAGTGTACGGCAGGGGAATGATTTCGCCCTCCGTGGCGTATTGTTCATTAGTTCGTTCGTGGCCAAGGGTGTGTGTATGGTTCTTCGACCACCCTTGAATGCCGCTCTCCTCCTTTATGCTATCACTCTTAGAGTTGGCATAGTAGAGGAGGTAAGAGGGCGCATGCGTGAAGTATTTCGTATCGTCGTATTCAACCGCGACCCAATGCCCTTCGTTATTGTAGCCTTTGGCTTGGTATTGCGCTATGGCCTTGCCATTGCCGTCAAACAAGACGAGCGAGAAGGGAATGTAGCAGTAAGCCTCGCGCACCTTACACCAGTTAAAGTTGTCCTTTTCGTTCGTTTCGTCCTTTGCCTCGGCAAATGGGTTGAGGCGCGGGTCTATCATCATCTCCATAGTGAGGTGAATGTAAGAGCGCATCACGTCTTCTGACACTTGATTTTGGGCCGCAGGGCAGTACACACGAGGAAAACGCATCAGCACTTCGTCCGACGTGCCCGATAGGTCGTTGAAGGCACGCGTAACGACGTTTTCGCTTGTGTTAGCTTCGACATAGGCATAATGGGCGTCTCTCCCCAAAGGCGATTGTTGCCCATTGAGCGTGAGGTTATTGCGCGGCCAGCAATTCGTTAAGGCCAGCCACGCAAGGCCCTCACACGCTCCGCCCCCCGTACCCGTCTTCACCATTTTGAAGAAATGCGCATCGGGGTGCTTTTGCGTAAGGCCAGTGGCAGCACTATCAGAGGCAGAATGGAAGAAACGACTTATCTCGTACGTTTTGAACCCAGGGCCAAACATGTTAAACACGCTGCCCACCTCTGTCAGTCGGTCTTGTTTTATGGTTACGCTGTTGTCGCTCAGCAGGTCGCCCCCCGTGTAGGGCGAGAACTTAACGACGGCCGCTTGCGCCAACTTATCTACCGATAGCGTTTGCTCCGTAGCGTCCCAGGTGATTTCTTCTACCTTGGGTGGATTATTGCGCAGCGCATTCAAGTCGTACACCATGATCTTGCCCGCACGCTGCACGATACGCAAGGCAAGCGGTTGCAGCACACCGTTCAACACTTCGTCAAGCGTTGAGGCTTCACCGTCCTCATCGTAGAAGTTGGCAGCATCAACGTATAGGCGTGTAAGGTTACAATGCTCCCATAGCACGTTGTCGTTCATCTCTAACGACGTGAATACCTCTACTGGCACTGCGCTGAGGCCCACCTGCTCAAGGCAATAGTCAATGTAGTGGCGCACCGACTTAATGCCCCCCGCTTCGCCATACTTTAGGCGCTGCATGTGGCCGAAGTCAGTAAAGGTGAGTGTGACGGTGTAGTCCTTCTCCGATTGGTAAGGCTCTTCATACGTTTCGCAGTCGAGGCCACCCACCCAAAAGAGCGCATCGTCAAGGTAGACGTGTGCCATTACATTGCCTGGACTGATTTGGAAGAGGTCCGTAAACGTGCGGTCAGCAGGACTTACGATGTTGATCGTGAGCGTTGCGCCACAAGTGGTTTCGTACTTTTCGCGCTCCTCCCATTCTAATTCAAGTGGCGTGTCGGCATCAAACGTGAGGTCGCCAACGGAAGTGAAAGGCGCATTGGCCGCTTGCCATATTTCGACCCGCCACGTTTGGCCCTTGCAGTTAACAAAACTGCCAGCGTATCTTTTGTAAAGCATGATGCTAATGTGTTAATGTGCAAATGCGTGGTTAATGTGCAAATGTGCGAATGTGCAAATGTGCAAATGATTGAATAATGTCTTAATTACTCAGCGTACAAAGGCGACAATTTGCACATTTGCACATTCGCACATTCTCACATTCGCAAAGCGTTATGCTCTTGAAGTAATTTTGTTTCGTTTATCGCTAATGAGTTGCAAGTCGCGTCCGCTGATGCGTCCACTCACATTCACGTCGACGCGCTGCGCCCCAAAGCTGCTGCGTAAGGCCGCGAGGTTGAGGCTCGGCACCATGCTCGAAGGCGTTGTGTACTGCGGAGCTGAGGCCAAAGGCGCTTGCACCATGCGCCATAGCTGCAACTGCTGACGACGGTTGATAATCATCTCGCCCGAGTTGACATTAGCTGTCAATCGGTCGCCCGAATAGCTGCCGCCTGGTATGATACCACCATGCGCGTAGCTGCCGCTCGTGGCCGACTTGATAGAGGCTATCATCGTCAGCAACGTAGCCAATCCTGTAGCGGCAAAGGCTATCCACCCGAAGGGCGTAAGCTT
Source organism: uncultured Prevotella sp. (assembly GCA_900540885.1). Taxonomy (GTDB): domain Bacteria; phylum Bacteroidota; class Bacteroidia; order Bacteroidales; family Bacteroidaceae; genus Alloprevotella. Next base: position 17,430 of record UQHJ01000015.1, read on the forward strand.
ACTTGCATCTTTCGAAGCCTCAGCGTAGCCCAACACCATCGTAGCAATGGCTTGTGCTATCGTACCCGCAATGTTGAGCGCAGGCTCTTGCACCTGTGAGCCTAATTGCGCGATGCTGCTGCCCAACTGCTGAATGCTCTGTGCGCCCTCGCGCATCTTGCCCGTCCCCTTTTCAACGCTTGTCGTGTCAAAGTCCACGGTGATAGGTTTCAATTTCAGCGACGACAACACCTTGTTAATGTCGTCCACCTGTTGTTGTGCCTCCTCCTTACTGATGAGGCCAATGTCGTAGTCGTTCTTGACGCGTGAGGCCTTCGTCTGCGCGTTGGCATACGACTTGCGCTTATCGCTTACTGAGCCAGTCTGCGTGTACTGCGGTTCAACCTCCGCTTCAATCGTTAGTCGGCCGTTCGTAGCCTCATTGATTTGTGCCTGTAGCGCGTCCACCTTCGTCATGGCTGCTACTTTAGCCTCCACGGTCACGGCATTGTCGAAGTCCGTTTGAGCCGCGCGTAGTTGGTCCTGCAGAGCCTCCAACGCAGTTTTCACCTCTGGCGCGTCAGGCTTCTCAATTCCCACCTTCACGGCCAACTCCTTGCGCTCTCCCTCCAGCCGTGTAGCCTCAGCCATAGCCTTCTTCGCAGCATCGAGGTTGTTAGTGCTTTGCGCCAGTTCCTTCTGCTTGCTTATCTCCTTGTCGTACCATTCAATGCTCTTCTCGTCGTAGGTGGGAGCGGTGTCGGTTTTGGTGGGGGTGGAGGTGTGAGGATGTCCTGTTCCGCCACTTGTGTTAGGTTTAGCCAAAGCAGGCTTTTCCTTACCATAGCCGCCATTTGCCGCGATATGATTATAATTGCGTCTTTGCGAAGTGGTGAGCGAGCCGAATATAGCATTCACCAAGTCCTCTTGTTCTTTAATCTCTTCTCCCTTTTTATTTGCAAGCCCTATAGCCATATTGTAGGCCGTCACTTTGTTAAGCGTGTTAGCCGTCTCTTTGTTAGCCGCTTGTTGGTTCTTCTGCGTGTCGCGCACAAAGTTAAAGTTAAGCGATCCATTTTGAGTTACGGCATCGGCAGGTGCGGCAGGGCGTTCAATATTTTTGCGCGCCAACCTTACGGGGTTGCGCAATTCGTTAGCTCCTTGCCCATTGTGCGTCCGTCTTAGTTCGGTGTCAACATCGTTAGCCTGCTTTTCATACTTTTGCTTTTCAATTCTAAGCTTTATGATGTTGGTGTAAACTTTCTTTACCTCGTCAAAGGCCGCCTCAGCCATAGCGAGGTCTTGCAGCTTTTGTATGTACTTTTCAACTGCGGCCGCATTGCGTTCAAAGATTGTGCCGTCCTTTTGTATCTGTGCTTGATAGCCAGGCACGATGCTCTGTAGTTTCTTAATAGCTGCCATACGGTCTGCATATATGGCATTACTATCGTGAATAACTGCTGTTAGCGTACGTACTTTGCTAATTTCGTCGGCATAGTGTGTAGCAGCCTCTTCTTGTACGTTTTGAACCGCACTTTTGATTTTGTCGGCTTGGGTTGTAGCCTCAGCATTATCATTTAGAGCCTCAGTATTATCTTTCACTGACTTTGTTGAGCTATCAAAGTAGTTAACAAGTTTCTCTATGGCGAAGCCTAAGGCCGCAATAGCTACACCGATAACAGTAGAGGCCATGAAGCCGCGCACGGCCATCTTGGCTGTAGTAGAAGCAACGGCAACAGTGCGGAAAGATGCGGCCAACGAAATGTTTTGCGCTCGGCTCAGTCTGACCGCTGCCGTGCATAAGTTAATAGTGGCGCGCAAACCAATATACGCGATGCGCATTTGCTTCGCCATGATTGTAACGAGCTTCATTCCTCCCAAAGCTTTTGCAAATCCTCCAATAGCTAAAACTGCTTTTTGTGCTGATGAAGCCAACACGACAAACGACGTAGCCATATTCAAGTAAGGCTGCACTTGGTTAGCCACTTCGCCCATTTTGACCTTTATGCCAGCCAACTTGTTTTGGAATTGCTTCATCGCACCCGCAGCCGTGTCGCCTAAAGCCGCGTTCATGTGGCCAACGTTGTTTGTTACCACTTCGGCCAACATGGCAGCACGCTCTTGCTCCGTACCCATTTTTAGCACGCGCTCTTGTGCTTCGGTAAAGGTTATGCCCACGCGCTTTAAGGCCGCGGTTTGCCCTTGCATCACCTTGCCAAACAGGTTGCCAATGTTTTGTGCATCTTGTTCGGTGGCAGCCAGTCCTTTTTGTTGCGCGACAAGGTCGTTAATGGCAGGTATAAGTGTAATGAGCGCGTCTCTTTGTGTCAAGAACGTTGCCACTTGTTGCGCTCCCGCCTTTTGCACGCTGCCGCCCAGAATGCCCAATTGCGTTTGTGCCTTAATGGTAGCTTGCACGGCTGCAATGTCGGCCGAGGAGGCTTTCATGCGTTCTTCCATTACCGTCTTTAGCCTTTGGTTAGCTACCTCAACGTTTTGATAGCTACCAGCCAATGAAGCTAAGGCCGTGTCTAAACTGCTAAAGGCATCCTTTACGTTGCCTAATAAGCTGAAAGCCTGATTTAAATTAAAAATTGTTTTGTTAAACTTTTCGCTTTCTGTTTTTGCTCCTGCAATAGCCTTTTGTATTTGTTTTGCTGTTGCTGCTGCACTTACCCACTGCTCCTTACCGTCAATAGCGAGCCTTAGGTTGAATTTTATTTCTTTTGAAGCCATATATTTTGAGAGTTTTATTTGGTCGGTAAATTATAAAGCCACACCTTTGCATAAACTAATACCTTTTGCGATATGGAAAGCGGACAAAAGCCAAAAGAGATCAAAGTAGAATTTACTTGCGAAGTGAAAGACCTGCCACCAACAAAGCGAGAACAAAGGCGCGACAAAAGAGCAAAAAAAGTGAGTTCTTTTTGTGGTCGTGTATCACTCGTGTTCCTCGTTTTGGGCTTATATTTTATTTTCACAACCACCAATTGGGGGGGAGGCCGTATTATGCTCGCAGCAATAATAATGGCTTTATCATTCTTGTTCTTTGTTGCGTCATCTATGGCAAGCTCGTATAAAAAGTTTAAAATTGTCAAAGACTATCTCTCGGGCGAAAGTAGCACTGATGATTTTAATTATATATAGCGCGATCTATATACTGATAAACCCAAAGAGCGCGTACCACTGAAAGAGAGACGAGCTAAGAGTCAGAGAAAGTTGACACTTACCGCTGAGTTCTACACGTGGCCATGCTATTACCCATGGTTCCCGCCTTATTATTGATCCTTCAACCCCTTCATCAAGCTAACAAGCCGCTCACGCGCCTCGTCTTTACCGACTGGTGGCACGTGGGCGGCTTGCGTTGTTTGAGTCTGGTCGTTGTCCCAAGGCAAAGGCAGGAGCGTGTCGGGGGTGAGGCGGTTCTTAACGTGCGGTTGAATGGTAATGGTGGCGAGCATACGCATACGTTCCCACCCGTCGTGCATGACCATTTCGTGGCTTGTAGCGTAGCTATCGGCCACGGCCGTCCACTCCTCAGGCGTAAGCCCTTGCCAGTCGCGCAGCGTAAGCCCCACCGCCCCCAGTGCAAAGCCTAATTGTTCGGTGATGCAGAAGGGCTTTTTTTTTCGCCTTCGGTCGTGGCCTCAGCCTCAGCCGCCTCCGCTTGCATCGCGGCCGTCCATTGGTTTAGCTCGTCGGGACTGATGAGGTCGGCAAACTCCTCCAGCGTGAAGTTAAACTCAATGCCGTCAGCCGCTGACGCTGATGCCGTGCAGCAGTAGAGGAACGTAAGCAAGTCGGTGAGGTCGTTCGTCATCTCAGTAGCCTCACGTCCTGTTTCGCGCTTAAAGCGCAAGAATGCTCCCATTGTCTGGCGACAGGGGAAACCCATAATCTTCATTTCGCGTCGTGCGGTGGCTATTGTGCTGCCTTTCTTTTGTGGAGTCATAGTGGTGAAGTGTATTATATTTTTACTGAAGTTTTGGATTGAACAAGGGCGGGCTGAAAGCCCAATGAAGCACATAGCCCAGGGCAAGCGAAGCGACACCCTGGGTATCGCGTGTTGGAGCAGTCGCGCCCTGTAAGGGCAAAAGCTTTATATCTATTCCCAACATTGAATGCTTTTGCCCCTTCAGGGCGTCAATACTATGGCAATCCGTAACCCAGGGTGTCGCTTCGCTTGCCCTGGGCTGTGTGCTCCATTGGGCTTTCAGCCCGCCCTTGCTAAAACCTAAATTTGAGTATTGTTATTCCTTTATTTGTCGGTTGGCTATGATCAAGATGAGAGCCACGGCCAGAAGGGCCAGTGCGGCCCACACGTTCCACGTGCGGCCGCGCGTGTGTAGGTCGGTGCTAAGCGTCTTGACGGTTGATTGTAGTTGCGTGTTGGCCGTCTGGAGTCGTTCGGCCTCAGCCTGATAGTACATGCAGAGCCGCTGCAGGCTATCGCAGCCGCCCTCGATGATGATAGAAGCGGGCCGTCCCTTCTTATCGCGCTTTAGGCTCGCCTTCAAGTGGGCGCGCCCACTCGCGGCCGTAAAGCTCGCCCCCTCTGGTAAGGAGAGGAGGGTGGAGTCGAGCCTCAGCTCAAGGCGTGTAGTGTCAGCCCTTATCGGTTGCGTCCAAAGAGCGGTTGTCGTCCGCTCGTGCTGAGTCACGCTGTCTGTAGTCAGTACGTCTTGACTTTGCGCGACTTGGCGCGTTGCCTTCGTCGTCGAGCGACAACTCGTCACTAACAGGACAGTTGCTGCTATGAGGGCAACGCTGAATAGCTTGAATGGCACGTGTAAGGCGGTTGAGCGCATAACGTATGCGCTTATTCTCTTCGCCCAGTGCGTCCATTTTCTTTGTACTTCCATCTACTTTCTTTTGCGTTTCTAATAGTTCGCGGCTCACGTCTTCGTACATGAGCTTATACGTATCGTGTACGCTCTTGGCCGTATCGGCCTTGCGCGCGCTGCGGTTGGCAAACCATGCTATGGCGGCACCAATGCCCCCCGAAGGTATTGCCCATTGGATAATTTGTAAGATAGTGTCCGCCATTCTTCCTTTCTTATAAGTTTACTCCAATCTCGTTGAGCCACTTCTTTACGTCGAACGAAGGGCAAGCCTTACTGGGGTTCAATTGATTGTGGCCAACGATTTGGACCGTAGGGAAGCGGCGGTGGAAGTCCTTGACGTAGGCTTCGAGGGCGGTGCGTTGTGCAGCGGTGCGTGTGTCCTTCGGCCTCATCTGCTTATCGCAGCCGCCCGCGTAGACGATGTGGCGCGAGGTGGAGTTGTAGCCGCTTGCTCCGTTGGTCACCTCCCAAGGGTCGACGATCAAGTCTTCATTATTCTTAACGAGCCGTTCTATGCGGCCGTTGAGGTGGACGAGGTCGGTATATCCTACCTGCTTCCAACCATGACCTCCTTTGCTCACGGGGTCGCAGTGCCAGTGGCGTATGTCGGCCGCTGTCACCTCACGCCCCTCAGGAGTGGCGGTGCAGTGGATTACGAGACGTTTTAGTTGCATAGGGTTAATGTGCTAATGTGGTAATGTGCTAATATGCTAATGGCTGCGCCACTCATTAGCACATTACCACATTAGCATATTAGCATATTAAGAGTGCTTACTTGCTTGCAGCTTGCGCTGCAGCGGCGGCTTCCATACCAGGGAACTTAGTAGGCATGCCCGCGTTTTCGAGGTTAACGCTATACGTGGCGTCGTCCTGCGCTGGAGCGTCCTCCTCGATAGAGGTGATCACAAACTTTCCTTCGAGGTAAGGAACTTGCGTACCTGTCTTGCCGTCGCCACGTGGGAAGCACTTCACGTCAACGGCCTTACCTACGCCCCAAGAAGCAGAAATCTCGGTGAAGCCGCTCTCCGTCTCGTCGTAGAAGCGGAGACCGTCAGCACTAATTGTGATAGAAAGTCCTGTAACGCTCTTGTCCTTCCAAAGTCCTGCGCCCGCGCCTTGCGTTGCTACAGGCTTCACGGCTCTCTCCTTTGTCTCAGAGTTGTACGTTACTTTGTGGCTTGAACAGTGACCCACGGCCTTGCCGTCTAATGAGAGCAAGAGGTCACTACCATTGATATAACCAGTTTTTTCCATAATGAGTTATGAGTTTAATGAGTTATGAGTTTAATGAGTTATGAGTTTAATGAGCTTAATCAATGTGCAAATGTGCGAATGTGCAAATGTGCAAATGATTGAATAATGTCTTAATTACTCAGCGTGCAAAGGCGACAATTTACACATTCGCACATTCGCACATTTGCACATTGATTAAACTCCCTTCTTCGCCGCCTTATCGACGTTGCGCTCGAAGTCAGTCCAGAGGTGCTGCTCGATGCCCGCCGCTTCGGTCTGCTCGGTCATGGCGAGAAACTTATACGGAGACATACGTCCTGTGCTATGGCCTGAGCGGCTATAGTCGCGCCACTTCTTCTGAGCGAAGCGGCCTTGGCGATATTGCGCGTTGCCCTTGCGACGGCCCACGTTGCGCTGTTTCGTACCTTCCTCGGCAAATAGGAGTACTGGCTTCTGCTTGCCCTGGCGGTTGGTATGTATGCCCTTCTTCGCTCCGTGGGGCTTAACGCTCACCATAAAGCCTGTGCCGTAGCGCTTGGGGTAGATGCGAGCGTAGACGCCCTTGTCCACCCCCGTCTTGGCCGAGAGGCCCGAAGTGCGTACCCTCGTCTGTGCGGCCTTCTTCAAGCGATTCGCCTCGCGCCTCATCGAAGCGGAAATGGCCTTGCGCTGCTCCTTAGGCGAGAGGCTGGCGTAAAGCTTTGCCAATTCGCGCTGGAAGGTCTGCAGCGCTTTCTCGTTGTCGTTATCCATTAGCAACGGAGTTTAAAGGAGAGCGACTGCAAGTAAGCATCGTCCGTCCACGACTCAGCGGCATCGACTAAGAAGGAAGAACGGACGGTTAACCCTGCCGAGGTGGTAATGCTCACGTTGTCAAGCGCTTCGCGTACGGCCTCAGCCAAAGCCACGGAGCCATTGTAAGTAGCGGCATAACAGTCCACAACGATCGTGGCCGTATCGGCACTTTGAGTATGTTTGGCAACGGCCGTTTCGAGGGCCTCGCGATGATAGCAGACGTAAGGAAGCACGGCCTCATCTGTCACGACGGGAAATACTTTCGTTACTTTATTAGCTAACCTTTCGCTCAGCACCTCGTAGACGGCAGTGCCTGCGCTTAATACTGTTTTCATTACTTTAGGTGTTAGGGATTAGTGATTAGTGATTAGGTGTTAGGGGTTAGGTATTAGTGATTAGGTATTAGTGATTAGGGGTTAGGTTGGGGTTAGGGGGCTAAAAAGTTTATTTTTGTGGGGAGCGAGGCATAAGGTGACCTTTTAACCCCCTAATCACTAATCACTAACACCTAACACCTAATCACTAATCCCTAACACCTAACCCCTACCTCATCACACGTTGACGCGCTGACAGAGGAGCGAAAGCATTCCCTTACTGCGGTTAGGCTCAATGGCCATAACGGTGTAGAGGTGTTCGCCCATGAGCTGCACGCGCCACCCCTCACCAATGGGGTGAACATCGCGTATGCGGAAGGTCACGGTGTAAGCGGCAAAGTGTTCGCCCACCTCTTCGCTCCGATTGCCCGCCCACTTGACGCGCTCTGCCCAGATTATCCGGGTCGGGGTGTAAGTGGTTTGCTCTTCGCCGTATTCGTTCGTAGTCTGAACAGGGCGAAAGAGTTGTAAGTGATATTTCATTCCTCCCGCACGCATAGTCTTCTGTATTGTTTGATGATAGATGAAGCGCCCCACGGGATTTCACTGTACTGCTGCGGAGCATCGTTTTCGCGGTGGTCGTAAGCCGAGCCTCCTACCAACAGAATAGCTTGCACCAAGGGGGCGGGCAGTGACCCACCGCCCATTAGCTTTAGCTCATCGAGTGTGCGGTTTGTAGCGCGCACCACTGAAGCCTCAGCGGCATCAAGGCATTGCTGTAGGTAGTCGTCGTCGTCGCTAAAATCATCTGCGCGAACGTGTTTTTTAAATAGGGATAGGGCTACTTCTGACATAATATGAATGTGTGCTTAGTCTCTAAAGATTACTATTTCCATGACTTATCATTACAGACGTGGCTCTCCGCGCGCTCCGTTACCCATCACCGAGAAGTTGAAAACTCCTCACCGAGAAGTCGGAAACCCCTCACCGAGAGGTAGAGAGCGCATCGCAGAGCGCGTTTTTTACGACATTGCGTACTGTGCCTGCTCTTGCAGTTGCTTGTTGAGCGTGCTTGAGGGGAGGAAAGCGACGTGGAGCGAGCGAATGTTCTTCGCGCTTACGTCGTCTTTACTTACCTCGCCCCCTTTTGAACGCAATGTAGTGCGGAATGTGCCAAGTGAGCCAAGCTTTACCATACCGCCACTTTGTAGCTTTTCGGCAATGGCCTCTTCAAAGGCACAAAGGGCCGTGAGTACGTCGGCATGGGTAAAGGTGGTAGACTCGCTTATGCGCTCGCAAAGTTTGTCGCGCGTGATAGTGCCGCTATAGCTGATAGCGGGGAAGTAGCGCCACTTTTGGTCGCGTGAGTTCTTGATGCTACGTGTTACTAATTTAATCATGCTTGTTGCGTTTTATCGGTTTTCTTCTTGTTGGCTTTATAGACATTCTTAAAATCGACGTTCTGGAGTAATAGCTTATTATTAATCCACGTCGAAGGCACGTAGCGCACGCGAGCTTTCTTGACGAGTTGACTGCTTACATCGTCTTTGATCTCAACGCCTACTGACTTCGCTGTAAGGCGAAACGCCCCCAATGAGCCAAGGCGAACGGTGTAACCCGATAGCAACGCGTGGAGGATTTGTCGCTCAAGTTCTTTCAGCACACCCATAGCGTCGGCACGCGTGAGGGTACACTTCGCGCTGATTTCTGCTGCCAAGAGTTCGAAGTCGGTAACGGCCGCAGGTAGGGGCGCGGGGTAGAACATGTTCTCGCCAGTCTTAAAGTTTTTGCGAGCGAGGGGTTTGTATAGATAGGTCATAGGAAATGTGCAAATGTGTGGTTAATGTGCGAATGTGCAAATGTGCGAATGATTGAATGATGTTTTAAATACTCAGCGTACAAAGGCGACAATTTGCACATTTGCACATTTGCACATTTGCACATTGGTTAGGCGCCTGCAGCGCATTTGCCCAGTGCAAAGGCTTCGGGGCGAAGCGTAGTCGTGCCGTAGTTGACGTTGAGTACGAAGTCAACGGCATCCTTGCGAGCCTGGCTATAGGGGTCGATGATAAACGAGATGTCGCCGAACATGCCCATGGGCTGGTAGCGCCAGTCGCCAAGACCTACGAAGCCTTCACCAATGTAGTGAGTGCAGAAGACGGGGAGACCCGCGATGTGGTCGTTCTCACATACCATGATGCCAGAGCCAGCGTCCTTCGGAGTGGCTTCGGCAATGGCCTTCTGCGCTTGTGTCATAACCCAGCACAAGTTGCTACCGTCAACGCCAGAGGCCAACACGGTAGCCTTCATCTTGTTGAAGTCGGCAAAGGTAGGAGTAGCGCTCAGCGCGGTCGGCTTAGTAGCCTTCGCCACGAATGGGCCTACTAACGTAGTAGCCGCGGTAGCCTTCGTGGTAGAGAACAAAATCTTGTTCAACAACATGGCTACTGACTGAGGCATCACTTTCTTCACGATCGTTTCGATGATGCCCTCCGTCTGGATAATCGTCTGACGCGTTACAGGAATGGCCACGCCAATGCGCTGAGGTGAAGCGGTGAGCTTAGAGAGTTTAATCTTCGTGTCGGTGAGCGCAACGCCCTCGCCTTGGATTTGTGCCTCAACGGCCTCGTAGGTGGGCCATACGTAGTCACCCGCCAAACCTGTAGGCATGGGGAGACCTACCTTGTCGAGGATTAAGCCCTCTACCAATGGGTCGAGGATGTCTTGTATCTTGAGCGGAATGATGCCGCCCGAAGTGGCGTCGCTCACGAGCATGAGGTCGCGCATGAAGACGATTTGCGTCTGTCGGCCAGCCTCCATGTTCTCACGCACCAATTTGTTGGCGTCAGCAATAAGGTTGGGGTTCTGCTGCGCTTGAGCGGCTTCAGCTTGCATACGCATGCGGAGCAACTCATTGTCGCGCACTAAGGCTTCGTACTCTGCGCTCTCTGCGTCAGTGCGTTCGCGCTTTTCCGTCTCGCAGAGGTCGGCAATGGCCGAGATGCGAGCGCAGTTCTTTTGGTATTTGTCAACGATTTGACGTACCGTAAGTTTTTTGTTCATAATCGTAATGAATGAATTGTTATTAAATGGTTAATGCTTTAAAGTGATTGCTTTGCCGCGCTGCGCATGGCCTTTACTTGTTCCTCGACGCGGAGGGCGGCAGCGTTGTCTGTTGAGGGGGCGGGGGTCAATCCGCGTAGGTCGCGTGCGTTTACTTCCGTGTCGGGATAGGCGGGCATGGGCGTGAGCGTAAAGTCGTAGATGCCACGAATAGCATGAATGGTGTAAAGCGTTTCAGCCTTTCCCGTCTCCTTGTTTTTGGTCGTCTCGCTCGTCACGTCGGGTTGGCGGTACGAACAAGAGAACATGAAGGAGCAGCCATCGATGTCGCCACGTCGTACGAGTTCGAGCGCGCGGTCGCCGTCGTCGGTGTTGGGCGCATCGAAGGAGAAGTGGACGCCCCGCTCGTCAATGTCGTACTGTAGCGTACCCTCTCCGCGCTTGCTGCGTGCAAGCAATGTGGCAAAGTCGTGGTTCATGGTCATCTTGATGTCGCAGCCGTCGAGTAGGTCCTTCGTTATGGCTTCGGGGGCTATCTGTTCGCGCACGACTTCGTCCTCGTCCTCCCATAGTGGGGCAGAGGGCGTGTTGAACAAAATGGCATATCCCTCTATCGTGCGGCTTTCGCCCTCGCCCTCGCTGCCTTGACGGCTGCGCACGTGGACGGTGCCTGAGGAGTGGAATTGTAATTGCTTATTCATAAGGTGTAAATGTGCTAATGTGCTAATGTGGGAATGTGCTAATGTGGGAATGTGCTAATGTGGGAATGAGTGGCGCAGCCATTAGCATATTAACACATTAGCATATTAACACATTAGCATATTAATAATGTGTGTTAGTTGTCGGTGGTTGAGTTTGCCTCCATTTCGTTCAGTGCTTTCAAGTTGGCACTAACTAAGGGGCGGTCGCCGCCCTCGACGGGGGGCATGTTCTCAGCGCGTCGCCAGTCGTTGACGGTGTAGATGCCTGCTGCTATCGTCTGCGTCTGATACTGCACGCGGCTCGCGAGGTCGCACGCATAGAGGCTGCGACGGTCGAACTCAAAGCGGCGCTCACAACAGAGCGAAGGCTCGATGAGTTTGCGGTGGAGTTCGCTCTCTATCTTACGGAGTAGGGGGTTGAGCGTGTTGGAGAGGAAAGCAACGTTGGCCATTTCGGCACTCTTGTAATTGTTGCTCGTGTCGTCAAAGACGAATGAGGGGTGTACCCCGAAGAAGCGACACAACTCGCGTACCGTAAACTTTCGGCTTTCGAGGAATTGCATGTCGGTGCTGGAGAGCGAGAGTTGGTTGAACTTTACTTGTCCTGGTAGGCTGACGATCTTCTTCCCTTCGGAGAATGATTGGTCGAGGTCGGTAGCCGTCTTGGCCAATTCGTCGTCTTGATAGTCGCCAAATCCGCGCACGCTCGTGTCGTTGCCTACGATGCCGCGCACGTTGCCTCCATTGGCAAATCGGTTGAGCGTCTCATTATCGCCTGTAGCGGCTATCTGCGTAGTAAGGCGCGCAAAGGTCAGGGTGCTGACGCCCTGCTGGCCGTCGATGGTGAGGTTTTTGAGGTGTACGACTTCGTCCTCAGCGAAGGTGCCGCTAAGGCGGTTGGTCATGTCCATTACCGTGTAGGTGCGATTAATGGTGTCGTGGCTCACGGTGTTAGGTTGGCAAAGCACAAGGCGATCTACCTCAAGCGAGGGCGAGTATTGCGGCACGATGTAGGCATTACCCGTCAGCAACATCTGTTGCACGGCTTGCGCCCAGAAGTCGAACGCGGAGTAAAGCTCGTTGGGCTGCACGCTCAATAGGTAGTGGAGGCGCGACTGGCGGTCGTCGACGAATATGCCGCCCTTTAGCTTCATATAGCGGAGGGGCAAGTTGGCCACACTCTCTGAAAGTAAACGCACGCAGCGATAGACGGTGCTAACGGCCAAGGGGTCAGCCGCTGCGGAGGTGAAAAGCGGCAAAGCCCCCGAGCGGACAGTCCTACCCTCTGGCGATGAGTTAACACCCTCGCTGCTGCGTTTTATCTTGAATAGTCTGCGTAATACGTTCATACCCTACGCGCAAAAGGTGTGTAGGTGGTACCACCTTTTGGCGTTTTTTGGAGAAAAAAGTGAGAGTTGGGGAAAATAATGTAACATTGTTGCTATATTTGCAGTGTTTAAAACAATGTTCACCGAAAGATTCCTCAAGGTATCAGTTGGTTTAGACAAAGCGGTAAAACATTAATACAATATGAAAAAGGAGAAAGTTATAGTGACGGTCGAAAAGGATACTGACGGTCGTTTCGCTTGTTACGTTGATAAAGAGTTCGCGCACTTTGGCCTTGCAGGATATGGCAACACGGTAGCCGAAGCAAAGGCCGACTTATATGCGTGTTACAACGAAATGAAGGAGTTAGAAGAGGCAGAAGGGCGTAGCATTCCTGATTTGGAATTCACCTTTTAATGCCATTAAATAAAACGTTTTTAGACACATTTATTTTGCCACGCGCGCTTGCCGCGTGGCTTTTTATTGTATCTTTGTAAGGTAACTAATAATTAAACAACTCATAATAATCAACGATACCTCTCGTTGTGAAACGCGGAGTATCTTTTTTATCCCACTTTTTTCATTTTTCTATTTTTCGTATTAAAGTAAAAGCGCCCCACCATTGTTACATGGTGGGGCGCTCGATTGTTTTGCGCCCTCAGGTGGCGGGCGCGATGTGTCAAATAACTATATCGTAACAGAAGTCAAACTCTACTTCTTCAAATGCTTCGTTATGGCTCTTGTAGTATTCTTTTGTCTCGTTGTAATAAGTCATGAAGTCGTCCTTAGCTTCATCAAGTGTTGCACCCTCAGCCGTTATAAGATAAGATAGCGTATCGTCGTCCATATAAATACTATAGCGCCCCTCTGAGGAACGCTCGATAATTGCTTTTACTTCTTTCATTGTTTCTTCCTGCTTTTCGTTATTAGAACAATGCAAAGATACTATTATCCGTATTAATGGCAAAGGGCTACAAATTGATACGCTTTTCTTACCGCTCATAATCTATAAACAGTCTCAAACACATGAGCATCGTTATGAGTCCGTCAATCTTTTGATAGCGAGCGCGCTTAATGGGCTTAGAGTTGCCGAGGTTGTCGGTGTCGAGTATGGCATTGCCAAAGCAGTAGGCGTTAATCGGGTTAGGATTGATGAAGATATGCCCCGTCTTGCAGCCATGCTCAAAGGATTGGACGGGGGCGGTAAAGTTGCCATACGTCTGCTTCACTCCGCGCAACACGTCACGCGCACCTGATGCGGCCAACATGTTGATAAGTTCTTGGCTCTTCCAAGGGTCGTAACCAATAGAGAGTATGCGCACGGAGCGGTTGACGCGCAACACGTAGTCGACGATCGTGCGGTAATTGATGACAGGGCCTTGCGTCAGCGTGAGGTGGCCCTCGGCGGCCCACTTGCGGTAAAGGCGCTCGTTGGGGTGGCCCGCCAGGGCTTCATCGGGGAAGAAGTAGGCCGTGTGGAAGGTGAACGACTTCTCTTCGGGCGAGTAGAAACCTGTCGTCACGGCCGAGAAGTCGTCGCTCTCGCTCAAGTCGATAGCCACCATTGCATCGGGGCGGCCCTTGATCGCGTCGAGCGTGAAGGGACGCATGATCTCGGTGGCGAGGGTGGCCGTTATCCATGAGCGCTGCTGCTGTTCGGCATAGACGTTGAGCAACTTCGTGCGAAAGGCCAACATCGCCTCCGCACCGTCGCGACGCGCTGCACGATATTCGGCTTCGTAAAATTCGAGGCTAACGGTCACGCCCATGTGGGGGTGGACCTTGCGCCACGTAGAGGGTTGGTCTTCGGGGTCGTCGACGTCGGGTTCGAAGAGGTGGGCAAATACGCTGTCGTCGTCCACCTCGCCCAGTAGCAGACGCTTGTAGCCCTGCAACTTGGCGTAGAATGGGCCTTCAAACACGTCGCTCGCAGTGGTGATGATCACCGTGAGGGGGTTCTGCCTAACGCCCATAGAGGTAGTAAGCACGGTGAGTAGCTCATTGGTGCGCGCTTGGGAGTATTCGTCGATGAGGACGGTCGAGGCGTTCAATCCGTCCTTGGTGCGGCTGTTGCCTGTCAGACACTGAGCAAAGGCCGTGCGGTCCTGCCGTCGGCTCTTAATCACGTCTTCATTCACCGTATAGCGTAAGCCGCGCGGGTCGAGCCTACGCACGCAGCCGCGCAGGACGTTAAAGCCTTTCTTCGCTTGGTCGTAAGAGTTGGCGCCAAAGTAGCACTCGGCGTTGGCGTCGCCAAAGAAAAGGTCGTAAAGGGGGAAGGCTGCACCTGAGGTAGTCTTCGAAAACTTTCGGGGTACGAACAGACATACCTCACGCACGATGCGACGCCCCCGTTGCCAAAAGCCATATACGGCCGCAAACTGGAAGCACTGAACGGGCGTCAACTTATAGTGCTGCATGCCTTCCTTGCCAGGGAAGTAGAGCGACTCGTAGAAGAGGTAGAAGCGACGCACCTTGCGAGCGTCAAGCCCATAACGCTTCACCATACGCAGGAAACGCTCAACGGCCAACTGCTCCCAAAGGTTATGCTCGGTGGGGCTGTCGCGCACCATTGATACGTACACGTAGAGCCGAGGGTCGACCGCCTCAAGGTGGTACGACTCCAACGATTTAGCAGCGAGCGAACGCGATACGCGCTGCTTCTCCTCTCGATAGCGGTGGGCTTCTTCTTCGGTCATTCTGATAATGTGCTAATGTGATAATGTGGTAATATGCTAATGTGCTAATGTGATAATGTGATAATGTGCTAATGCGATAATGTGGTAATGTGCTAATATGCTAAGGATTGTGCCACTCATTAGCACATTAACACATTAGCATATTAACACATTAGCATATTCACTCATTCTCTACTGTTCATTAATGAGCTTTTGGGTTAAGTCTATCAATGGGTCGGAACTCTGGTCGGTGGTCAACTCCTCAGTGGTGAGTTGCAACTGCTTCATCTGTCGCGTGACGGAGGCTTGTGCGTCGCGCTGAATTTTAAACACGGGGTGGGGCTGCATCTTGCGGCCGTAGCGTGTTTCCTCCCATACGACGGTGGTATCGAGGCGGTCAATCTCATCAGTGGCAAGTTCGAGCGTGCGCATAGCTCCTGCCAACGATTGTATCTGCATTTCGAGGCTGGTGTTATAAGTACCCGACTTTTTGAGTGCCTTGGTGATGCGGGCATACCATTGTTTGGTGGTGCGTGCCATAGTGTTAATGTGCTAATTTGCTAATTTGCTAATTTGCTAATGTGGCCAATGTGCTGCTAATAGGCTAATGAGTTAAGGATTGTGCCACTCATTAGCACATTAACACATTAGCATATTGGCACATTCAGCATTCTGTGAAATATTGTTTAAGGGTGTTGAATTGCCCAAAGTTCCATAAATCGAAAAAAATGCTCGCGCAAAAAAAAGGGTTTGGGCGAGGTTTAACGCCATCCCCCACCCCTTAAAAAAACATGCCCCCCATGTGAATGGGAGCGCCATTGGTGATGAGGGCAGGCTTCTTTTGCTCTGTTTTGGTACGTTTTCGGTCGTTTTCTGTACGTTTTTCGGCCATTTCTGTACGTTCTTTCGGTCATCACTCGTCGCCAAAGAAGCGTTTGTTAACGCTTTCGGCCTGTCGTGCCTTGCGCTCGGCATTTGCCTTACGGCCAGAGCGGCCTAACTCTGTGTGCGTCAGCACGTGGCAGTCGTGGCAGAGGGCGCGGAGGTTGTGCGCATCAAACATGAGCCGCTCCTTCTCCCTCGCGGTCGTACCCTCTTCGACTGGGCGCACGTGATGCACCTCAGTAGCAGCCGTTGTGCGGCCCTCAGCCTCACAACGTTGGCACAGAGGGTGAGCCGTGAGCACCATGCGCCTTAGTTCCAACCAGTGGCGCGTGTGTATCATTCGCTTGTAGTCTTTGTCTTTAGCCATAGTCTTACGAAATATTATTCAATCCTCCTACGGTGGTGGCGCACGATAGGCGTTGTGTTAGAAGGAGTGCGCATAGAGGTAGCCATGCGCTCAAAGGTGGCCGCGATGTAGTCCTCATCATCGTCAGTGGCGGAAGTAGCCTCAGCCTCAGCCACCATACGCGCATATACACGCAAAAGTACGACGCACATCTCGCACGTCGTACTAAAGCGATAAGTCTTGCGTATGCGCTCCAGCTCTCGATATAGCTCGGGCGGCACGCTGAGGTTGATTCGTCGTCGCTTCACTGTGTTCTTTTTAAATATGCAAATGCTGAGTCAATGTGCAAATGTGCGAATGTGCAAATGTGAGAATGATTGAATGATGCTTTAATTACTCAGCGTACAAAGGCGACCATTCGCACATTTGCACATTCGCACATTAGCACATTAACTCTGGACCAGTACTAAGATACAAATAAATTGTGTCATTATCAAGTGCCTTTACAACTTCAATTGTCGTTTAATCTCCTCCTCGTTATGATGCGTGATAGCTTCATAGCGACGGCCGTCGTCATAACCCTCGGCACGGCCCTTCTCGTAACCGTCGCGGTAGCCTTCTTTGTGGCCGCGATCACGGCCTCTTGTGTATCCTTGTTCACGACCAATCGTGTAGCCTTCTTTCCAACGCGATTGACGAAGGCGCGCCACTTCGTCGGCCATTGCCTCTTCGGCTCGATAGAAGCCGAACTTATACGTGAGCCATAGCACGACATATACGGACGTGGCGTAAAAAAGAAATGTCAGTACGTCTTTTAACATGGGTATCATCGTTTATTGTTCTTTATTCAATTCGTCTAAAAGATTTTGAGCGCAAGCCTTCGCCCACCAAAGTTTCTTCTCGGAAGCCTTACTTGCTGAGAACTTCCTAATGGTCAGCCAGCCTAACAATACTTGGCCTTGTACTGCATAATCCTTTGTGAGTGTGGTCTCGGACTCTTTAATTCTGAATGCAGTCATTTCGAGCACTTTTTTTTCTTTTGTAGCCATAGTGAGTTACATCTTATTGTAAGTATTTTAATTGTTGTATGTCCTCATTGCTTAGTGCGTTGGGCGAGAGTCTTAGAATCTTGTCTAAGTGAGCGCGCACGCAGCGAGGGTAGCGCAGCCGCCCGTCAGGACGACGGCTGAGCCAAATGATGCGCGCGCCCGCCTCTGCTTCCTCGGGGCGCGCAAAGAATGGATTAAATGTTGCTCCTTTCATAGTCCTGCCATTCATCTTCATAGTATAGCCATTTATCTTTAAAGTCAGCCATTACTCGGTCGTTGTAAGCCTTGTCCTTCCCATTGTATAGGGTGAAAGTGCTTATATACCCTATAAAGGGGATTAACTCAATGCGAATAGCATCACACCTACCGCTAAAGCAAACATCGACGATGCTTGCACGTGTGTTGAATTGCATCGTCTGTGTCTCACGTAGGTAGTTTAGGATGTCGGCCTTCGTTGTCTTCTCAATCGGTGTCATTTTATCACGCTTTGAAGTTGTTCGTAGATGTGGCGGTCGCTCTTCATGCGCAGCAGCGCACGTCGCACCTTGTCACGATACTCATCGTTGTCGCCTGTGCGATCGGCTATGAGCAACACTATATCGGCATAGTAGTCGCTACACTCGCAAGCATCGTCGGCACACTCAATGCCGTAAAGCTCCTGTGCAAAGCTATCCCATGCGCGACGCGCACGGTGGGTAGCTTCGAGGGCATACTTTAGGCGCTGCTTCAATCCGTGCTTCATGCCGAAGCCTAATCGCTCAACACGCGTCTCAGCGTTGAGCATAAGCGTACTCGTCACATCGCCCATGAGGTAAGCCACGTTGGTAAGAATGCGCGTGGCCTCAGGTATCTGTTCACGGGGTACGAGTTCTTCTTTCTGTTTCATAGTGTGTAAGAGTTATAGATTGTTGTGTGAAAGTGCTTCATCGGAAACACGAGAATTTAAAGCCATACTCCTTGGCTCTGCGCTCAGTGGATAGACTGCGCTGCGTCTCTGGCGCGAAGTACCAGAGCATGGAGCAGATATTATCGTAAGGAATGTAGCCAAGTAGGCGCAACGCCCTGCGTATGTTCTTTTTCTTCTTGCTATGCGCAGGAGCGAAGTAGAAGTTATAGCGCGGCTTCTCGCCACTCATGATGCGGAGTTCGTCCGTGCGTCGTTGACGACAGATGCGTCGCCCTCGCTCTTGAAAGCGCTCTTGATAGAGTTCGGGGTTTGCCTTCTTATCTATCACGTAGTAGGCGCGAGCGTGGAGCATAGCGTGTCGCAGCGTCTCACGCTTGTAAGTAGGGTCTTTCTTCACTTCATAGGAGTTGGCCAACTTATACACCATATCAATTCCACACCCCAACTCGTGGGCTATGTCCTTAGCGGGCGTAATGGGGAAGCGAGCTCTAAACATTTGCTCGCCTTCGGGGGTAAGGCGGTACGTTCGCCTGCTGCCCTCAATGTAAATGTACTTCGGGTTGTACATGGTTTTGCGTATGTTGTAAATGTTTGTTTATTTTTGTTGCGTTTTCGCTTGTGCAATAAATATTCTTTTATTATCTTTGCATCGTCTTCAAAAGACACGTGGACACCAATGATAACAGTCTAAAGGACTGGGAGGATATTCTAAACAAGTTTAGATACCTCTTCCGAAACGAAAAGTCTTTAATCCAATCAGGTAGGCTTACAGAATCGGAATTCCTTGAAGATTTTCTCTTCGCAGTTTTAGAAGCTTGCGAAAAGATGTCTGAAATGGAATGAAAGTAATGAGGAGGTTTCCGCCTCGCTCCATTAGGGCCGAGCGGAACTTCCTTTTTACTCTTTATCTGTTTAGCCAAACCTTTTAAATATTAGCTTATGAAAGACTGCGTAAAACTCAAACTTGAAGAGAGCTTTGCAGCATCGAACGACAAAGACCCTAATTTGTCTTCTAAACTATTAGAGGAGGCTTTTGCATTAACAAGCAATCCTGAAGAGGAGCGCGAAGCCGCACTCTATGTGCGTACCATGTTACGCAGAGGACGCAAAAGGAATGATGTCTGCCCCTCAAATATTTTAGGAAACGTAAAGTCAGCCATTTCGCTCTCTTACATAGCCAAAACCTACTTTGACAAAGGCGCACCGTGGCTCATGCAACGCATTAACGGGAACATGGTGAACGGCAAACCTGCTGCTTTCACTACGGCCGAACTCATGACCCTTGCCAATGGGTTAGAAGACCTCGGCAAGAGACTATTAAGCGCATCAACTGGTATCCACGAAAGCATTTAGCGCTTAGTGCTTGGAAGCCTCCACGTCGTTGGAGGCTTTTTTTGTCTCCTTATCGCGCAAGCGGATAAACCCTCTGCGCTCACACTCGCGTAGCAGTTCGTAATCATCAGACGATACCATGCAGGGCGTTTCGCCATTGATGTTGACGTAACCGCTCGGCATTCGAAACCGCTCACAGATGCGGAGCCGCGTTTCACGACGGCAGCGCCAGTATACCAATACGTAGATGAGTTGTGCCATAGTGCTTTATACTTTTCGTTCTTTTTGTTTTACCTGAAACTTCCGTTTTTGAATACAACGACGTGCATCATTTCGTTCATGCGGTCAACCAATCGCACGCCATACCTTTGCCGCAACTCTTGCCCCGTTAGGTTGGTAGTGACAAGGGTGAAGAGGCCACGAGCGTAACGCGCCTCAAGTAGCTCGGTGATCGGTTCTATCACATTGCCGTAGTCGACCACTTCGGCAGGCTCTGTGCCTACATCGTCAATGGCCAACACCCCAATGCTCATGAGGCGATCTTTCGTCGTCTTGTAGGTGGCAGCTACGTGGCGAGCCTCAACGAAGCGTACCGTGTCGAGGTCGTATTGCATGAACTCTGTTGGCAACATACTTCGCGCCCTGAGCCATTCAACGGCATTCTGCAGGGCCAACGCCAAGGTGGTCTTGCCATTGCCCGTTGTGCCACAGAACAACAACCCATTTGGTTGCGGCCCAGTAAGGTGATGAGCCACTTCGCCTACGATACGCGTCGTGTCTTCGTCCATTTGCAGCGTGCGCCCTCTGCGCTCCACCTCCACCTCGTAGGCAGAGTAGAGCAGGCAATAAGCGTCTTCGACTGCCAGGGGAAGCCTAAAGGCGTGTGCTGTAGTCCGCTGCCGAAGTAGCTGCGACATCAACTCCTTTGCGTCGGGCAAGGGAGCTGGCATTGCTATTTTTCGTGCCATGACAGTTGCGATTTTGTTGTTGTTGAATGCGAAGCCACGAAGTAAAGTGGCGTTTGAGGTCGGTGAGATCGGTGTGCTGCGCCTTGTCGTTGACGCGACAGTCGAGCGCAAAGGCGTCAAGCCACTCGTGTAGCTCATCGTCGCCCAAGTGGTAACGCATACGCACCAACTCACACCATGAAGCCTCAGCCCTCAACGATGCTAACAATCCCGTAAACGAGGCTTCAACGTCTTCCGTCGTCGGTGGCGACGGTGGCGCTTTTTCTACATCGTCTTTTTCTTTACTTTCCTTTACTTTACTTTGTGTACTTTCTTGCACACTTTTGCGCAGAAATGGTGCTTTCTTGCACAAGTTTGTACATTTATCGGCTTTTTTACCGAAGATTGATGCGTCTTTAGTCGAACGCTCGACAGTTTCAGTCGAATTTTCGTCTAAAAGGTTGTACGCTTCTATCGACGCTGCACGCCTACTATCTACACATATCTTTTTATATCGTTCTTGAATACCTCTACTCGTCAGTACACCTTCCTCGTCAAGCATACGCCTATCTAACAACCCTAACGTAAGGCAGCTCTCTAAGACTTCTTGTATATACACCTCTCCATACCCCGTTTGTTCCGAAATAATGAAGGGCAACTCTTTATCCCACGTCATGAAATACCCACTCTTGTAAATATAGCATAGCAGGAGAGCATATACTGCGATCGCCTTACCACCGTTACGCCGAATTAACTTGCGTATTTTAATATCCTGAAAAAAGTCTACTTCAAAAGGGAAGTAATCTAAGCCCGACTTCTTCTGTCGGCTCATAATTCGTGTGGTTTCGTGTAAGGTCAATAAGTAGCACAACACTGCGGCCCTCTTTGTTGCATTCCCCCTCACCACTTATTGGGGTGAGGCGGCCTCCTGTGTCATCGCCCGAGTTCGCATTGCAAGGATAGAAAGAACCACTCATTGCGTCTTTCCCCCTCCTGTGTCATCCTCTTTCGTATTTGGACTGCGCATTGCAAGCTTCACACCTCACTCACTATATGTAAGCAATGGGGAAACAACTCACACCGCAGCGTCGTGCTTTAATGGTTGATAGTGTACAAACGGCTTATTTACTCATGGTCGCTCAGCACCTCAACGATAGGGGTAAGATTGATGCCTAACACCTCAAACTCGCTAAAGTCAGAGTCACTCATACACTTGACGAATGTCTCGTAAGCATCAAGCATGTTAGGAGACAGAACCAAGTAATCACGCTTAACGATGCGCTCTTTGCCTGTCTTCTCGTTGACGAGAAGGCCTTCACAACGTACCTTATAAAACTTGTCGCCATTTAGAGAACTTACCCAAAAGACTGCTATGTTGCGCTTCACGCAAGCCTCCACACATACGTCTTCGACACCATTATAAGCACATACTTTTTCAGTTGCACGCGACTCAGCCTCAGCGAAAGTGGCTGCACGCACTAACCACGTCTCCTTCATGTTGGTCTTCTCTCCTTTTTCGGTCACACCGTCATAGCTGACGCGTACCTCTACCCAAAATCTTTTGTTCATAATTTTCCGTTTTCGTTAATAAAATGGTTGAGTGAGGAGTGTGGGAGTCGAACCCACTAATGTGCGATTGTTTCGAAGCTTATCCACTGCATACCCAATAACCCAAAGCGAACTTCATGCAGCAGACGACGATACCTCTCTTTGCCGCCTATCCGATTAACGGCCTATACTCCTCGTCTTTCCCATTACTATTCTCACGAACCATAATGGGAGCAATCTTAATAATCTAAACTTACCTTATTCACACGAATGCAACGCGGTCGGGAGTCGAACCCGACTAACGGCCTAAGCGCCTCAGCCTATTAGAGAGCGCGGTCTATCCGATTAACCACCTATCGCGTTATATTGACTATTCTATTCCTCACGAACCGAATAGTCCCACTCATTCTATGAAGAAATTAGAAGCCCATGGTCAGCGCGTGACGGGGCATACAATTAGAACTTTATAAAAAATATGAGTAAAACCATTCCATCACCTTTCATTCGCCCGCCTTGGCCCTTATCCAGCGCGCTATCTTGATTTTGATAGAGTTCTCACCCTTAGCACGCTCCGTATCGGCATAGCGGTCGTCACTATAAGGCGAAGCGCACGCCCAGCGGCTGCAATACGTCATCAAGGAGATGAGCGCGTCAGTCTCGTCGCCACTCTCCTTGTAAGCCGCCAAAATAGATGCAACACAATGGAGAGCATAGTCCATTCCTGCTTGCTCGTAGGTGTAGTCCCTTACCAGGTCAGGGAATTTGCAGCGCTTCTCAACACCGACGATGTAAAGCCTAAAGTCGATTAGCAATAGGTGCAAATCCTTGTTGTTGCGCTTTATCCTTTCTACGTATTCATGTACGTCTCCTTTATCCATATACTTACCAATCTTTTAAAGTTATAACATACTAACGACCGTCGTAACGCTTACGCATCGCGCGCGTTTCCTCCTCGCGCTGCAGCTTCCGCTCGGTGTACTCCTTCACCATTTCAGCTTCGTCCCAATCGGGGTGTTCCTGGCTCATGGCGTAGTAAGTACCATTGTTCTTCATTTCGTTCAACACCGCGTCCTCGTAATCCATACGGCTGGCGTAATAAAAACCCGTCAGCACAACGGCTGCACAGGCCGCACACTTCGCCACCTTCAGCGCTTTATCTAAAATGTTCATATCGTTTTCCGTTTTTAGTTTGTTTGTTGTTTTGTTGTTTTGTTGTTTTGTCGTTTTCTCGTTTCTTTCGCCATTCATCAACATCGCCATTCAGCACACCACAACCGCTTGCAGCATTCAGCCCTCAGCCGTTCTACATGTGCCGCTGCACACACCCCAAGGGCCGCCTCCTGACGCTTCGCTCACAGCATTACCACTGTTCGCGCTTCTGCTTGGCTCTTTTGTCGTTTGAGTCTTGCTCTCGCTCTTGCGCTTGCAGCATCACCACTGCTCGCTCCAAATTCTTTTTAATTCCTGTCCAGTTATAAACATTCGTCCGTTCAAATTCCTAAACCCTACGTTCACGCGCCCGGCATATATCCAACGTCGCAAAGTGCAACGCGCAACGCCCAAAATCTTTGCCGCGTCGCTCATGCCATAGCGGCCCGAGTCGACAACCCTTGGTTCTTCTGTCGTCATAACTTTTTCGTATTATTTTGTATCACCACTCACGACCTTGCGAGTCACTTCGTAAAACTTCCGCCCACGTTCGTCAGTCACTACCCTACTCTTCCACTCTTCTTTGCCAGTCTGAGCATTCAATCTCTTCTTCGCCTGATACAGCCCTTGCGGAGACACGCTCTGAAAATCCAATCGGATACTATCACCCATCACCATTTTGCGCAACGTTGCCGTAACACTCGGAAGCCTTATTAATCCTTTTTTCATAGCCTTTTGCTTGTAAACATAACATTGATTCTTTACATTTTGGGGGACTAATGTCCCGCCAAAAGGACCTTTATAAGTCTTTCTTTTTCTTCTATAAGTTTCTTTAGATACTCGTTTTCTTTCTGCAAAGAAGCCACGTCGGAGGCAGCATCCGACGTCAAAAAAGACTCGCTTTTATCGATACTTTGGCTATTCACAAGCATTCCCTGTAGGTTGTTATGGTTTCCACTAACATTTACCGAAGTACTATTGTCCTCAGGTAAAAGCATGTCCCCCTCCCCTGTAAGCAGCCAATTACCATCAACTTGTGGGAAACGTTGCTTGATACGTACAAAATCTAAGGTCTCTCGTGCCTTCCATGTGGATACTGTGCTCTGACGCACGTTTAAAAGTCTGGCAAATAGCGTTTGATTACCATGCGCATATTGCAGCACTAACTGTTCTAATTTTTCTTTATTATTCATTTTTATTGGTCTAAATGTCGCAAAATGCCTAAATAAACGCAAAAACGTTTGGTTTATGTTTGCAATTTATTATATCTTCGCACTCGTAAACAATGTTTACCGAACGCAATAAATGTTGTTTAAACTGCAAATGTAAAGAATCAATGTTATGTTAAATAACGCATGTAAATACACACAAAGCACCCCACTAACGGCTTGCGTTAGTGGGGTGCTTTGCAATATGCGAACACCACCCCCCAAAATACGATGAAACCGACAAAAAAAGCCCCCCACTCACGTGGGAGGCATGCAAAACAAAAAGCATAACGCTTTAATTTCTATTTTAAAGACAACAAAGCTTCACCTATACGGTGCAAACCTTCAACAATACGCGCTCGCTGCTTGTCACGAGGCACTTTTAGCCCCGTTACATAATGCGTCAGCAAAGCTTGATTAATGCCAGTAGCATGAGCAACGGCCGCAAATGTTGTGTACTGCAAACAACAACGCAACAAAGCGGCAGCACCTAAATCCACCTCAAACTCATACACACCACACTTCAACCATTCTGGCAAGTCATCACCATCAGCCACAACGCCTTCAACATGTTCGACAATAGCATCACGCAAATCGCTCATTAACTTTTCATAAGTCGAAGCCGTTACTAACACCATGCCACACAAACGAGCATCATCTGTCACCGCTGCAAAATTCTTATCACTCCAATCCACCTTTACCTTTATCTTTTCCATACTTTTAAAAGTCTTATATATTCTAAGGCTATGGAAAGGTTCAACCCCTTTCCATACCTTTTAATTTACTTTCTCCAACCAGCTTGTCGCCAAATGCTTAGAAGAAGAAAATCGTTAAGCGTTTCACTCATCTTACCTCTTACAGTTACTTTACCCTTCTTCGTGGGGTGCTTGAACTGTCGGTGGTCGCCATGATTGGCCTTAATTTCTACCCAGCCTTCCTTTTTCAGTAGCTGAATAACTTCTCTTACTTTCAATTTATTCATGCGCGTTCCTTTCTGTTTTGCATTACAAAGGTAATAAAAATTATACTTATAGCCAAATATTTTTGCCATAAAGATATAAAAAACTTTACCCCCTTACATAATCAATCACGCGCCTCACGGCTTCATCTACCTTCTTAGCGTTTCGCCTTATATATATGTCGGCCATTGGATAGGGCGACTTGTGACCTAAAGCAGCATCTATCACTGCATCAGGCACGTCAAGTTCTGAGGCCAACGTTGCCCACGTGTGACGCGCCCAATAAGAGGTAAGATCGGGAAACAAACCGCTATACACCTTCACCCGTTCTTTCGCCCGTTTGCCCTTATGCTTTACGTACACATAACACGACGGACCAACACGTTGCAACCCGTCATTCACGTTACGAAGGAAGCCCTTCCACGCCTCAACGCCACCACTCAAACGCTCGCCAAAATAAAGCAAACGTTTCACCCCCTTATAACGCTCAATAATCTCCAGCGCTTCAGGTGGAACCGTCAGCCGACACACAACCCCCGTTTTGCTCCGCCTGTATTCAATCTCGCCACTCTCATTCAGCGGAGGCAACTCCATGAGGTCAATCATATTAATGCCCGCCAGATAAAACGAAAGCATAAAAAGGTCGACATACCTCTTTTGCCACTCTTCGCAAGGGTAACGCATCAACCGCCTCAAATCCTCCAACCTTAGCGAGCGTTTCATCGTTTCCTCCTTCTTTATCTTAAATCGCCTAAAAGGATACATTTCGGCCGGTATCACCTCTTCATCTATTGCAGCATTAAACACGGCACGAATATTGCGAAAGTGTATGCCCCGCGTGTTCGTGCTGCAGGTGTCAGCCATCCAAACCTCAAAATCCTTCAGCCACCCCACCGTCACATCTTTAAAGCACAACTCCTCCAACTTACAAAACTTCCTCAACTTCTGTAAAGTCATTTTATACACGCCCGCCGTTCTTTCCTTCTTACACCGACTCACAAACGTTTCAGCAAACGGCAAAAAACGCGCTTCCTCCTGTTTCTCCTCTCCAACGGCCTCACCCCCATTCCCATTCAACTCCAGCCGATCGAGCAAAGCCGCCTTAATCTCGCTTGCCCTCATTGCTTGAACATCATTAAAGCACGCCACCTCTTCAACAGTCAATTGCACCTTTGCCATTTTCAGTCGCAGCAACTGCGTCAGCTGTGCCGCCATGGGCGCGCCCACCACCCTACCGTTCACAAACTCTCCCTCGCGCAACATCACCCCCGTGCTCAGCATTGCCGACGTTCCACGATTGTAAATAACGATACAAAGCCGCCCTTTCCCTTGTTCGTCCTTACGCCTTAAATCTAAATACCACTTTAATTTATATGCCATTACCTACATTTTTAACCCTTTTTGCTCACAAATAGCTCACAAAAACGATACAAAATAAGCCAAAAACGGCCAAAATGAGGCCAAAATGCGGTAAAAAAACGAGTAACAACAAACAATAAAACCGCCAATCACCAAGTCTTAACAACTTGATAATCAGCGGTTTTCCTTATGTCGGGGCGACGGGATTCGAACCCACGACCCCCTGCTCCCAAAGCAGGTGCGCTAACCGAACTGCGCTACGCCCCGTACTATTTAGAGATAATGTTTTATCTCAAAAGCGATGCAAAGGTATCGCTTTTTTTTATACCAACCAAACCTTTTGCTAAAAATATTTCATTTTTGACAAATTGCAGAGCGCAGAGTCAAGTTTCAAATTATAATAAACTGCAATTAGGCAGATAAATTGTCAAACAGTTATGCGCCACGAACGCAAGCTAACCTGGGGGCGACGCGTCCCCGCGTCG
>UQHJ01000016.1 GCA_900540885.1 uncultured Prevotella sp.
GACCATGCAAACAAAAACGCGAAAATCGACTCCTCTCCGACAATCAGCGATACGGACGGAGACGGCAGCTTTTTCTGTACAAGCACGAGAATAAAATAAGCAAAGCCCGTGCAGAAAACACCGAGATATATGAGCCCGAGCGCAACCTCTCCCCCGTTTGTGATTTCCGACATATATTTCATCTCGAAAATGAGAGTGAACGCCGAGCATACTACGGCGACGCTGACAAGCTGAAAGAAAACCCAGCGCGCCGTATCATAACGGTCGGCGAATTTTCCCAAGAGAAAATAATAAAACGCAAAAGCTATTCCGCCCAACAGGGACAAACCGTCAAACAGACTGAAAAAGAAGTCCGACATGGAAAACAAATCGTAAAACAAAGCCAAGCCCGTCAAGGCAATCAAACCGTCTATAAGATATTTTAAAGCAAATCTTTTTTCAAAAACACAAATCAGAACGGGCACGAAAAGCACAAATACCGAAGAAAAAAAGTAGCTCTTGTCCGTGCCCTGAGAATAGGAATCAAGTCCGAAATATTTCAACACGAAAGCAGAGCCGAGCAGCAAGCCCATAAGCATACCGTTTAGAGCTTCTGCGCCGGAAAGCGGTCTGCGTTTCGGTTTATTTCCCAAAAAGGCAATTCCCGAAAGACAAACCGCGCCGATTGCGAACTGAATTGCCAGAAGCATGAAAACGGGAACCTTGTTTTTCAAAAGCTGTTCAGTAACCACAAAGCTAATGCCCCACAGCACAGTCGTAAGCAGAAGGAGCAGAATATAAACGGTTAAGCCCTTTTTTTCGTTTCGCTCGTCAAGCATGTGTTCAGTATAAC
This sequence comes from uncultured Prevotella sp., assembly GCA_900540885.1. GTDB lineage: Bacteria > Bacteroidota > Bacteroidia > Bacteroidales > Bacteroidaceae > Alloprevotella. Next base: position 833 of record UQHJ01000016.1, read on the forward strand.
ATCTGCGTTAAATTTACGCAACGCAAAACCGATATTTTTTTGCCGTTATTTGCGGAAAATACGTCAGGCGTATCCGTATTTTTTTCTTTTGACTGCGAAAAATACGACGGTCATAACAAGCGCCGCCAGCTCTGCCGCGACCACTGCCAGCCAGATTCCGTCAAGCCCGAGCGCAAGCGGCAACAGAAACACCGCCCCAACCTGAAACACGAGCGTGCGCCCGAAAGACAGCAGCGCCGAAACCAAGCCGTCGTTCAACGCGGTGAAAAATGCAGAGCCGAAAATATTTATGCCCTGTATAACAAACGAAACGGAAAACAATCTGAGACCGCGCACGGTCATTTCGTACAGTCCCTTGTCGTAGCTCACAAATATTCTTGACAGGGGACGCGTCGCCCCCAGGTGAGACTGCGTTGACCCCTGATTACCTACCTCCACTAACAAAGAATTCAATAAAATTTTATAAGCAACTTAAACATTCAAAACAATGAAACTGAACAAGTTTTTACTTTCAGCCATCGCGGCAGCTTCACTGACTGCTTGTAGCGATAGCACCGATATCGTGGACAACAACAAGGGGCATTGGAATGCTGACGGTACAGGCTACGTGAGCCTCTCTATCAGCATGCCTGACAACGTGGGTTCTAAGGGAAGCCGTGAAACAATCAACGACAAATTTGAAAAGGGCGACGACAACGAGTACGTAGTTAAGAACGCTACACTCGTAATTTTCTCTGGTAACGACGGCGATAGCGAGGGGAATTACACCCTAGACGCTGCCTATAAGTTGCCACTCAAGTTCCAGACAACAGGTACTAATGGTAATCAGATTATCTCTAAGGCAACTATTACTCAACAGATTAACAAGCCATCAAAAGCTAAGGCAAAAGCTTTGGTCATTTTGAATTTGCCTTCTGGTCTTTCATTAGATGATTCGAAACACGAACTAAATAAAATTAGTACAACAGGTGATACTGCAAGTAGTACAACTTTAAAAGGCACGACATTTACGGATTTCCAAGCCATTGAGCTAACATTAAACACTGATGTTGCCAATGGTTTTACGATGACGAATGCACCATTGACAAATGCTTATAGCACAGCTGCGGGTCTCATGCCTGAAGAAACTGCAGAAACTAAAAGAACTACAACGACTTTGGCTGATATCAAAGAAGGCTCAATCAAAAATACACCCGAAGATGCTGCAGCCAACAAAGCTGCTGATATCTACGTAGAACGTAGTGTTGCAAAGGTTACTGTAAAGAAAGGCGAACAACTTAAAACTAAGATCTCTACTAATACTGAAATTAACTGCGAAGTTAAGCAGTTTGCATTGGATAATACCAATAGTACTTCCTTCCTTGTTCGCAACGTTGATAATAGTTGGGCAGGGCTTGTGTCAAAATCAACAACTGTTAATTCTTTACAAGACAAGTATCGTTTTGTGGGATTTACTGAAGTCGAAACTGGAAAAGGCTATCGCACCTATTGGGCTAAAGACCCGAACTATGAAAATAAGCTTGATAATGCTTCCACATCAGCATTTAGTGAATTAGGCGAAGACAAGCCACTCTATTGTATGGAGAACACCTTCGATGTTGCACATCAGACCAACGCGAACACTACACGCGCCATCGTAAAAGTTCAATTGTGGAAGGATGCTACAGATAAAGGCAATACTTATTACATGTACAACAACGATGCTAGCACTTTTGATTTACAAGGAACCAATTTGGGAACAAACACAAACCTGTTAGCAGCTGCAAACAAAATTGCACTTGTCGTTGCAAATAACAAAACAGTTACAGCTCTTGGTTTTGAAGATGCCAAAGATAAAAATGGAAACGACCTTAAAGGTTACAAGCAAATTAAGGACGTAACAATTGACGGTACGCCTATTAGTACAGGCGAAATCTTTGAAAGTATCAAAAATTACTTTGGCAACATTGCTGTATATGAGAATGGTTATGCTTACTACCCTGTATTGATTAAGCACTTCGGTGATGGCCTCACACCTTGGAATAAAGATGAATATGATGGTGCTACTAACGCACCTGTTTCAAGCACAGAGATTAACAAAATTTACCCTGAAGGCAGGGACAACCGCAGCAACGCTAACTACCTTGGCCGTTATGGTGTAGTTCGTAACAACTGGTATGAGCTCACTGTTAACAACGTTAAAAAGCTTGGCAAGCCTGGCATCAACACCCCCGACAACACTCCCGATGACGAACTTGATAGCTACATCAGCGTATCTATCAACATTCTCTCTTGGGCTAAGCGTTCACAAAGCGTTGACTTGCAATAAAGCCTAAGTTTGTAATCTCTCAATAGGTTAAGAGTTTAAGAGGTTATTGGGTTATGAAAGTAACTTTATAACCCAATAACCTCTAAACTTAAAACCTTTTTTAATTAACTAAACGAACCCTATTTCTCATTACGACAATCACTCTGATATGAAACCATTCTCTTACTTAATCACTGGATGGGCTATGATGACGGCAGCACTCTCGTTGGGAAGTTGCGCACAAATGGACACCGACCTTGCAGAATGTCCCTCTGGCCTCGATGTGACCTTTAAGTACGATTATAACATTCAACGTGCCGACATGTTCAAAGACCATGTGGGCGGCATCAGTTTGTATGCGTTTGATGAGAATAATCAACTGGTGCTGCATAAGGACACGGCTAACACAGCCCTCATGGCACCCTTACAACAGAACGACTTTACGTGGCACATCTCAGAAAGCGAACTCCCCGTGGGACGCTACCACATTGCGGCTTTGGCGTATCAAAAGGACTATAACGAGACGCTTGCCACTCCTGGTGCAAAACTGCGCCAAGCAGAACTGAACCCTGGCGATGATATTACCAAACTACAAGTTACACTCGACCGCGAAGCAACGGACGCTACGAGCGCTACAGCTTGGGTTGATCATAAAGGTTGCCCACTCGACACGCTTTGGGCTACACGCAACCTCACAGCGGACAATGATTGGGTAACGATAAAGTCCCAAAAGGTGAGTCAACACCAAATATCACTCCTACGTGACACCAAACAAGTAAATATTACCCTGCGTCAAACTGTCGACCCTTCTAACATGGACGATGCCGACTACGACGTGAAGGTTTACGATACAAACGGTCGCTTGCTCTACAACAATGAGCCTGACGCTACCGACACGCGCCTCTGCTACACACCTTACACGCAGTGGACTACCACACTCGGCACACGCGCTGAGGGCGAGACAGCCAATCTTATGCACACGGCGCACTACGAACTGATGATCAATCGCCTCGTTGCTCATCAAAATAACGTGACTGACGCACGCCTCCTCATTACGAACAAGCGCACTGGCAAGGAAGTGGCCAATGTCAATCTTCCGGCCCTCTTGGCTGACGGCCGTAGGGCTTACGAGCGTTACAATTACTCAGCGCAAGAGTATTTAGACCGCGAATATCAGTTTGCCCTCGACTTCTACCTCGTTGGCGATAAGTGGCAATACATCAGCGTGAGCATCGCTGCCCTCAGTTGGAGCTATCGCGTGCAAAACGTTGAACTTTAATCCTAACGGGGGGCGACGCAGTCTAACCTGGGGGCGACGCGTCCCCGCGTCGGCATTTGCTTGACAAGGCTCGATGCCTTGGCAAGCAAATACAAAACGCGCCCCCTCTTATCATTGTATTGCCAAGTTGGGGCATCGAGCCCCAACTTGACAATGCCGACGCGGGGACGCGTCGCCCCCAGGTGAGACTGCGTCGCAACCAGGTGAGGACACGATGCCCCCAGGTGAGGACACGATGCCCCCAGGTGAGGACACGATGCCCCTAAGTAATACACAAAAAACATTAGGAACTTGAAACTACTCTACTACATATTGTCCACATTGCTACTCATGGTGTGTACCATGAGCTTTGGGTCGTGCAGCAAAGACAATGTGGAAGAGGTGAACAATGTGGCTAAGAACGTGTGCTTTAAAGTGGAAGTGCGCACAGGTGGCTATGGAGCAGGAACTCGTGCGGCTGGACCGTCTGAAGAGGACGGTACGCTGGCTGACGATGAGAACGAAAAAGCGGTCTATAACGCTACGCTCTTTATCTACCAAAATGATAAAGGCATAAATGGAGCAGCTGACACTCCTATATTATATAGTGTCTACCTACCCAACTTCTCAAAGGACACAGAACACTCTTCAAGCAACGGAGACGTGTACACTTCGTCCGTGGTTGATACGCGCTACTCCATTCCCGCAGGCGACTACCATGTGATTATCGTTTGTAACATGGGACGCCTCACGGCCAACACCTTGGGCGACGTGCAACAGATGACGACCGCCAATGCCACCTTCGGCACGCTACAACAGCCCGAAACTTGCTCAACCTTTGCCATGTCGTCCTCCGACGACAAGTCAATCCATATCGAGGGCCGCTCCAACATGGCTAACGTAAAGGACGGCGTATTGGTCGAGATGAAAGCCGACGTGCAACGCTTGGCCGCACGCATCGACTTCTCAGCAGGTGGAAAGGGGAAATGGGTCAGCGAGGTGGTCAACACGGCAGACGGTGATCAGAAGCTTGAAGGCTACAAATATACCATTGGTACAGAACCGAATGCCGACTACTTCTACTTGACGGGTGTGACGCCTATCAATCTACTCAATAGTGAGGAGTACGTATTGAAGCGCGTTACCGAAGACAAGACGTTTAATACCATTCAATACTTAGGGAAGGAGTTGCTCAGCTCTGACGGCAACGCAGCGAACTATGTAGTCGACCCTTACATTCATCAAAAAAGCCCTTCAAGCAATGCTTTAGGGCTAAGCTACACCAATAGATATGAAGAAATGAAGTCCAACTTTGCAGCCTGCAACAGTGGGTTGAACAAGATAACGCAGATAACCAACGGCGCCACAAACTGTTACACCGATGCTACGGACCGCTTGACGTATAAGAGACTCGTCTATGCGAAAGAGAACACCATTACCATAGGTGCTAACAAAGAAGCTTACGTTACGGGCTTGCTCTTTACGGGCTATTACAAGAAGGCTGGCAAAGCTGCTGTACAGAAGACATACGAATACTTCATTCGCCATACTGACCCATACAACTCTAACTCTGATGCCTTGGCCATGAAATATGGCATCGTACGCAACCACGTTTACCAAGTACGCATCAATAGCGTAAGTTCTATGGGCTTAATCCTCATTCAAGTGCGCGACTGGATTCCTATCGTGGCACCTGATATTGACTTATGATTAATGTGAGAATGCTTTTTTAATGTGCAAATGTGAGAATGTGCAAATGCGTAGGAAATGTGCAAATGTGAGAATGTGCAAATGTGCAAATGAATGAATACTTTAAAAGATCATTTACACATTAGCCAATCGCAGCAATAAAAGGCGTCCATTTGCACATTTGCACATTCTCACATTTGCACATTAACTCAGCATTTGCACATTAACTCAGCATTTGCACATTAAAAAAACCTTTCTCCTTTATGAAACTCTTATATCTTCTTATTCCCCTACTACTCTTCTCCGCCTGTTCTAACGAAATAGGCGACGACATAAAGCGCGGACGATCCACGGTGCGCATTGAGTTGCAACAAAACGACCCGACGGCTGTGGGGCAAAACAAAACGCGGACCTCGTTCGGCGGTAGCTATCACGACGCGGGCGATGACATTCATAATGCTTACGTCGTGATGTACAACATCAAGGCGGGAAAGGTGGAACGTATCATCAACGTACCTACCGACGCTGGCGAAACGGAATACAAGAGCAAGCAGGTAACGACTATCACAACAGAAAACGGTGAATACTTGTTCTATAACTTTGCCAACCGCACTGACTTCGTCACGACTCCGGCCACGCCTAATGCTACTACGCACGAGGTGAAATCACTCAGCCTTGACGGCCTTACCTTTACCGTTGGCAGTCCGTTGCCTGAAGGGTTAGATCCGTCACCTGAAAAGTTAGATCCGAAAGTGACCACTTGCGCCTATAACAACTACAAGATACCCAAGGAGGGCATTCCGATGAGCGATAAAAATCATTTCACCATTGATAAGGACCAAACTATCACGCTCACGCTCTATCGTATGTTGGCCAAGATGCAGTTTGCCTTTAACAATCGTTCGAAATCCACAATCTTTCGCATTCGCGGACTTAAAGTAGGCAGCATTACGGATAACAATACACAAATCAAGTTGCTTCCCCCTAAGGACGGAAACAACTTGGTCAAGACTGACTTCACGGGATTGCAACACGACACCACTCACGTTGACGTATTTACAGCCACAGCCGACAAACCTCCTGTAATCATCAACTCTGGCGAATCAGACAATACTTCCTTTAATAATCTCTATATCAACGAGAGCGAAGCCAACACCGACGGACAATCCTTTCCGCTCACCATTACCATGGACCGCTCTACCGATGGTGGCGCCAATTGGGAGCCCGACTCACGCCAAGCACTCATTCAACTCACGAGCATTCCACGTAACAACGTGGCCATTGTCAACGTCAACCTTACGGACTTTGTCTTGAAACTTGAAGCCAGTGCCTACGCGCCCATTGGAGGTTACCCCGCTTACGTGGTTGAACAGAATGACGACTTCTACGCTTACTTCTCAGGAAGTGGCGACTTTGAACTCCGCCCCACACTCTATGAGTATGTCAACCGCGAGCACCCTGAGCGTTACATCAACCTCAACGACAAAAGTCGCGTGAAGGATTATTCGCTCACAGTGCTCGACCCGCAAGGAATCTTTAGCAGTCAGCCTGCTTTCGATACTACAACGGGTGAAATCCTCGGCACCCTTGCCGAAGGCAGAACAGGCACCGCTACCGTGCGCCTCAACCTTCAACTCGTCACTGGTAGCGTTACACAGAATTATACGCGTACGATTTATATTGTTAGTAAGTAGTTTTTTAGCTGACAAGTTCTTTTTAGTTGACAAGTTAACGAGTTGACTAGTTAACGAGCAGGTTACCTTTAAAAATACCTACTCACTAACTCATCAATTGAAACTAACTTACTTGTCAACTCGTTAACTTGTTAACTCGTAAACAAAAGAACCCCCGTTAACTAAGAAGCAAAAACCTTGTAGACATGAAACGTTTGTTTGCACTTCTTCTCTTGATTCTTTCATTGGGAATGCAGCCTATCATGGCAGCAGACGACCCAACATACACATACATCCAATTCTCGGGCAACGGGCGCACCGTCTTGCTCGACACTGATGGGGCACTCTCGGTAGTAAACGCTACCGAGAATGCCCCTTCTGGCTCTGGCTATCAATGGACGCTTGAAGCTGCGCCCAACACCACGACATCAGAAGTTGTACTCAAAAGCAAAGCGGGACACTATGTGGTATACAACACAACGGATAAGTCCTTCATGACGACTACCGATGCCACCGCAGCCACTGCCTTTACGAAAAGTACTAACACGTATTACAGTGCTACTACGGCTGGCAGCGACCGTTACGACCTCAGCATTAGCAGTCTAACGGGGAAAAACGCTTTGGCCGTGAAGAATGGACAACTCACCCTCGCCGTGACTAATTCACGTTACAGCACGGTGCGTTTGGCCACGACTATTAGTGGCCCGAACGTTAACCCCATGGTTAGCACTGAGGGGAATGAACATTGGTATTACATGGAGCTGATTAGCAACGGCTCAGAATGCATAAAGGATGCCACCGATGGTAGCAAATTGCAAAAGACCAATACCCCTCAACTCAAATATCTGAGTGCTTACATGTGGAGCGTGTATGAGGCCAATGAGCAAGGCGATGTATACTTTAAGAGCAAGGCAGGACATTACATATATCAAGATGGTGATAAACAGTACGTAACCAGCGCAGAGAGCAACCGCAACAATCGTGGTCGTTACCAAATATGCGATGTGGCAGATCAAAACAACTATGCGGGCACTTACATTCTATATAACTCGACTACTGGCAAATATGTTATGCCCTACCAAAGTGGCAACCCCGATGTGGGCATAGGTTCTAATGTGAGTACATACGAGCGTATGCGCTTTATCGAGACCGACACGCGCTTGCTCACTCAGCCCCACGTCATTCAATTCACAGCACAAGGAGCACAGGCGCTTTACGATAGCAATACGAAAAACAACGTAACCGTCAAGACACCTACTGATAACGACAATGCTGACGGCTACACTTGGCAATTCGAAGCCATTGCGGGCCAAACCGATGCCTATGCTTTGAAGAGCAAATTGGGTCACTATCTAAAATATACTGACAACGCGTTCAGTACTACGAGCAATGCTGACGAGGCCGTTGCCCTCCTCCCCCTTCGCAACGACTACGATCCTTACCATACGCGCATTTCCCTCACCCTGGCCAACGATGCTACCAAGGCGATTGGCTATAAAGACAGTGTCCTCTATCTGAGCGATGCTGCTGCCTCGCTCTATACCGTTACGCGCATGGTAGAAAGTACAGCGCAGGTCGTTGGTACGGCATTGCCCAAGTTTTCTACCATCAACGAGACCTATTATTATAAACTCCAGTTTAAGGCCAACCACGCCGGCGACGACCGCCTCACCCTCACCGCCAATGGCTATGACACACCGACAGTCAACACCGAGGCGAACCCTGCTAACAGTAATCAGAACTGGATACTGAAAACCGCACTCAACCCTAAAGCCAAAGAGGGCGACTTCTACTTGCTCAACCAAATGGGCGAATACTTGTGTTACGATGGGTCGAAATTTGTCATTCGTCCACAATATAACGAAAATACTACCACCATCTACCGCTTTATGCAAAACGACACGCAACCCACGTATTGGATGATTGACATGCCGCTCAACACAGGCACCACCCACACCATGGGTTTGCGCAACACGGACGTTTATAAGCTCAAAGAGTGTGAAGTCGTTTCGGACTACAACTACCTTTCGTTCAAACCCTCTACCTATGTAAGCGAATACAATTACTTAGAGTTTACGGGTAACGGCCGCACCGCACTCTTCGAGAAGGACGGCACGCTCATAGCCGTAGCTACCACCGAGACGCAGCCCATAGGCGATGGTTACCAGTGGACGTACGAGACTGCAGAACAAAATGGCATTGTCGGGGGCATAGTCATCAAGAGCAAAGCTGGCCACTACGTTAAGTACGATACGACGACCAAGACCTTCAGCAGCGTTGCCAACAAGACCGATGCCTCTATCTTTGTACGCAGCGAGAACACCTACTACACAGCCACCGCTGGTGCTACGCGCTATAACTATACGCTCTATGGCAACACCGACCCATACAATACACTCGGTGTGAAGAATGGTCAGCTACAATTGGTACGCCCCAACTCGCGCTATGCTGTGGTGCGCCGCACCACCTCGTTGCGCGGTGCTTTGTTCTGCCCCATGGTGAGCACTGACGACAAGCCGTATTACTATCACATCGACCTCCGCACCAATGGCGACGAACTGCTTTACGATGCCAACGACGGCGAAGTGTTGCAAAAGACTGCTGAGAACATTCTGCCCTTGAAGGAACTGCGTTGGAGCATTTACGAAGCCAACGACTTGGGCGACGTTTACATCAAGAGTTTCAAGGGACACTATATCTACTGCGATGGCACCGACCAACGCGTCACCGCCGACCCATCTGTGCGCGATGCTAAAGGCCGCTACAAGCTCTGCGATATTGCCGACAACACTGACTCTCGTTGCGACGGTCATTGGCTTATTTACAACTACGCAAGCAATAAGACAATGAAAGCCGGTGGCGTCAATGAAAACAAAGTGGTTACAAGTAATGACTACAGCCCCGCCAACCGCGTCCGTTTTACCAACCTTGGCGACACTATCTATCGCTACCTTTTATTCCCCGCTATGGGCATGAAGCCCCTGCTTATGGGATATAACGATAAGGGACAAGTACAACTACGCGCCCATACCATTAATAGCCAAGACGACCAACCCAGCCTCTATCAATGGCGCATTGACGGACTCAACATTGGCAATAAGGCGGGCTATTTCATCGCTTATAACGATAAAGACAAAACCTTCGGCGCAACGACCAACAAAGAAGAGGCTTATCAGTTTGAGTTTAGCCGCAACACTTACGAGAACAACGGCCTCGTGCGCGACAATCTGCTCAGCACCGATGAGCAGCATGCCCTTTGCATCGACGAGGACGGCAACCTCTCTTGGGGACAACCCAACACGCGCTACAGTGTGGCCCACTTCCGTTCCTTTCCACTCGCCCCGAAGTTGCCCGTTAGTTCGGCTAATGGCGTGCATTACCAACTCTACTACTTACAGACGCAAAGCGGCAGTCACTATAACTATACGCTCAATGCTGACAACACGCAGCTTTCGTTGCAACCCGCAGCCACCGACGACTTGCGCCAACTCTGGGTGTTTGTGAACGACGGCCGAGGCACAGGCGACTACTATCTGCAGAGCGCCTATAACCGTGCTTTCTTAAAATACGATGCCACGGCCGAGGCTGGTCAGCAATTCGCTGCTACGACCAACATTGCCGAAGCTACTCATGTGCGCTTAGTCGAGAGCAACACACAACCCAACTATTGGCAATTGCAACTCGTAGGAGCTGGCGAAGGAAGCAACATCATTACGCACAATTACACCAATACTACAGGGACCTTTGCCCTCACCACACCTAACAACGGCAACAACTTTGTCAACCTCATTGCAGCTGACATTACGCCCGATTTTTATGATGAAGATGGCGGTTCCTATCGCAACCTCCTGTTGAATGAATTAGACACGCCCTTACAACTTGTGGCGCAAGAGGACGGCCGCGTAACGACCGAAGACGTTAGCAGCACCAATACCGACCACAATAGTTGGAAGAACGTAGGCTCTCGCGAAGACTTTGTCCTACGCAATGCCAATGGCAAATACCTCACTACCGATAGCGAAGGCGCTGTCATCCTTACCGACAAGGAGGCTGAGGCTACCCACTTCTTCCTTTGGTTCAACCACTCCACAGCCGATGGTTACCTCACTTGGATGTTTGGTCAACTGCCTGCCGACGGACAAGTGCCCACCGTGCCCAACCTCTGCTTGGGCTACGATGAGGCGACCAAGAGCGTGAAGTTGCTGCCTTTCAGCACTTATATCACCGACAAGAAGCATACGCTCTGCTTTACTTTCTCTGCCCCCACAAGTCCGGCCTTAACTACCGATGGATTGACGGGCAAGAACTTCTACTACTTTGTTCACTTCGACAAGTTGGGCAACTCTTACATGAGCGACGGCGACGGCACCAGTGTCGATGCTATTGTAGAAGGCAAACGCAACGTCAACGACCAAATGTGGGCCTTTGTGGGCCCGAGCAAGGAGGACTTCGTGGTGATGAGTAAAGATAAGTATTACCTCTACTTCAATTCGACGAAAAAGACCTTCGACGTGACGCACGACCTTTCACTGGCGGCTCACTTCAGTGCCACTTATCGTGCCAACGTTGATCGTTATACCTTCACGCTCATTGGCGGAACAGGCACAGAGCGCTACACCGGTTGGCTACTCGCCAAGAGCGGCTACACCTCCAAACTTACACTCAACACCGAAGCGAACATGACGAATAATGCGGCCCTCTACTACTTGCGCTTTGAAGATATTGCCCAACCGGAGGACTACTCTGACTACGAGATCCGTCCCAAGCGCTCTTGGTTTGTCAAGTTGGCGCACGAGGCACAGACGTCCCCAATGACAGGTTTCATTCAGCGCGATGAAGAGGGCTGGACGGTCAATCCCTACACCAAGCGCTTGATGCAAAAGACGAGTACGTACACCATTACGCACTACCTCAAGTGTCAATCTACACACGACCTTTACGTACCGACGTGTATGGTTGGTTCGGCCTCAACGCGTTCACGTGCCTACCAGCGTTGGTATAATTATAAGACGGACGAGGCCGTAAGTGACTCCGTACTCTACCTTGGCATCAATAGTAGCCGTAAGTATAGCAACGGACTCGTTGTGGGCGACCGCCTCAACTTCAATGGAGGCTACGGCAGCTTCGTTGGTCACTGCGTGACGTTCCAAATGCCTGAGAACGTGCCCGATGATTGGGAATACATCTTAGGAGCTGACCTAACGACCTATACCGACTTTGTCGACTACTTTGGCGACAATGGCAATCCACTCTATACGGGCGAGGTAACCAACGACATAGTCGTGCCTACCGACCAAGACTTAATCGAACCGACCGTGACGGGCCGCAACATATTTGTCATTCGTAATGCACGCGCCATTGCCAACCAACTACTCAACTATCGCGAGGGGAGCAAACATTGGTTGGAAGAGAAGACAATTACGTTTCCACGCAAGAAGGTGACGCTCAACCTCTCTACCGTCAACCTCGATATGCAAAAGTCCGACTACTGGTTCTACAAGGCGGCTACAGCAGCTGAGGAAAACCTTCAAAATGCGGTGAGCAATGGCGGAACGTTGGACATTGAGATATACGATCCGCTCGGCACGGGTATCACGAGTATGGGCTTCCAGGCCAATGGTTTGTCACCAGCTTCTGAGCGTGCCATTGGTTTCAAATACCCTGGCGACCCCGATGGCTTTGGCACAGGGGAAGCCAATGCTGACCAATGCGAACTCAGGGTATATGGACGTACCAGTGACAACATACGCTATCAAATAGCCAAGTTCACCCTCAAGTTCGAAAACGATTTCGAACCCATTCTCTACACCGAAGTAATTGGTAAGAAGGCTGACGGTTCGTTTAAGTCCGACCGTTCCCCCGAAGCATTACAAGCCTTGACGGGAAATCCCGTGGCCACCATTACCTTCGACCCCGACCTGTACGACACCTTCCTCACGCCACCTGTGGGTACCAACACTTCCCTTTCTGACAACGGTCAAGGTGACGGAGCAAATACTACTTATAGCCGCTGTTACCGCTATCCCTTCAACTACGACAACACTTCATACTGCTTTGCCCCTGTGACTAAAATCTCCGACCAATGTACGTGGGGTAACTACACCATTTCGAAGATATTCGACAGTGCCGACAACCGTGGTAACTTCTATCCTATTAAGAGGTTCTACGAAGACTTCTATGGCCCAGAGGCCTACGATGACACTAACGCAGCCTTTCTCTACATCGATGCTTCCGACCTTCCTGGTCAGGTAGCTTCAATCGACTTTTCAGGTCAGGCCTGTACGGGTTCGCGCCTTTACGTGTCGGCTTGGATGAGTAGTCCCGACCGCAACAAGGAGTCGCCCGCCAACGTAGTGTTCCGCGTAGAAGGCATTACCGAGAGTGGCGATGTCAACACGCTCTATAGTTACTGCCCCGGTGCTATCTTAGGTCAAGCACGTGATCGTACAGGCAAAACGATTAATAACAACATTGATAACAACAACATCGGTCTGTGGCAACAAGTGTTCTTCAGCTTTATCAACAAGAGTACTATCCCCTACACACGATATCGCTTGACGATTGACAATGCTTGTACCAACACGCGCGGTGGCGACATCTTGATTGACGATATTGAAGTATTCTCACTCAAGCCTTCTGTGCAGTTGGAGCGCAGCACGCCTGTTTGTAGTCAACAGATTACATTGGCTAAGATGACGGCCGACTTTGATGTGATTTTGCAACAATTGGACTTGACCGAGAATGAGGACTTGGCCAACGGCAACCCCAATATGTGGTACTGCCTACTCGACAAGGCCCTCTACGACAAGGAGTTGACGGCTAAAGCCACCGACCCCTCTAACTACACTCCTTCTACCACCGACGTAAGGCGCGCCTTTACAACGGCCTTAGTGGGCGACCCTGCGGTGACAACAGGTCCGGAACGTGCTTTCCGCTACATTGAGTTCACCACCCACTTTAATAACGATGCCTTACTGCCGCCCTACGACTATGCCAAGGCACTGCATGGCATGAATGCGCAACGCTTTAAGGAAACATCTGGTGCGGGTGATCGCCACTTTATCATTAGCGATAAGTTTAAGGGGGCAAATCTTCAGCCGAGACACGAATATTACATTCTGTTTAAGCCGCGCTTCTCGTCCGACCCTATTACGATTAACAATGCAGTCAATGCCTTCGAACTGGGTACGGACTGCTGCATTATGAGCACTTTCCGTACGGGGTCTGCCATTACCGTAGTGGAAGACGGTGATGACGATACGGCTATCGACAATGAAGTACAAACTTGTGCGGACAAGAGTGTGGCACTCAGCGTGAAGCAAAATGGCACGGCCGACGACGGCACAGAGCCTGAACGCTTGACACAATACGACTGGTGGCGCGATTACGTGGCTGGAGCTTTCACACAGATATATGTCAATACGGCCAACCGTACGTGGCGAGTTATCGATAAGCACGAAGCCCCCATATCGACCGAAATCACGCTGCGCGAAGCGTTGATGACGTTCCGCCACTTCTACCCTACGGCTACGACTGTAGCGGCAGCGAAACCTCAAAGTGACGATGCGTTCGTCTTGACGCAACCGATCATTGACGTGCTCCTGCAACTCACACAAAACACATCAAACAGTGTGGCACCTTTGCTCTTGCTCAACAATACGTGTAACGTATTCATACCTGTGGCTACGACTCAAGGAGAGATAGAGTACGTTACAGTCATTCCTATTGACCATACCAATGCCGACGGCAACGTGCAGTACTGCTACGACCCTGAACGAATTAGTATCTTGGTCAGTGGCAAAGCGCCACAGATCTTTGACGGACTGAATGGGGCGACTGACACTTACCCCGACCACTTAACGAACGTGCCTATACGCACCAGTCTGGCAGCCGTAAGCGAGGTAAGAGAACAGAGTGCAAAAACCGCCATCGCCCCCAACAACGTGCTGCGAATCCCCCTACGCAGTATGCGTACAATCACCAATGGAGCATTGGGTATGCAACACATTCTCCCCTCTGACAGCGACCTGGGAGATGTCTACATCACTGCCACCAACGACTCTGCCATGGAGGTATACAACATCTTTGCTGATAAGGTGGAAGGATTTCGCACTGTGGGACATGTAAAGGAACTTAAAGCTCTCTCGGCCAACCCAACGGAGGCGCATGCCGACATTTACTTCCTCAACGACTTCCGTCCGCGCGAGGGTTACACTTATACGCTGCGCATTGACTTCCGCGAACGCTTTGCCGCTGACGATGCTACAGTGTCAACGGCTTGCGACGGTACACTCTTGTTCGACCTCATCATCGTACCGCAGTATGAAGTATGGACAGGTGCTGCAGGTAATACGGACTGGACGAACGATGCCAACTGGGCACGTGCCGATCGCACGGAACTGCTTCGCGATGCGACCGATGCCCCCGACTACGTGACAAATGCGGAGAATGGTACGGCACAAGGTTTTGCCCCAATGTCGCACACCTACGTGATCGTTACGCCACAGGCGAATGGCCCCTTGCTCTACGCTACGGATTACAGCAGCGCGAAGGGCAATAATTTTGTTCACTTCATCGAACACGAAGGTGATCAGCGCACTGCTACGCCCGACATTGAGTACCACCTCTTGACGCAAAAGCAAGCTACGGAGGGCGGCTTCAACCCTTGCAGTCGCTACGGAACCTATCAGGCTAACAACCTTGTGTTGCAATCGGGCAGCGAACTCCTCCACCCCGAACGCTTGACTTATACGCAAGCGTGGGTAGAATACGCGCTCACTCCTGGCCGTTGGTACACCTTAGGTTCGCCCTTGCAGCATACCTACGCAGGCGATTGGTACGCGCCCACTGACAATGCGCAGCAACTCACGCCTTACTTCGACGACGTAACGTTCAACACGACTGACTACAACCGCTTTGCGCCAGCCGTTTACCAACGCAGTTGGGACAAGGCCAACTCCTGGCTCTACTACCTCGAACCTTACTCGGCCGACGCACCGCAACAGGCTGCCGTTAAGAATAAGGACGTTTACCAAGCCATCGCATGGAGCAAAACCTTTAACGATGTGCAAACGCCTTATGGCGTAGGTGGTTTCTCGGTGAAGGTGAATGCAAAGGGTGCTTCAAATACTTATACGAAGTCGCTCTTCCGCCTGCCGAAGGAGGACACCAAATTTGGTTACTACACTACGGCGCAAGCTACTGATGGTAAGGAGTACACTGTTGACCGCACGAAGAGTCATCGCCTTATCGCTGACCAGCTGAACGAGGCGAGTCACACGATTACGCAGACGCTCACGAATCAGAACACGGCTAACGCTTACTTCTTAGTGAGCAACCCATTTACGTGCGGACTCGACATGAACCAGTTCTTCAATGAGAATGCCCTTGTGCTCGAAGGTGCAAAGTATTGGTTGCTCACGGCTGACGGACAGTTGGGCGTGATGCAGAATGCTGACGATAAGCAGTGGATAACTGTCAATGATGCCACGGCCACAACGGCTCAAGGCGTCCTCGCTCCAGGTCAAGGTTTCTTTGTGAAAGCTGCTCGCCCCACGGGTAGTCTCTCGCTCAGCTTTACGGCAGACATGATGACGAGTGCCAAGGCCGTAGGTAGCACCCTACGCGCTCCGGCTCGCCGCCAACCGTTAGGTGGTTCGCTACGCACCTTGCGCATTCGTGCCGCTCGAGGTGGACTGCGAAGTGAAGCTATTGTCGTGAAAGACACCGAGGCCAACAACGACTACCAACCGTCTGAAGATCTCGAAGCGCTCGTTGACAATGCTTTGGCCGATGTGCCGACGGTTTATACCTTGGCGGGTACGCAGGCCAGCACAATCAACCGTCGCCACACGATGTTCCGCGTTCCCTTAGGCATTCTGAGCAATAGTGATGCACCGACGCGCCTCACCTTCATGGGGCTGAATGAGTTCAACGAAACGCTCTCGCTACTCGACGAACAAACGGGACTCGTCACACCGCTCACGCTCAGTACGGGAGCAAAGACGGATAGCGTATCGTTGGAGGTGTCAGGCAATGCAGTAGGTCGTTACTACATCTTGTCTTCGGCCGAACCTACGCCTGACGACTTGGCTTCGCTCACGCGTCCGCTAATTCAAGTTGACAATCAGCGCCTCGTCATCACCTCCTCACCCGCTCACCCTTTGACGCACGTCGAAGTGGTCGATGCCGCTGGCCGTGTGCTTTACCAGATGAAGCCTTTCACCTCTTCGCTCCGTCTCAAACTGCCACAAGGCATCTACGTAGTCGAAGCACGCACCGACGAGGGCAAAACGGTGAACAAGGTGACGATGCCGTAACTGGTTAATGTGCAAATGTGAGAATGCCTTGTGAATGTGCAAATGTGAGAATGTGCAAATGTGCAAATGGTTGCCTTTACTTACTGAGTTAAAGATTGAAGACTAAGTAAGTGTTCATAAAGACTCAGCAAGTAAATGTGACCATTTGCACATTCTCACATTCTCACATTTGCACATTCTCACATTTGCACATTAAATAAATATCGTACATTTGCAGCAAAACAATCTCATTATGAAGCATCAAGCTATAAAAGAACTGCCTTATGGTGTGTCGAACTTCGTCACAATCGTTGAGGAGAACATATATTACGTGGACAAGACCATGTACATTCCCATGCTTGAAAACGAGGCACGCAATCTTTTCTTCATACGTCCACGACGTTTTGGCAAGAGCCTCTTCTTAGGCATGCTTCACGCCTACTACGACTGCCGCACAAAGGATAAGTTTGAGCAGTGGTTTGGTAAACTGTGGATTGGCCAACACCCCACGCCTAATCAAGGACGCTATCAAGTACTGCACCTTGACTTCTCACAAGTGGGAGGAAGAATTGAAAAGTTAGAAGAGAACTTCGATAGTTATTGTCGTGTTGTATTTGACAGTTTCGTCGACATTTATGAAGACTATTACACCGACGACTTTGTCAAAAAAGTAAGAAGTGCAGCAACAGCGGTCGACAAACTTACCCTCATCAATGATGAATCGAAAAAGTACGAGTACCCTCTCTACCTCATCATCGATGAGTACGACAACTTTACCAACACCGTGCTCAACGAGCAAGGTGAGGACGTATATTGGAGCATTACCCATGCCGAAGGCTTTTATCGCGACATTTTTAAGAAGTTCAAGGGGTCATTTGACCGTATCTTCATCACAGGCGTAAGTCCTGTTACGCTTGACGACGTGACCAGCGGCTTCAACATTGGTTGGCACATCTCTACGAAACCTGAGTTTAACCAAATGCTCGGTTTCTCAACTGAGGACGTGCATGCTCTCTTCAGTTATTACAAAGCGTCGGGTTCCATTCGCCCAGACTGCAACATTGAAGCTGTGATTGACGAGATGAAGCCTTGGTACGACAATTACTGTTTCTCAGAAGATGCACTCCACACGCAAAGCCGCGTGTTCAACTGCGATATGGTCCTCTACTACCTACGCAACTACATCAGCCGTGGCGAAGGGCCAAAGGAGATGATCGACCCGAACACCAAGACGGACTATAACAAGATGAAGCGCCTCATACAGCTTGATAAGTTGGACGGCGACCGCAAAGGCGTCATTCGCACCATTGCCGAAACGGGAGAGATTGCTTGCAACCTCTACGAGACTTTCCCCGCACACCAAATCACCGACCCTAAAATATTTCCAAGTCTCTTGTTTTACTACGGCATGCTCACCATTAAGAACACTCGAGGTGCCAAACTCTTAATGGCTATCCCCAACAACAACGTGCGGAAGCAGTACTATGGCTATCTGCAAGAGATGTTTGAAGAGAAGGCTTACGTCGACACTGAACTGCTCACCGACTATTATTATGACATGGCCTATGACGGAAAGTGGAACGAAGGATTGCAATTTATGGCCAATGCCTATGCCAAAGTGGCGTCCGTGCGCGACGGCATTGAAGCGGAACGCAACTTACAAGGCTTCTTTATGGCTTACCTCAATCTCAACCCTTATTATTACACCGCGCCTGAATTGGAATTGAATCACGGTTTCTGCGACTTCTTCCTCCTACCCGACTTGACGCACTACGCTACAAAGCATAGCTACATTCTCGAACTCAAACTATTGCACAAAGGCGACACCGAAGCCACCGCACAAAAGCAATGGGACGAGGCCGTCACGCAAATCAACGCTTACGCCCAAGCACCTCGCGTCGAGGCCTTGCGCCAAGGCACACAGCTGCACAAAATCATCATGCAGTTTGACCGACACCAACTGCACAGAATGGAAGAAGTGCGTAGTTAATGTACAAATGTGAGAATAACGTAATGTTTTTTATAACTGCGCGTACAAAGGCGACCATTTGCACATTCTCACATTTGCACATTAGCATATTAGCTCATTCCCAAAACTTTTGCATAACTTTGCACACTCGCTTTTTATAAATGACAACCGAATATTGATAACAATATATGGATATTGACTTTGTAATAACATGGGTCGACATGAACGACCCTACGTGGCAAGCCAAATTTTCAAAATATTCAGGCAACAAAAATAACACAAAGAATGGGGTCTGTGATGCTCGCTTCCGCGACTACGGCTTCTTAAAATATTGGTTTCGAGGGGTAGAACAATTCGCCCCCTGGGTGCGCAAAATACATTTTATAACCGACGGGCAAAAGCCTGAGTGGTTAGATGAGTCGAACCCTAAAATTCACCTTGTTAACCACAAAGACATTATTCCAGAAGAGTTTCTCCCCGTTTACAACTCTGCCGTAATTGAACGTTACATTCATCGAATAGCGGGATTGGCCGACCATTTTGTTTACTTCAACGACGACTTCTATATTATCAACCACGTCAGCCCCGAACGTTTCTTCCAGAACGGACTGCCGTGCGACATCGCCGTCTTCTCCTACAACCCTTCATGGTCGCAATGGTACAAACGCATTAAGAACAATATTCGGCTCATCAATCGCCACTTCGACAAGAAAAAGGTGCTATCACAACACCACGACAAATGGTATGACAAGAGCTACGGTATGAAGGCGCGTTGGAACTATCTACTCCACTTCTACAGTAAGTTCATCACACTGCGCGTGCCTCACAATGCACAGCCTTACCTCAAGAGCACATTCGATGACGTATGGAAAGCCGCTGGTGAGGAATTGACGGAAACGTCACACAACCGTTTCCGTTCGTTAACGGACTTTACGCCCGAACTCTTCCGCACGTGGCAAATCTGTCAGGGCAACTTCACACCTTATAATACGTATCGCGACACGAAGATGTTTCCCCTCATGATACGCTCTAAACAAGCTATCAAGGCCATTTACGAACAGAAGTACACACTCATCTGCTTGAACGACAACGTCCACATTCATCACTATGATCAAGTGATGCAACAACTCGACGAAGCTTTCAGACATATACTGCCCGAACAATCGTCGTTCGAGAAGGGATAGACTGGAATTTAGGAGGTTAGTATGAGGGGGTAGAAGGTTAAGGGTGGTTCTAAAAATTCTGTTTTTAGAGTTCTGCTATTCTGAAATGTGATTTGTGCGCTCTCGAAAGTGTCTTTTTGAAAGTTTGTTCGGTCACATAGCCCGCTATGCTCCCTCACAAACTTTCAAAAATACACTTCCGATAGCGCACAAATCCCTATTTCAGAATTATTAGAACCACCCTTAAAAAGTTAGTTTAAAAGATGAATTTCCAAAACTAACTTTTTAACCTTCTGACCCAATAACCCACTAACCTTTTAACCCACTAACCCTCTAATCACCTAACCCCCAAAAACTCTCCCCCCTTGAACAAAGTAGCAGCTGAAATCATTGCAGGACTCATACCTCACAAAATGACACGCAATCGCTGGCGAGGCATCTTAAGGTTTGGACTGATAAATGCTCTCAAACTCAAGCACGAATTGAAGCACAACACGCAGTCGCCTGAAGTACACCTTGCCGTATGTGCCATTGCCAAGAACGAAGGACCTTACTTTACTGAATGGATAGAGTGGCACCGCCGTCAAGGGGTAGAACGCTTCTACATCTACGACAATGAGAGCACCGACGGCACACAAGCATTACTAAAGCCTTACATAGAGCAGGGCATCGTCGTCTACCAACCTTGGCCTGGCTACCGCCGACAGTTGGCCGCCTACGACCATTGCTTGGCACACCACCGCTACGAAGCCCGCTGGATAGCCTTTATCGATCTGGACGAGTTTATCGTACCCGTCAAAGACGCTTCGATACCCGCTTTCCTCAACCGCTTTGAACAGTTTGCAGCCGTCGAAGTCAATTGGCTCATTTATGGCAGCAACGGCCACCGCACACACACCGAAGGGGGCGTAATGCAACGCTTCACGCGTCACTCACTCCCTGATCACCCCTTAAATCGCCACGTGAAGAGCATCGTCAATCCTCGCCGCGTATATGCCATGATAGGTTGTCACGAAGCCGCAAAGATTGACGGCTACGCAGCCGACTCTCATGGCCAACGCATTACACGTAATTTTCGCCAACGCGAGCCACAACAGGACATTATACGCATCAATCATTATGCCGTAAGGTCGTACGAAGAGTTCTGTGAGAAGCAAACACGCGGCCGCGCCAGTGGCACACAACGTGAAGTGAAAGACGACTACTTCACGCAGTATGACTTAAACGACGTAAGCGAGTAAAAGACTCATATCATTATGACAGATAACAAAACACAGGTGGTCGTATCGATGACATCATTCCCTGCTGCCATCGGTTATGCCGAACAGGCTGTACAATACTTATTAAATGGTTCTGTACAGCCCGACAAGTTGGTGCTTTACCTTACGCTTTCACAGTTCGAAGGACAAGAGCAACTACTCGACGGTGTAAGGCAGTTAGCAAACAAATCGCCCATTTTCGAGGTACGTGACTACCCCACCGACATTCGTTCGTATCGCAAACTCGTACCCGCTCTCCACGACTTTCCCGAAGCGATCATCGTGACCGTCGACGACGACATCGCTTACCACCGCCACCTTCTACGCGACCTCCTGCGTCTTCACGCACAATATCCTGATGCCGTACTCGCTCATCGCGCTAAACGCATTAAACTCGGAGCGCCGTACCGACAATGGAAGAAATACCGTTGGTACGACTTTGTGTTCAAACGCATTCACCGTGGTTTTCTTAATTTACAAACGGGCGTGGCAGGTGTGCTATATCCGCCCCACGCTCTAAAAGCCGATATGCTCGATGTCGATCTCTTTACGCGTCTGGCTCCTACAGTCGACGACATTTGGTTTTGGGCAGCCTGCGTAGCACAAGGCACACCCGTCATTCCCGTTCCGTTTGGACGCAACAAGCCACGTGGCTTAGGAAAGCCCAAAGAGCTTTCGCTCAAAACGAGGAACTTTAAAGGCCAAACAGACCGCAACCTCGCAGCACTCAACACTATTTTAGAACATTTTCCCGAAATTAGAAAGAAGGTAGAGGAAGGTTAATATTATACGAGTAACCCATAAGGGTGGTTCTAAAAATTCTGTTTTTAGAGTTCTGCTATTCTGAAATGTGATTTGTACGCTCTCGAAAGTGTCTTTTTGAAAGTTTGTTCGGTCACATAGCCCGCTATGCTCCCTCACAAACTTTCAAAAATACACTTCCGATAGCGCACAAATCCCTATTTCAGAATTATTAGAACCACCCATAAACTTATTAAACTCATAAACTTATTAAACTCATAAATGGACATTGACTTAGTATATCTTTGGGTAAACGGCAACGACCCCGTATGGAAAGCCAAACACGATGCTTTTACTGGGACAAAGCCCCATAACGAGGCCGTTGACGGAAAGGGACGCTATGTGAGCCATGACGAACTAAAGTATAGCCTACGCTCTGCCGAGATGTATGCCCCTTGGATTCACCGTATCTTTATCGTCACCGATAATCAGGTGCCAGAATGGCTCAATACAGCCAACCCCAAAGTACAAATCGTCGACCATACTGAAATACTACCACCCGAAGCACTGCCTTGCTTCAACTCTGTCGTAATCGAACACCACCTACATCGCATTCCTGGCCTTTCGGAGCACTTCCTTTATGCCAACGACGATATGTTCTTTAATCGTCCTGTCACACCTGCCGACTTCTTCAGTAAAAAAGACGAACTTCCTATCATACGCTTCAACCGTCGTCCCTTTCGCAAGTTCAGCCTATGGTATAGACAACACGTACAACATAAATCGCTGAGCAATTACAAACGAACCATTCACAATGCTGCACTCTTAGTAGAATCCCACTACGGCACCTACTATTCGGGCAAGGGACACCACAACATCGATGCTTATCTCAAAAGCACCCATGCCTTTACGCGCCAACTCTTCAAGGAAGAGATTGATGCCACCCTCGCCAACCACGTGCGAGCCGACAACGACATTCAGCGCAACATCTACTCTTACGTTGCCTTAGCCGAGCACAAGGGGCACCTTGACTACGTGACGCAACACACATCGTTCCGTCTTCACATTGACAATCACCAACTCTACAAGAAGTTTATGCGTTATCAACCCTTGCTTTTCTGTATGAACGACTCTGAATATGCCAACGATGCTGATCGTGAATACGCAGCCAACTTCCTCAGTTCTTACTTTAGGCAAAAGTCAAGCTTCGAGCTTTGATAAACTGCAATTTATCGGCCTAACGAGAATGAACATTAACGAATAATTAACAGAAAAATTAATGAAATAATTAATGTTCAATTAATGATAATTAATGTTCAAAACAACGCGCGAAGCGCGCCTAAACTTAGGCGTTAACTATTTATGTTATGCGCTTCGCGCGTTGTTTTGAACATTAATTATCATTAATTGAACATTAATTATTTCATTAATTTTTTTCGTTAATATTCATTCTCGTTAGGCAGACAAATTGCAGTTTATTGATTTTATCCACGTACCAACAAACGAGGCTGTGCAGCTCTCTGCACAGCCTCATTTAGGACAAGAACATAACAATCTAGTATTCTACTTAACTCGATGCAAAGGTACGGCGACTTTGGACCTTTGGCAATACCCATAATTAGGTATTTACGAAAATTTCGCTATTTAACGTAAGCGATAGCCGAGGCTAATAAGTGCGCTGACGTTGCGTTGACCTTGCGTGTTGAACTTTCCGATGCCCCAATCAGCTTCAAGGCCGAGCGTAAAGCTAGAGGGAAACTGATAACCTACGTAGGTCTGTACGCCATAGTCGAAACGATGTGTACCAGGTTCGCTGAAGGTCTTCTTCTCATAATAATAACGCTCAGCTCCTCCTTGCTCAGTATCGCCCTTAGTCTTTTGTTTGCCATTGATGCCGTAGGCTACGTAGGGGCCAACTCGGAATACGACGTAGCGGCTCTCGCCTGTGCGTAGGTAGTAGTTAAAGAGTAAGGGAAGCTCGATGTAGTTTTGTGTGGCGGTACAGCTTTTAATGGCTTTGAGTTGTTGACCGTCTTCACCGATGACGGGGTTATGGTCTTTATCAAAGGCATTGACCAATTGGTTGGGGTCTTTCCACCCCTTGCCGTATATTTCTATACCAGGGGTGAAGGTGAAGTGTTGGTTAAACTCAAGTTCGTACCCCAATCCTATTTTGAATGCTCCTATGACCTTGGCTCGTCCGTAGTGTGAAGAAAAGCCACCCCCTATCTTTAATTGCAAATTTTGAGCTTGCGCAAAGAAAGGGAATAAGAGTAAAAGATATAGTATTCGTTTCATTGAATTGTGAAGTATTCAGTACACATTCTGTTATATAAGTAGGCTTTTATGACTCAAAGAACTGTCGCCAATCGTCTTTCTTGCGTGATTGCTTGGCTGGAGTGTAGTCGGCAGACTTCTGGGCATCTTTGCGCTTTGACTTTTTCTCTTTCTTCCACTGTTGCTTCATGGCGCGAGGGTCGGCCGCTTCGGCAAAGGTGCGGCGTTCACCGCGACGGCGTTCGGGTTTCTCTGCACGTCGGTTTGAAGCACGACGGCCATTAGGTTGTCCTTCAACACGGTCGGCATGGTCGACTACAACCTTGCGGTCGCCTACTTTGACGCGCTTCATCTTGCTGAGCACGAGGTCAGCGTCTTCGTTGGGAACTTCGAAGAAGGAGCAATTATTGGTTAAGTCGATGCGGCCGATTTCAACCTTTCCGCCCTTAACGTAACGATTGACGAGGTTGATAATCTCGCGTGCATAGAAGTTGTCGCGTTTACCTAAATTGATAAATAAGCGGGTGTAGCCCTCCTCTGCTTGATGTCCCCCTTCAGCGCCTTTACGACGTTCGCGGCGTGACTTGCGCGTGTCGTCGTCGGTGCCTTTGCGGTCGGCAGGTTGCTCAATGACGGGGGCATCGGCATAGTAGCGTAGGAAGTGGCCGAACTCACGGCTTACGATGCGCTTGATTAAGTCCTCCTTTGTGAGCCATTCGAGTTTGCGGAAAATTTCGGGCAAG
Source organism: uncultured Prevotella sp. (assembly GCA_900540885.1). Classification (GTDB taxonomy): domain Bacteria; phylum Bacteroidota; class Bacteroidia; order Bacteroidales; family Bacteroidaceae; genus Alloprevotella. The sequence continues at coordinate 26,190 of UQHJ01000016.1, forward strand.
AAGGGGGCTATTTCAGTATCGTTTACCTCGATGCGCTCGAGTTCGTCCATTACCTTATAGAGCTGTTTGGTACAAATCTCTTGCGGTTCGGGGAGCGTACCCGCTTCGAACTTTTTGCCAATCACCTTTTCGATGATGCGCACCTTGCCCTTTTCGCGTAAGTGAATGATAGAGATGCTGGTGCCTCGCTTACCTGCACGCCCCGTACGGCCTGAGCGGTGGGTATAGTTTTCAACGTCGTCGGGTAAGCCATAGTTGATAACGTGAGTGAGGTCGTCAACGTCCAAGCCACGTGCTGCCACATCGGTGGCAATGAGCAGTTGCGTGTGGTGTTGGCGAAACTTTTGCATGGTCAAGTCGCGCTGCGCTTGTGAAAGGTCGCCATGTAGGGCTTCGGCATTATAGCCGTCGCGAATGAGGTGGTCGGCCACTTCTTGCGTTTCGAGTCGGGTGCGGCAGAATATGATGCCATAGATGCGAGGGTAGTAGTCGACGATGCGTTTAAGGGCTGCGTATTTATCTTTGGCATGAACGAGGTAATAGATGTGGTTGACATTCTCAGCACCTTCGTTGCGTGAGCCTACTACTATCTCTTTATAATCGTGTAAGTAACTCTTGGCGATGCGTTCGATTTCCTTACCCATGGTGGCAGAGAAGAGCAATGTGTTGCGTTCGGCAGGAACGCCTGCTAAAATTTCGTTGATGCTCTCAGTGAACCCCATATTGAGCATTTCGTCGGCTTCGTCAAGTACGACGTTTTCAACTGCATCGAGTTTGGCCACCCCACGGTTCATGAGGTCGATAAGTCGGCCTGGCGTGGCTACAATTACTTGTGCTCCCTTTCTGAGTGAGCGAATTTGGCTTTCAATGCTTGAACCACCATAGACGGCCAGTACATGGAGATCGTCAATATAGCGAGCATATTCCTTTAGGTCGCCAGCAATTTGTAGACAGAGTTCGCGTGTAGGGCTGAGAATGACAGCTTGTGTGCGGCGGTCGTTAGGGTTAACCTTTTGTAATACAGGTAGGCCGAAAGCTGCAGTCTTGCCCGTACCAGTCTGTGCTAAGGCTATGACATCGTTGCCTACGCCTAAAAGGTAGGGGATAACTTCTTCTTGCACGGGCATGGGGTGTTCGTAGCCCATTTCACTAATGGCGCGACGTATTTCGGCCGACACGCCTAACTCTTCAAATGTTTTCAATGTATGTAATTTTTAATGACAACACTCACGAAGGAATAACTGCTGCCACATGATTTTCAAAACGTTTAGGCTACAAAGTTACGCATTTTCGCTGCATTATTCTATTATTCATCTCTATGAATGAACATTAACGAAATATTTAACGAAAAAATATGGCTCCATAACAACGGTTTATCAAACACAACCATTGTTCCACGTCCTTTCCCAACGAAAAGGGATTTTTGAAAGCGTCAATTGCCCATAATTAAGCATAAACCACTAACTTTGCACGTATACATAATAACAAATCATCAAGAATAGAAAAGTATGTCTGAAAGAAAAGTACGCGTGCGCTTCGCACCAAGCCCCACAGGGCCTCTTCATATTGGTGGTGTACGCACTGCCCTTTATAACTACCTCTTTGCACGCCAACACGGCGGCGACATGGTATTCCGCATTGAAGACACGGACTCTAACCGTTTCGTACCCGGTGCTGAGGACTACATCATTGAGTCATTTAAGTGGTTGGGTATTGAGTTTGACGAAGGTGTAAGTTTCGGTGGCGACCACGGTCCTTACCGTCAGAGCGAACGTCGCGACATCTATCGTAAGTACGTAAAGCAACTACTCGATGCTGGCAAGGCTTACATCGCTTTCGATACGCCTGAGGAACTCACCGCTAAGCGCGAAGCCGTACAAAACTTCCAGTACGACGCCCACACACGCCTTGAGATGCGCAACTCTCTCACGTTGGGCGAAGAGGAGACACAGCGCCTCATCGAAGCGGGCGAACAATACGTCGTACGCTTTAAGGTAGAACCTGGCGAAGAGGTACACGTAAAGGACATCATTCGTGGCGACGTACGCATCATGAGCGACATTCTCGACGACAAGGTGCTCTATAAGTCAGCCGACGACCTCCCCACCTACCACCTCGCCAACATCGTTGACGACCACTTGATGGAGATTAGTCACGTCATTCGTGGCGAAGAATGGTTGCCCTCTGCTCCTCTCCACGTGTTGCTTTATCGCGCCTTTGGTTGGGAAGACACCATGCCTGAGTTTGCCCACCTCCCCTTATTGCTCAAGCCAGACGGCAAAGGCAAACTCTCTAAGCGCGACGGCGACCGCCTCGGTTTCCCCGTATTTCCCTTGGAATGGCACGATCCCAAGTCTGGCGATGTCTCTTCGGGCTATCGCGAGAGCGGCTACTTGCCTCAGGCTGTTATCAACTTCTTGGCTCTCTTGGGCTGGAATCCTGGTACGGATCAAGAAATCCTCTCTATGCAAGAACTCATCGAGCAGTTCGACCTCTCAAAGTGCTCTAAGAGCGGTGCAAAGTTTGACTACATCAAGGGGCAATGGTTCAACCGTGAATATATCATCAATACGCCCGATGCCGAACTTGCTCCTGCTTTTGACAAGATACTCAAAGAGAATGGCATCAACCAACCCATCGAACGCGTTGAAGCCGTAGTGGGTATGATGAAGATGAAGAAGATTAACTTTATCAAAGAGCTTTGGCCCTTGTGCGACTTCTTCTTCATTGCTCCCTCTTATTCTAAGGAAGACAAGTTTACACGTAAGAATTGGAAGGAGAACACGGCAGCTGAGATGACGGAACTTCTCCACCTGCTCGAAGGCCTTGACGACTTCTCTATCGAGAGCCAAAAGGCGGCCATTGACGCTTGGGCTGCAGAAACGGGTTGCAAACCTTGGAACCCTTGGCGCGTTTGCCTCGTCGGCACAGGTAAAGGCCCTGATATGTACGAACTCGCTGCCTTCTTGGGCAAGGACGAAACGATTGCACGCATGAAGCGCGCGCTTGAAACATTAATTTGACGGAAAAATAGGGAACGTTAATACATTAATGATGGCGCATTTCGCGCGCCTGGTTTTAAACATTAATGTTTCATTAATCTTTCCATTAATCTTATTTGATACGTTAAAATGTAATGGATTGAATAAGATTAACGGAAAGATTAATGAATAAGATTAATGGTCGATTAATGAAACATTAATGTTTAAAATCAGACGCGCGAAGCGCGCCATAATTAATGTCTTAGCGTTCCCCGTTTTGTTGGCCATTAACGTTATACCATGAAAATTCTCCACGTCAACACCTCCGACACCGTAGGCGGAGCCGCCATTGCCGCTTTGCGATTGGTACAAGCTGAGCGCGCCTTAGGACACGACGCTCAGTTGCTCTGTCGCGACCACACGTTGCCCGATGATACGGAAGGCGTACTACCACTACGCACTACCCTGTGGCAACGCAGTTTGAAAGCCGTAGAGCGTATACTCATTATTGTGCAAAACGGACTTTCGATGCACAACCTGTGGCGCATCGACACGGCACAGTTGGGTATCGACATCACGCGACTCAAAGCCTTCAAAGAGGCTGATATCATTCACCTACATTGGGTGAACCAAGGCATGCTCTCGCTGCGCGACATAGAACGCATACTGCGTAGCGGCAAACGCGTGGTATGGACACTACACGATATGTGGCCCTTCACGGGGGTATGTCACCACGCTGCCCAATGTGAGCGGTGGAAGAGCGGCGAAGGGTGCGGCAAATGCCCTTTACTCAAACGCCCCAAAGCGGTAGACATGAGTGCGCGCACCTATCGACGCAAACTGAAAGCCTATCGTGCTGGACACTTCACGGCCGTAGGTTGCAGTCGTTGGTTGGCAGGTTTGGCCGCAGAGTCGCCCTTGTTTGAAGGACAGCGTGTGGTGAGCATTGCCAACGTGATAGATACGGACTTTTACCAACCTACCTTTGCCGAAGGACAACCCTCGCAGGCCAAAGTGCGCCAAGCGTTAGGCATCAACGCTGAAGAACGTGTGTTGCTATTCATTGCACGCGACGTGGCCGACCCTAACAAGGGCATCAGTTTCTTAATCGAAGCACTGCAAGCCATAGCCACCCAACAACCCGAATTGGCCGAACATATTACTCTACTCCTTGTAGGACTCAATAGTGAACGTTATGCTACGGCCTTGCCCTCTCCCGTTAAAGGGCGTGCTGTCAACTATTGCAGCGACGAGGGCCAACTGCGCCAACTCTATCAAGCGGCCGACCTCTTGGTCATGCCCACCTTAATGGACAACCTTCCCAACACCATTGCTGAAGCCTCAGCCTGCGGTCTGCCCACCATAGCCTTTGGCGTAGGAGGCGTGCCTCAAATGGTCGAAACGGGCGTTAATGGCTACCTTGCGCAGCCTGAGCAGGCCGCAGACTTTGCACAAGGTATCATACGTTGCCTTTGCTCCGACAGTCTGCAAGCTATGGCACGCAACGCACGCACCATAGCTATCAAGAATTACTCGCCACGCAGTGTGGCGGAGGCATATTTGAACTTATAATTTTTGAGTTAACCCGAAAAAGAAATGATTAAAATCACCATAGCCACCGTCACTTACAATGCGGCAGCACTCATTGAGCGCACCATACGCAGTGTGGAGGAACAAACCTACGTAGCCGTTGAGCACCTCATTGTCGACGGCAACTCACGCGATAATACGCTTGAGATTGTTCATCACTACCAAGAGCGCAATAGTCGCGCTCGCATTCGCCACGAAATCGTATGTCGCAGCGAACCTGATGAGGGGCTCTACGATGCCATGAACAAGGCTATCGACATGGCTACGGGACACTACATTCTCTTCCTCAACGCTGGCGATACACTGCCTGAAACGGACACACTAACACGCGTGGCAGAAGTAGCTCGTACGATTAAAGAAAAGCAAGGCACACTGCCTGCTGTATTGTATGGCGACACCGACCTCGTTGACGCTAAGGGAAACCGCATTGGGCCGCGCCGTCTGCGGCCGCCTCATACGCTGACGTGGCAATCGTTTAAGAATGGTATGTTGGTGTGTCACCAAGCTTTCTTTGCCAATACGACAGTGGCGCGCCTTCACCACTACGACCGCCGTTACCGCTTCTCAGCTGACTTTGACTGGTGCATTCGCATTATGAAGTATGCCGAGCAGCACCACCTCTTGTTGGTCAACCTCCACCGCGTTACGGCCAACTATCTCAACGAAGGACTCACCACGCGCAACCACAACGCTTCCCTCTTTGAGCGCTTCCGCATCATGGTGCGCCACTACGGACTCATCACTACTATTGTTAAACACGCTCAATTTCTGATGCGATGAAGCCTTCTCCTTACAATTACGCCGCAGCCTTGTGCGCTCGACGTGAATATTGTGCGGCTGACATCGCACAGTTGCTTTATCGTCATCAGGTTGAAGCGGATGAGATTGAAGCCGTCGTTCAGCGGCTCATCGACGAACGATTTATCGATCACGAACGTTACGTATGTGCCTTTGTAAACGACAAATTTCGCTTTGCTCACTGGGGACGCATCAAGATACGTTATGCGTTGCGTCAAAAGGACATAGACGACAATTTGATTAATCGTGCCTTTGACAAGATGATACGTGAGGAGGACTACGAACAGGCCGTAAAGGACTTTATTAATGCACGTCTCAAGACTACCCATGGCCGCACGCCCTACGAAGTGCGCCAGAAGGTGATGCGTGCTGCCCTCAGCCGCGGCTACGAAATGAACTATCTACACGATATTGATATAGAGGACGTGGATTGAGTAGCAATAGCACTACCAATCATATACCTTATTTTGCTAAATATATATTACAGACTATACAGATTGTATTAAAAAAATCTTATTAACAAGCAAAAAGTTGGTCACTACTCTTGCATCTTTCGCAGAAGTCCGTACCTTTGCATCGTGTTTTTCATAGTATTAGATTTAAGGTTAACAAGGTTGGGATACAGTGGTATCCCATTTTTTTTGCTCATACGTCACATAACGCGTGTTGAAGCACGTTGTTACGTGAGCTATATATCATTACAAAGCGAGCTGCCAATAGTCAAACTATTGACAGCTCGCTTACTTTTTTTAAAAAAAATGCGGATTACAACTTCGGACCGAATGAGAGGTCACCAGCGTCGCCCAGGCCAGGAACGATATAGGCTTGATCATTTAGAATGGGGTCGATAGCGGCCACCCAAAGCGTTACATCGTCGTCGGGGAAGACGCGGCACAAGTGGTCAATGCCCTCTTGTGCAGCTATAACACAACAGATGTGGAGCTTAGCGGGCGTTCCGTGGCTCAGAAAAGCCTTGTACGAAAGTTCTAATGAACCACCTGTAGCCAACATGGGGTCAACCATAAGGAAGGTGCAACCATCGAGCTGAGGTGCTGCGATGTAGTCTACGTGGATTTGAATGTCTTCCTTACGTCCTTCGTCGCGATGTGCAGCGACAAAGGCTGAGTCGGCTTGGTCGAACGTGTCAAGAAAACCTTCGTGGAAGGCTACGCCTGCACGCAACACGGTGCCCACCACGATGCGGTCGTCATACGTGGGCACTTCTTTGGTACCAAGGGGGGTTGTAATGGTCTTTTCAGAATAATCGAGGGTACGACTTACCTCGTAAGCAATAGCGCGAGCTACGCGTTGCATATTGCGGCGAAACAAGGTACGATTGGTCTGTACGTCAACGTCGCGCAACTGCGCCATATAGGAGTTGAGTACTGAACTACGTTCGCCTAAATTGATAACTTTCATGATGTATCTTTGTTATTTTATAAAAATGAGTTTACAAGTCCAATAAACTTATTAAACTCATAAACTCATTAAACTATTCTTCAATTACTTTGCCAAATGCTTTTTGCGGTCAGAGGTGATGTAAATGCCACGCTTGGGCACAGCATTAAGGCGACGACCTTGGAGGTCATAGATAGCTGCAGGGCGTTGATTCTTGACAGTTGTCTCGACAGTAGCAATGTCGGTTGTGATGTCTACGGGTTCGATATACCAACGTGAAGCACCAGCGTCGGCAGTCCAAGGAACAATGCGTTCGCAGTCACCTGCTAAGTGGAGAGAACTATTGCCACCCGTAGGATTGGTGCAGATAAGGGCACTCTTACCATTCGTATAAGAACTTACGCGATAAGGGCTGGCGGCAGCCTCCGTCGTTACGACAGGCACTTTGGTTTCGTTTGCGCCCGTCTTTGATATATATACGCCTGTACCTTCACATTGGAGCAACCAAGCGCCACTAACGCTGGTGCTGGGTACGAAGGTGAAGAGGATAGAAGATTCATTCTCGTCGAATGTCTGAACGCCCGTGCCACTGGTTGTAGCCTTGAGATAGAGCTTACCATTCTGACGCTCTGCGTTGCGAATGCGATACTTGCCTCCTGCTTGAATGCCAACAGTACGCTTACCAGCTTGCACTAAGGCTGCATTGAAGGCGTTATAAGTATCTTGTGAAGGATTAGCTTCAAATGCTTCAACTGCAGCGGTAACGCCTGCTACAGCGGCAGCAGTATAGCAACCTACGTTGGTACCAACGTTATTTTTTACGTCCTCGGCCTTTGCCTTGACAACCTCTATGGCGTTGGTAAAAACCGTTGAACGATCGTCTTCCGTATTGTAGCTATAAGCACCATTGGTAATGGTCTCTATCGTGTAGTTCTTATAGACGATCGTATAGTCATAGCCATAAGTGCTCTCTTCGTAGAGGAAACCAATGGTGTTGTCCTTCTGTAAGGCCATAGTTGAATAAGCCGAACCCATATGGCTGCACTGGTGATGACCTGTCCAGTTGGCTGCAAGGGCTGCAGGAGTAGCATAGTCGGCCATAGAGGCTAACTCTTTGTAATAGATACCTACGTTGGTACGACCTGAGCCTAAGGGTACTGACTGAAGAATGAGGTGCATCTTCTTGCCGTCGCTCTTGCGCACTACGGGGAGTACCATCACCTCTCCATTGCAGCTATTATTAGTAGCCACTACGCCGTTGTTGTCAGCATTTGAAGTGGCGACAATGTCCCAAGAGCCTTCTGCCTTGGCTACATTGGTGAAGTGGTAGATGTTGTACATACGGCCACCATAGATGCGTGAACTGCAAAGGATTGAGCCGTCGGGCAACTCTTCGGCCTTGGGTTCGTCAGCGCCACTGGGGATAGGTGCTACGTTGACACCTCCCAATACGAGCCATGACTGACCAAAGTCGTCAGAGTAGATAACGTAATTCTTGTTCGTTCCATTCACATCTTTGAAAAGCACTGAGCAGTAAAGGCGGTAGTAGTCGCCCACCTTGGTCGTGCTGCTTTGGAAGATGCGGCCTGAACCAATGAACATACTCTTAGCCGTACCAATCGTACAAGTGTCGAACTGTGAATAGATGCTTTCTGAGATGTCGGTAGGAGCGGACCATGTTTGGCCATTGTCTTCGCTATAGAAGCGAGCAATGCCTTGATGATAGTTACGTGTGCCGCTAGGGAACATCACGTCACCTGTGCAACTCATTAATAGCACACGATTGCTCTCACGGTCGGCTACGATACAAGGGTCGCCAAAACCTGTCTGAAGGAAGGGCGAAGAAGTCTGTCCCTTTACGTAGTCAATGCCGCGAACGACTTCTTTCATATCGCTCCATGTCGTACCATTGTCTGTTGACACCTTTGAGTGAAGGTCGAGTCGGCCATAACCGATGTCTGAACCCGTAAAGCGGTAGTCAGCTACTGCAATAATATCACCATTATAAGCCTTTGTAATAGCTGGAATGCGGTAATTAGGCTGACCTGTTGAGATGAGCAGGTCGGTCTGTGGTTCATGCTCAATGAAGGTGTAGTCCTTCACGTTGGTAATTGTGATAACAGAACCATTGTCGTAACCACCTACCCAGAAGGCTAACTTGCTACCACGATTGTTGAGCTTATTGGCTGCAGTGCCGTGTTCGTTGACATAGTAGCCACCTTGAATGTTAAGGTTTTTATTATCAGATGTTTTAGTAGCAGCAGTGAAGTCCCACAGGTTGGTTTGTGTCGAAGCCAACCCACTGACAGTTTGTAGGTAGGCATAGGCCGTGCCGTCATTGGCGCTCGTAATAGACTTTGGAGCAGCAAGAGCTTTGGTCGTACCTTGCTTCTTGTTGTAGATTTTGAAACCCTCTGTTTCATTGCCCACGAAGCACCAAAGGTTTTCATCGTCTTGGCTCATGAAGCCACCTAACTGAATGTAGTTCTTAGTGCCATTGTCAGAGATACGAAGTTTACCTGCGCCATTTTCGAGCACATACCACTCCGTGTCAGCTGCAAACTGTCCACCCGTAATCGTAGTCGGCTTAAATGGCACGTCGGCCCATGCTGCACTGGCCACGGCTGCAAAGCCTACAACGAATGCAGAAAGTTTTGTAAAAAATGTCATGTAAAAAGGTATTTGTGTTTGTATATTTAGATTTCGGAACAAAGTTAGCACAAAAAACTGTTTTCATGACAAAAAGAAACTGCAATTTATCGGCCTAACGAGAATGAACATTAACGAAAAAATTAATGGAATAATTAATGTTCAAAACAAAGCGCGAAGCGCATAACATAAATAGTTAACGTTTAAGTTTAGGCGCGCTTCGCGCGTTGCCTTGAACATTAATTATCATTAATTGAACATTAATTTTTTTGTTAATTATTCGTTAATGATAATTTAGAGGCGAACAGCTATACACTTCAAAATAAATATTCGCAAATTTGCGAATATAAGAAATGCTTACTACTTTTGCATTATGCAAATAGAATTCGACCAAGAATATCTGCGTGAACTTTACCAATTAGGTAAGACGAGTGACAAAAAGCATCGATTTCAGCCTCAAGTAATCAAGGGATATAAAAAGGCAATTGACGTATTGAAAATGGCAAGACGAATTGAAGATTTGTTTCCATTCAAAGGGCTGAACTTTGAAGCATTACAAGGTGATAAAATGGGGTTTTGCTCAGTTAGAGCAAATGGGCAATATCGCGTTGAATTTAAAGTAAGTACTATTGGCGATGAACAAGTCATTACAATTTGCCTCATTTTAGAGTTAAGTAATCACTATAAATAAGCAGTAAATATGAATAAAGTATATAATCCTTACGAATTAGAGCCTTTTGAACCTACTCATCCTGGCGAACTTTTGGGGGATGAATTAGAGGCGCGCGGTCTTACGCAACGAAAGTTTGCCGATACTTTAGGCATCTCCTATTCTGTGCTTAATGAAACGATAAAAGGGAAACGCCCTATTACTCCTGAATTGGCTTTTAAAATAGAAGCAGCCACGGGAACCAAGGCTTATATTTGGGTAGAACTACAAACCCAATATAACTATTGGACAGCCAAGAAAAGTAAAAAGCTATCTGTTCTCTTAGACCAAATACGCAAATCTGTTGCAGTGCTTTAGATATACAAAAGTGCGAACTTTTTGCTCGCATTTTTTGTACAAAAGAATGTTCTCGCGCTCTTCGACTATAAGCAATTTGTCATTAAAACAATTTTACCCACACGATTCGTTACAGAGTCAGATTAATGAAAAAGATTAATGGTCGATTAATGAAACATTAATGTTCAAAATCCCAAGCGCGAAGCGCGCCTTAATGTTCATACAACAATCCCCACGAGCTATCAAGCCCGTGGGGATTATATTTTGTATGATGTGCTATGTACTACAAATTAGAAGATAGCCTTCTGTGAAGTAGTGTTACCACCCTTTGTTACACGGATGATGAATACGCCCTTGCCAAATGTAGGCAATGAAGCTTCACCGTTAACGGTTGCGCTGCTTACCAAACGGCCTTGAGCATCGTAAACCTGTGCTACAGCATCGTTAGCCTTTACGGTGAATGCACCATCGGCAGCAGTGATGTCGGCTACGTCAGCAGCGTCAGCCTTTACATCGTTGATACCTGCAGTGAGGTCAGCCTTATCGTTTGAAGTAACCGTCTCACCAAGAGCTGCTTGACAACCCGTCAAGATCTTACCTGATCTGAGGTCAATCAAGAGGGCAGCATACTTCAAGTTTTCATTGTTGACTGCAGGCACCTCTGAAGTGTACTGCAAAGCATTACCATAGTTATCCGTACCTGCAGTACGTGTGGGGTTCTTCAACGTATAAGTGTGCGCAACCTCTTGACCCTTAACGATTGCGGGCAAAACCAACTTGTTGTAAACTGCTTCAGAAGTAGCGAAAGTAGGATCGTCGATGCTGCAACCTACGTGGTTCATCGTGAAGTCTGACCAGTAGCTGATATTGTTGCCGTCTTCAATGGTTGTAAATTTGCCCGTAGCGAGAGGCTTCACGTCAGAAGGCAACCCGTTGAACCATTTAACGTACTGTGGGTTACCTTTCTTGGTTCCCTCGTTGTAGTAGAGTGAGAAGTAGTTGAGCTGCGATACATTCTCAACATTGTCTTCCGTCACTGCGTAAGCAATACCATATTCACCTTCAGCGGCATCGATGGTAAAGTTGAGTTTCGTATTCATTTTGATACCTTGAAGTGTCTTCTTCGGGGTGAAGGTCATGCTGGCTTCGCAAGGCTTTTCTGCCATTTCCTTTACAACATCTACAATACCAGTGTAAGCGTGGGTCATCTCCTCACGGTTAACGAAAGCTGAGGGGAATGAGCTTGCATACTGATAAGCCACATTTTCGTAAGAACTTGATACCAAAGGATCGTAGCCATAAGAATTGGCATCATAGTCAGCGTGTACAGCAACAGCTACAGCCTTGCCATTTACAGCTTCTACGGCCTTAGGCAAACCTACGATACCGAAGGGGCACCAACCGCAAGTAGTGCTGGTAAACTCTTCGATAACGGGCGTACGCTTGTAAGCTTCGCTCAATGCTACAGTGTTAACGTAAGGATATTCGTTGTCGCGACCTGTAGTGTATTCATCGTCCTTACCATTTGCCTTGGTAATAGTGAGCTTACCATTGGTGTAACGACCTGCAGCTTCATTGACAGGAGCATCGAAGTGGAAAGTTGAAGCACAGTAGTACTTCACAGGTTCACGGAACTTAACTGTACCTGAAGTGGTCTTGCCATCGTTCTCGTAAGTGTAGTCTATTGAGTAGATAGAGTCTGTACCGAAGTTGATGAACTGACCGAGTATTGACTGCGTAGAACCCACAGCACCACGTGCTTGGTCAGCAGCGGCAACGCAAACGTCCTCTGCATGGAGGCCCGCATCACCTTCTGTTTCACACCAAAGGGCATTGGCAAGTCCTTGACTTGAAAGACTTTCTAAGAAGCCTTCTGCTTGAGCGCTATGCGCCCAAATGTAGCCACCTGAACTAGCTTGGGTTTTGTCTTGATAACATACGACATTGAAGTAGTTTTTGTATTTGCTATTATCGTTTGAGGCAGCCTTGACATTGGCATAGAAACCTACGACAATGCCTTGTTTCAAGCCTTCAGCAGGAATTACATAGTCACAGTCTACACTGTTGACGGTATTGCCCTTAATAGTAATATCCTGGCTCCAAAGTGCTTTACCCACAGTGCCATTTACTTGGTCGATGGTAGAAGCATCGTAAACGAATACTTTGGCATTTGAGTAGACTCCCAACCAAGGGAAGAACTTAATCTTGCCCAACTTGTTGCCAGCGAAACGATTGAGTACGTCGCGGCCGAACACTTGTGCATAACCTACGGCAAAGCCTGCTTTCTGAAGGTCAGAATGTGAAAAAGTAGGAAAAGCAACTAAGTTGTTTAAACTTAACTCATCACCAGACACTTCGTAGCTAAGGTTCTTAGGATTACGTGTTACGCCAGTGGTGGCCATAGGCTTAATGCCTTTAGCATTAATCATGGCGTGTTTGCCTACTTGAGGATTGAAGGTAAGACTCGTCTTGAGCATTGGCATGCTCTTGGTGATCTTACTGCTCATAAGGTTTTGCGCACCAGCGGGTGCTGCCAAAGCAGCAGCTGTTGCCAAAGCAAGTAAAATGTGTTTCATTTGCTTAAATATTTAGTGGTTCTTGTTTCTTTCTTGAGTTGACGAGTTGACGAGTTAACAAGTTGACGAGCAAGTTTGTTTTTTGGGTAACTTACCTGTTAACTTGTCAACTTGTTAACTTGTCAACTTGTTAACTTGTCAACTATCTTACTTCACAAGTGCCTTACCTGTAGCTACTTGTTGGCCACCTTGGCTGATAGCGTAGAGGTAAACGCCTTGTTGCAAGCCGTTGAGGCTGAGTTGGCCTTGTTGGCTGTTCGTATTAAGGCTCTTGGCTAACTTGCCGTCAATACTATATACGTTGATAGTACGTGCAGCGGCTGCGCTGAAGCTATAGCTGAGTGTATTATTCTGAACTGAGACGCTCTGACCCTCAGCCTTTACGTCGTTGATACCACTGTCTTCGGTGTAGATGTACTTGAGCTGAACAGTAGCCAATTTATCGTAACCTTCCCAAAAGACAACAGAAGCCGTGTAAGTGCCATATTGGCCAGAAGCTACTTCTGTGTGAAGATCCATCGTTTTACTTTCACCTGGTGCTAAGACAATACCGTTCTTTTCGGCCTTGTTAGTTACAACGGTGCAAAAGTTGTCAAAGCCACACCAACTAAATATACCAGGGTTGCTCGTACTCAATGTTGCGTCAATAGTAATCGTTTGGTCGCTAATGTTGGTAATGGTAGGGTCTTCGCGTGAACCTAATGATACCTTTTTACCCATCTGTATAGCATTCGTATAGGTAATAACGCCCACTGTTGAGCAGTCTACTACCTCGCCACCGTTCGTAATTTGCAACTTCTGTGCAGAGAGTTGCATCACGCAAGCCAAAGCAAGCGTAAGGAGTGTAAAGATTTTTTTCATATCGTTGTTTTGTTTGTTTCTATCATCATTGGGATTGCGCAAAAAAAACATTCAATTTGCACATTCTCACATTTGCACATTTGCACATTAGCCAACTACCGCATGGTCAACGACCTGCATCACACCGTCTGTAGCGTTGTAGAAGAATACAACGACAGAGAGTTTAGTGGGTTGCCAAGGCGTTTGATTTTTCCACGAACTGAGGTCGGGCAAGGTGTAAGTGTACTCCTTTTCTACCTCTTGCTCTGCATCGAGCGTGAACGCATCACCATCCATGCCATTGAGCGTAGCGCGGAACACATGGTTATGTTCGTAAGTGTCAGTATACCAAGGGGCAGTAGGCAATACTTGCCATGCCGTTACGCCACTCTCAGTGAGCCATACTTGCAAGTTACCCTTTACAGCCTCGTTGGCTCTTACCTTTACATTAAGGTTGATTTGCTTTGCCTCGGCATCGTAGGTTACACCGTCGCCCTCAAAGCTAAGGTTCACCTTGGGCTGCACCTGCATACGACTGGCTACGGCAGCGGGCCATGTGCTATATGCTTGTACGGCACCACGGTCAATGCTACCCATGGGGTAAGAGTTGCTGCCCATATAGCGCGTATTGTAGTCACGACTCTCAGAAGTAGCAAGACCAGCCTCGTCCGTTTCGACCGATGATGACAGTGGGCCACCATGCAAGGCTACTACCACTACGCGGTCAGCGCCAAAGGTTTCTTGCAACTGGTGCGCCGTTTCAGCAGCACGCGGACAGTTCGAGCAGTCCTGACCAGTAAAGTCCTCCAGCAGCACGTTCTTTTTGGCCACAGTCGTTATGGGGTCGTCCCAACGTTCGCCTTCGGCATGTTCGTCACAAGCCGTGAAGCTCAATGCGCTGAGACCCAATAATAGAATGATGTTATGAAGTTTCATAAAAGATTTTGCGTTTTTGATTCAAGGATTTTAAGCAACGTAATAGGCTGAAAGCCTAACATTTATATAGCCTAGGGTTTTAACCCTAGGTTATGTATGTCCCTTGAATGCTGTGCTGAAAGTACAGCACATCGATATACCATATTCTCGCACGTGCTGTACTTTCAGCGCAGCTCGTAATAGCAATGGGATACCTAGGGTTAAAACCCTAGGCTATTTAAATGATAGGCTTTCAGCCTACCTTTTCCCCTTAGAAGTTAAACGAATACGACGCGGTCAAGCCCTTTGAGGCAGGTACGAAGCGACATACACCACCCGAACAGTTATAACCAGCGCGCGTCTTGCCATAGCTTACTTGCAGACGGTGCGCACGATGGGTAAAGGTGACGCTACCCGTAATGTAATGTACCTTGTTCGTCTTGCCGCCCGTAATGGCAGAGCCATCGGCATTGTGCATAGGCACGTGGGCATTGAACTGATCGCTCACCGTAAACATAAAGTTGGGCAATACAGAGAGTTCGAGCAAGCCAAACCACCAGTCCTTTTGGTCCTGACGGGTGTGGAGATATTGTGCTTCGCCACGGAGCGTTACCTTGGGCGAGAACTGATACTTACCTTCGGCTACAAAGATGTGACTCTTAATCGCATCGTCGCCATGACCCTCTACCACGCGTTGATTATAGGTCTGGAACGAATACATAAAGTTCATTTTGAACTGCTTGGTAAGCTTTTTGTCTATCTGAACGTTGACATCGCGGTAGTACAACTCTTCCCCATTCTTAAAGAAGTTGAAGAAGTGCGACTTATAGCCATTCGACCCCATGAGTTCACCCTTGAACTCATTCTTGTGCTGGTCGATAGCACGGATTTTAGAAACGTTCACCTTTACATTCGTACCATACTTACCTCCTAAGGCCGTGCGGCGCTTGAAGTTGTAGCCCAACTCGGCTTGAAAGGCCCATTCACCAGGTGTCATCTGAGTGGCATAGGGATAGAGAGCAGCCAAGGTGTAGGTGTGCTGCATGGAGAAGGCGGGCAGGTGGTTGATGTAGCAAGCTGAGGTGGACTTGAGGTCGCGACGTGAACGGAAGGCCATATCCTCACTGCGCTTGGCTTGCAACAACACGCTCATGCCGCGCTTAGAGTACGAACCTGAGAGCAAGAGCGTCTTGCCACGCTTATAGATATAGGAGTTGAGCGCAGAAGGGTCTTGGCTCTTCCATGCGTATTCGGCTAAGAAGTTATAGTTGCCCTTTTGCAAGTTGGCGCGCACATCGAAAGCTGCCACGTCTTTAGGCAAACGAAGGCGTTGTGTGGTGGTCTCGAACTCGTTGGTATCGGGATTGAAGCCACTGCCAACGGTCTTGACGATGTCACCCTCTTTTTTGCTATAATGGTTGCTTACGGCTGAGAGGCCGAGGGTGAGGCGTGTGCCCGACTCGTCCATGCGCTTCGACCATTGGTCGACGTTGAGTTCGAGGTCGCCACCCCACGTCCAAGGTGAACAGTCGTCCAGACTGCGGTGCTTCCAATAGTAGCGTTGCTGACCGCCTAAGAGTTTGAGGCTGACACCCTTAATAGGCTTCAAGGCCAAGCGGGCACCGCGCAAGGAATTATCAATGCCTAACGAACGCTCTTCGTAGGTGCGGAAGATAAGTCCCGAGCCGAATTGGTCGTAGTAGTCGCCCAAGGTGAGTTCGGCCCACTTGTAGTTGCCCTTTACGTAAAAATAGGGCAAGCCCCAACCCTTAAATTCATTGTCGAAGCCAGGCAGGGGGTGGTCAAGGTATTCAAGACGCACACCTGCTTGCACATACTTATTTAAGAGGTGGAGTTCGGCATAAGTGTTGGTCATAAACTTGTCGTCGTAACGACCTGTACCAATTTTATCGTCTTCGCTAACGGCTGTGAGTACATCACTTTGTATGCTACCATGTAGTGTAACGCGCTTAGCATCGTCTGCGCCCTCTGTACTTTGTGCATGTAAGGGGAGTGCAGCCGATGCTAAGGTTAAAGCCGTTAATGCGGCAATGTGTTTCATATTTTTTATTTAGAGAGAGGGAAGAGGAATGTTTTGAGTTTGGAGGTTATGAGTCTTATTTTGAAGACCTACATAACCTAAGAACTTGAAACGAACCGTCCCTATTACTTCTTTGCAGCTTCAATGAGTTCTTTTACCTTTTCGATAAGGTGTTGTTCACCGCCTTCGGTGTAACCACTACGGCTTTCGGCTATCTTGCCATTGCCGTCGATGACGAATACGTGGGGAATCATGTTGACACCCATTGCACGACGGAAGTCTGAGTTGGGGTCGAGCAATACTTGGTATTCCCAACCTGCAGCGTCAACCATAGGCTTTACCTTCTGCGCATTTTGTGCCTCGTCAATGCTCACAGCAATTACGCGCACACCCGTCTCGTCTTGCCAATCGGGATATACCTCGTTAATGGCTTTGAGTTCGCGGTTGCAGGGTTTGCACCAAGTGGCGAAGAAACTAATGATAAAGGGCTTACCATCATTGCTGAGGGTTGCTGTATCAATTACTTTACCGTTAATATCCTTCAACTTAACTGACGGCAACTGCGCGTAGGCGGTGTTGGCTACCATGCATAAAAGCAAGAGCACGGCAGCAAATAAGTTTTTTACTTTCATTTTGGTTGATTTTTATCGTATCGTATGGCAAGACGTTGATTATAAACGCTTTTTGCCTACAATTTTGCTGCAAATGTACGCTTTTATCGTGTATCAACAAATTTTATGCAGTTAAATATGCAATAAGGACTGATTTTATAACATTTAAGGTGGTAATGATAACGCATCGTGTGGGTAAACGGCCTAATTGGGGGGCGGGTCCTAACCTGGGGGCGACGCGTCCCCGCGTCGGCATTTGTTAGTCAAGGCTCGATGCCTTGA
>UQHJ01000017.1 GCA_900540885.1 uncultured Prevotella sp.
ATGCGTAAGTCGTTGTAAACCAACGACTTAAAGAATGAAACTTTTTTCAAACTTTTTTTCGCGGGGAACGAGTAACAGGGCAAAAGTACGCTCTCTGCTTTGAAGGGACAAATAATTAGGGCGATTTTTTTATGTTTTGTGTTGAAGAACATAAATGGGATCATTTCACACGTATATATATAGGTACGCTTATTCCACGCATATATATAGGTGCGCTGGCGACGCGTCCTCACCTGGGAGGATGCATCCTCACCTGGGGGCGACGCGTCCCCGAGGCTGCTGATAAAATAGCGTTTTATAGAGTTAAAGTCTTCCTTTTCGAGCTTTTTTAGGCTCGTATGGGAGACTTTAATCGTTTCCTCAGAAATATGAAATTGGGAAAATATATGGCCTTATATGGCGTTATATGCATTCCTATAGTTCATATTTGTAGTATGTTACTTCTATCCTGTCATTTCCTTATTTTGGGGCATTAATTAGGCGTAAAATGGTCTTTAGATTGCATGCAAAAACAGACAATGCTGTTTGCATCGTCAAACTATGTATGCCAAATGATTCCGCACGTTCTAAATTGCAGTTGTGCTTGAGGTCTGAGTTCTTTGCTTCAATCTTATATCGTTGCCGCATTTTCTTTTTGAACTCATCTGTCTTTTGGAATTTTATATATTCCTTGTGAAGATCTGACAGCTCTCTCACACTATACGTGCGTTCTTTAGATCCTGCCTTAAAGCACGTCTTACGCAATGGACATTCCTTGCATTTGTTTACATCAAAGCTGTACTCCCATGCTGCACTACGCCCTCTGCGACATTTCTTATACCTTTTGCTTTTTGCCAGGTGCCCGTTGGGGCACACTACGGTGTTTGCATCTTTGTTAAATGTAAACCCGTCATCCTTGCGTATGCCGTAAGTTATGTTATCGTGAAGTCGTGAATAAAGGGTAAAGCCGCCCGCTAGATTTTCTTCTTTGCGTTCCTTGGACATTTCAATGTTCTCTGTTGAACTATATGCCTTGTCGCCTACAACTTCTTTTACTTCCATGCCATTCTGCCGGCTTTGTTCCACCACCTCGCCCAAATATTTGTCGTCGGGCCTGTCTCCGGAGGTGATATGTGCTGCCGTTATCAGCCTTGTCTCACTCTCCACTCCCATGTGCACTTTTGAGCCAAAGAAGGACTTTTCTGTTGACTTGTGTCCGACTTTTGCATCACGATCCATTGAAAGATAGCTGCGCTCCTCAGCGTCTTCCATTGCCTCCTCCAGAAGTTCATACAAATTCTTGACAGTCGAAACACTGCGTAACGCAGGCTGTTCCTTTATATATGCGACAAGCGACTTTCCTGCCTGAATCCATGTATCTGTGTCAGCTTCCTTCTCTGGTAGTGGAGGAAGGTCCTCCACTTTCCAGTAGTGAACTTTTACGAGGTGACGGACAAGCGTGTTCACTCTGTGTATGATATAATCCTTGCTGTCATAACGTATAGCCCTGGCAGTAACATGGGTGGCATCTACTAGGATTGTACTCCCTTTTAGTATTCCCTTATCCTTGGCTATTTTTAGAGTCTTTGCAATTAGGATATTGAGGACATCAACATTTTCAAAGCGAAGTTTACGAAACTTGGAGAGTGTACTTGCATCTATTATGTTCGTCTCCTCTGGGCTTAATCCGAGAAACCTCTTGAGTGACAGATTTACCAGTGCATTTGCAACTACGCGTCTGTCTGAGAGTCTATCAATAATCTTGACCAGCAAATACTTGAACATACGAACAGGGTCTTCTGCAAAGCGCCCTTTCTTCCATGAATAGTTTTTGCCTATTTCTTCATAGACGAAAGAGAAATCGACCAGCCTATCAAGCTGTCGATATATGTCATCTTGCGGTACTACTATATCATAAAGTCCTGCATACGGACTCAGTTGTATTTCTAGTTGCTGCTGTATCATAGAGTGTTGCTAATTGACGTAAAGTTACTAATTTTCAATGAGATACGCAAATATCACATCTATACCTTCGTCCTACATCGGGGCTTTTTTCAGCAGCCTCGTCCCCGCGTCGGCATTGCCAAGTTGGGGGTCGATGCCCCAACTTGGCAATAAGAAAATGTATTGTATTTGCTTGTCAAGGCATCGAGCCTTGACAAGCAAATGCCGACGCGGGGACGCGTCGCCCCCAAGTGAGGACGCGTTGCTTGCTGGTGAGGACGCGTTGCCTGCACACCTATATATATACTATTTGGAAATTCTGATAGTTCTCTCTGCCCTTCATGCTACTTTAATTGTACACTTGAATAAAGAAGAAAGTACAAGAAGTTAATTTATGTAGCATTAATTGTTTTTAAGATTAAGAACTTTTTATTCTTGTGCAAAGCATTTTTCATTTTACGATTTAAGATTTTGCAATTTTTCGTGGGGGGGGGGGTAAAAACTCAGTTTTTTGGCGTATTAGACACATTGCAATCTTACTTATGTTTAATTTCTTAAAATTCTTCTCATTTCGAAAGTGTTAGTTCTATAAGTTAAAATTGTATGTCCATTTCCGAAAAAAGTTGAAATTTTGTTGGTAGAATTTAAGGTATTAGGAATATCTTTGCATCGAAAATAAGGAATGCGAGTGGCATCTACTGCTAAGCGTTTACTTAAAGATGACATCTTCTTCAGTTTTACCCAAAAGCCTATTTACTACAAAGGAAGGAGGAAAAGAAAAAGGAATATAGACTTTTAAAATATGAAGGAGGTGAAAGCTTAACAATGAAAAAATTAAAATACATCATAAGAAGACAATATCTAAACCAACCTTAGAGCTATGAGATGCAAGCCTGAACAGATATACAGACGGATGTGTTACTTAGTGGAACGCGACCAACTATATCTTGACCCACACCTATCGCTCATACGGCTGAGTGCTATTACGGGTACGAACACGCTGTACCTATCACGTGCAATCAACATCTGCACGGGGCACAACTTTAGATCGATGCTCAATGACTATCGAATAAAGTACGCCGTAGAATTGTTGAAGAAGAACGTTGCGCCTCGCTTCAGTTTTAAAGACTTCCACCAGCGCTGCGGTTACCTCTCAAAGAGCGCCTTCTATACAGCCTTCAGACAGCGACTGAACATGACCCCCAAAGAGTACATGGCTGACTTTATGGAAACTGCCGATTGGGCAGAAATTGACAAACAAGAGAAACAAAGGGAGCACGCTCCCCAAAGCGTATCAGCACATGTAGCCATGTAAAATATGAGCAAACATGGGCTGTTACAGGTATAAAATAGAATTTATCAACTCAATATTAACTAAAAACTATCAAACACAATGAAGAGAAAGTTTATTAGTGCGATGTTGTTCGGTGCGCTTTTGATTGCACCCGCTACAACGTTTGTCGGCTGTGCTGACTACGATGACGACATCGAAAATCTGCAAGGTCAGATCACTAACAACGCCACCACTCTTGATCAGTTGACAAAGGAGAAGATTCAGAACGTTGAGACTGAAATCGAATCTTTGAAGGCAGCGAACAAGCAGTTGCAGGAAGCTTTAGACAAGGCTAAGTCTGAAGGTACTGACGCTGATGCTGCTACTTTGGCTGCTGCTCAGAAGTTGGTAGAGGACGCTCAAGCTCAATTGCAAGCTGCCCTCGACGCTGTTAATGGTGACATCACTGGCATCAACGGTAATATTAGTAGCTTGGACGCTCGTTTGCTCGCTCAAGACGGACGTTTGAAGTCAGTAGAATCATTGCTTGCTGCTGACGGTAAGTTGACTTTGGCTATCAACGATGCACAGGCTTTGGCTGAGAAGGCTTACAACTTGGCTGAACAAACTGCAGCTACAGCTGAAGCTAACAAGCAAGCTATCAAGGACGCTGCTGCTAATCTGAAGTCAATCAAAGAATCACTCGAAGGTCAAATCAATACTTTGAGCGAAAAGGTAAACGATCTTTCAAAGGAATTGGCTAAGCAGAACGCTGATATCACAGCTCAGATCAACTCTTTGAAGAGCCAATTGAATGATGCTAACGAGGGTATCTCTGCTAACGGCGATAAGATTAAAGCTAACAAGCAGAAGATTGACGAAATCGTAGGTCAGTTGACTGAACTTCAAAATCAGATTAACGCTAACAAGTCGAAAGTTGAGACATTGGAGAGCAACTTCTTGACTAAGGTAAACGAACTCGTTGCTGGCCAAAATGGCTTGAAGACCTCAATTGAAGGCTTGAAGAGTGCTAACGAAACTATTAACCAGCGCTTAGAATCTGCTGAAGGTCGTTTGGATACTATCGAAGATTTAATCGCATCATTGGCTAAGTCAAGTGACGTTACATCAAGCATTGACCAACTCCGTCAAGAAATCGATGCTAAGATTGGTAAGTTAAACGAGGTGGGCAAAGACGATACTGTTGCTTCTTTGATTGCTGGTATCAATTCAAGCATTACATCTATCCAGGGTGATATTGAGCGCATTGACGGTGAGATTACTAAGATCAATGGACTGATCGATGTATTGTTCACTGACTTGAGCAACTTGATTACAGGTTTAATTGTACAGGATTATTCAGACTTCAACGCTGTATTTGCACAAGTTGCTAAATATAACGTTACACCAAATGAAACTGGTAAGACTTACTATGTAAACAATACTACAGAGCAAGAAGCTTATTTCCCTTATAAGGGCGCAACAGGTGGTGACCAACGTCATATCAACAACTACACAGTGCAACAATACTGCGGTGATGTATATGCAACCATTAATCCTAACACTGTATCTTTTGAGGGTCAAACACTTGCTTTGCTTAATAGCCTAGATAAAGCTAACCCCGAATACAAACTTACAAAGGCTGTAGTTTCGAAGAAGCTCATCACACGTGCTGCTGCAAAGAATGGCCTTTACAAGTTCAGCGTTTACAATGAGAACCAAAATGTAGGTTTTCTTCCTGAACATGTAGGTGACGGAAGGGATGAAGTTTATGCATTGGCTGCAACTAACCAAGGACTTAAGGGTAAAGATAATAAAGACATCAAAGATCGTCGCGTTTACTCTAAGTACGAACTTAAGTTCAAACCAACTAACATTACAAGCTATAACCGCGCAGTATTGTCAGTTAGACCTATTTCTGCAGGAACATTACAACCCGAAGCTGTTGAATCTGGTGTTGATAAATTCTGCTTTGAAAAGTTGACTGGATGTCAATTCGATTTAGTTGCAAACCAAAAGGTTTATGCAAAATACATTGAATGTGTTGGTGCAAAAAGTGCTTCAGGACAAGAAGATGCAAACGAAAGAACTAACATGAATAAGAATGCTGGTTTCAAAACAACCTTGAAAGAAAGCAGCATTAACAAAGTAGATTCTAGAGCATCTGTTTCTATCAATGAGTTGTTCAACACCATCACCGTTAACAATGCTAAGAATGGTTACACCTATACTTATGACTACTATACTTGGGATTACAATGGTGCAATCACAAAGCATCAGTTTAAGGTGATTTATACTGAAGCGATGTATAACGAGAATGCTATCAGTTACGAGCATACTCCTGCTTCTGCAAGTGATCAGACAACACCTGGAACAAACACTGCATTCTCTCATACTTTGAGCATGACCTCAAAGAATAATGTATGGAAAGATAACGTTAAGACCATTCAAGTAGTAGGTTCTGATATTCCTAACATGACCGTTTACTTTAACAAGGCAAACGGAGCAGTAGTTAAGACACTTAATGTTCTGAATGGTAGTTCAGCCAAGACCACTACTTTAACTACTTCTGAATTAAATAACATTAAGAATCTTTCATTCAAGTACAATCCGACAACAGTTGCTCCTGGTGATTACAAATTTACTGTTAAGTTCTATGATCGTAATGGTAATGTAGTTACAAGCGTTGATGTTAAAGTAACCATCAAAGTTCCTACAACATTGGCAGACAAGATTGAAAGAATCCACCGTGTATTCGCTGGTGATGACGTTATTCTTTATGCTGCTAACAATGGTACAAATGCTTTTGCTAATATGTCAAGCGCATTTGTAAATGTTGGTCGAGATCTTACAGCTAACAATGGTACTGGCCGCATCTTCTTTGCTGATGCATTGAGCAATTATCCAACAACACCTGCTAATGAGAATACTCAATACAAGCCTGTCATTGCCAACGATGCTACATGCTACACTCATAACGGCAATATTTTCTTCGATAATCAATTTGTAGTACCTTACGTATCAGTTAAGAACGAACACATTTACAACTTGACTGTAGGCGCAAAATACTACGATTTGAAGAACTATTGGACTCCTCAGGCAAAAGAAGGCACGAGATTCAATGTTAAAGTTGTTAGTCCTATCTATCACGCAATTAATTTCGAACAGAGACCTATTGAATTGTCATATCCTCAAGTACTCACTTTGGGAGACAATATCTTCTCTGCAACGAACCCTGCAGACCATAGTAAGACTATCACATACTTAGGTACTAATCGTGATGCTCTGATTGCAAGTACTAAGATTGAAGTAAGCGCAGCCGATAACATTCTTGAAGTAACAAAAACAGTCAACAATTCATTTGAATTGAAGCTTAAGGGTACTGCTGGTGTTGCTGACGGTCAAGACTTCAAACTCAACTTTGTTGTTACTGACGTATTCGGTAAGGAAAAGAGCTATCCTATCACCGTAACATTCAAGAAGAATACTCGTCCTGAAATCAATCACCGTCGCTAATAAATCTCTCTCATAACTAGTTAAGGGTTGTGGCATCTACACTTCTTCTGAGGTGTAGATGACTACAACCCTTATAATCATATAAAGAAGAATGATGAAAAAAGTAACCTATTTACTATTAGCTTCATTGATTATATCGATGGTGGCTTGCAGCAGTAAGAAGAAAAGAGTAGAAAAGGTAGAAGCACCTGAGGAGCCTGATTCGACCATTATGGTGCAACTGCAAAAGGTAACGGACGATTCGATTACATTCCTGCAGATTGATGCGAAACGTACACGCACGCTTGGATATGCAGAGGCTCGCCGTAGCAATTCGGTGCATGGTACGCTCGCGGTGGGTGACACCTTGGCTGTAGTACCGATGTTTAAGCAGAAACTGGCACTATCGGTCGTAAACGTATCAGAACTGACGGGACTATGGATGTTTGAGGGCAATAGCGGCACGGGTATGCGTCTCAACGCTGACGGTGCAGCTTGCGATGTGGGTCCCTCAGAGGTGACACTACGCGAGTGGAAATTGCGTAATGGCCACTTCATCTTAGTATACGTACCTGCTGACGGTTCGGACTATAACGAAAAGTCTGATACTTCGACTATTATCTCACTCGACAAAGACCACTTTAGCTATACGCTAAATGGGAACGAAAAAAGGTGCAGCAAAGTAAAAGGGCTGATAACGAAGTAAACTGCTATTTGTCGAATAGAACAAGAATAAAAATTAATGAAATAATTAATGTTCAATTAATGATAATTAATGTTCAAAACAAAGCGCGAAGCGCATAACATAAATAGTTAACGTTTAAGTTTGGGCGCGCTTCGCGCATTGTTTTGAACATTAATTATCATTAATTGAACATTAATTATTTCATTAATTTTTTATTAATTATTCGTTAATGTTCATTCCTGTCTATTCGACAAATTGTAGTTTATATCAAAACATTAAAAAGAGTGCATAAAAATACCGTTATAATATTGACTTGCAAAATTCGTCGATAGAATAAGGTGATTTGTCTAAAAAGTTTGGCTTGAAGAAACATTGTAATGTATCTTTGCGTACAGAAAAAAAGATAATATAGGCCATAAGCATTTTACTCTTGAGAGTTTGTTAGGTCTATGTTATAACAAGCTATAAGGTAATAGTGTTTTTTAGGTAAATGACGAGAGGCAATATTCGCTGTGAAGCGCGTACTGCCTCATTTTTTTATACATCTTCCCCACTCCTTTTCATCTGTTTCTCTGAACTAAGGCTAACCCCAACATAGTAAGTAGCCCATTCAATAAGAGCAATTCGTAACCAAAAGTGTAGCCCCATAGCAGAGGGGCATAGTGGTCGAGTAAGCCACAAATGATGGGGGCAGCTAAACAGATATAGGGAGCAAGACGATCGTTGACAGCACGATGAGTGAACAAGCCAAATGCATAAAGTCCTAATAAAGGACCATAAGTATAGGAAGCCATGACGTAAATGGAGTTGAGCACGTTGTCATTACCTATCACTCTAAAGGAGATGATGCAGAGCATGAAAAGCAGTGCTACAACGAGGTGAACACAGCGGCGCGTCGCGACAGCTGCAGTGCTACCTTCACACGATTCATTAATACCTAATAAGTCGATACAAATAGTAGTAGTAAGCGCTGTCATGGCAGAATCGGCACTCGAAAAGGCGGCAGCTACTATGCCTATGGTAAAAGGAATGATAACCCAACTGCCCAATGTACCCGAACTTACAAGCCAGGGCAATAGTTGATCACCCACAGTGGGCGGTGTGAGTTGTTGCGCTGCACAAAGAGTATAGAGCAAAATGCCTAAACCTAAGAAGAGAGCATTGACGGGCAAGAAAGCGAGACCATAGGTACACATATCCTTTTGTGCCTCGCGTAGGGTGCGGCAGGTGAGATTCTTCTGCATCATGTCTTGATCTAATCCTGTCATCACAATGACAATGAACACGCCACTCAAGAATTGACGCCAAAAGGCCTGCCGGCTCATTGCGTCCCATTCCCACACGCGACACATAGGACTATGCGTAATCGTAGTGATGACTCCCGCAAAGCTTAAATTCATCTTATCGGCCGCTACTATCATGATGCCTACGGCCGCTAAAAGGAGACAGGCCGTTTGGAGCGCATCAGTCTTAACAATCGTCTGAATACCACTACGCTGGGTGTAGAGCCAGATGAGTAATAATACAAATAAGGTGGTGAGGACAAAGGGTACAATTCCATCACCCAACAAAGGAGTTACTACAAACTGCGCCAAGACAATACATACGAGATAAAGGCGCGCTGCTGCTCCCGTAAGTTTACTCAACACGAAGAAGAGTGCTCCCGTGCGATGGGTGCGTGCGCCAAAGCGCTGTCCTAAATAGGCATAAATACTGGTAAGCCGCAACCGATAGTATAAGGGTAAGAGCACAAAGGCTACGACTGCATAACCTACAATAAAGCCCATACACATCTGTAAATAGGTCATGCCCGTCGAAGCGGCCCAACCTGGCACGGAAATAAACGTTACCCCCGATATGCTGGCACCTATCATGCCAAAGGCTACCAACCACCAAGGCGATTGGCGTCCAGCACGAAAGAAAGCATCATTGCCCCTGGCGCCCTTTACTGCTGCACGATGAGAGAGGAATAATAACAATAAAAAATAGCCCACCAGAGTGATGAGCATAAATAAGGCTGATGACATAAGGGAATAGGGAGGTTATGTGAGATAACTAAAGTTTCGGGTTTAGCAAGGGCGGGCCCGCCCTTGCTAAATCCGAAACTTGAATTAGTTTATATAATCATGTTCAGAAATAGCCTTTACATAATTGAAACTAATTGAAGTAACGCAGTCCAGCAGCACACCCCATTGAGAGGATACCAAGGATTACAGATATGGTAGTCCACTTCTGAGCTTCAGCTGCACGAACACAAGCTGCATTGTACTGCCCTTGTAAATAAAGCGAGTTGACCTGCGAAGCTTTAATAATAGCGACAATGCCAAAGGGCAAGCAGCAGCAAATGGTGCTGAGAATAGCACCCACCATGTGATTATCAGGACATGGAGGTTGCGGAGTATTATTTTGATTTTGTATCATAGTGTAATTCTCTTAGAAGTGATCAGCAAAAGCAAGTCCAATACACGCAACAAGATAGATCGCACCAATCACGAGAGAGAAGACGGCACCATAAATAGACCATTTCTTAGCCTTCTGTGAGGCTTCAATAGCACCTTGAACGTCGCCCACGACATATCGATCGTTCACCCTGCAAGCATAAACAATGGCCACCACGCCAAATGGCACGCAACAAAGCACGGTGGAAAGTATGGCCCATATTAGATTGCTATCAGGACAAGGCTGCATATTTTGCTGCGATTGCTGAAACGACTGCGCTTGCTGTTGATTATATCCCCCATTATTCGCATAAGGAGGTGGAGTAGCCTGTGTCTGTTGTGTAACAAAGACGTCATGCAATTCGTCCAAACTGCCTGCACGCGTCCAATCCGCCATGCCCTCACACCATACTAACGTGTCGGGCGTAACATTATATATGGAGAAATTGAGCGGGCTGATAGGGCCCTTCTGCTCATTGTTGCTGTCGATATAAAAATAGTCCTTCATAATATTCAAATTTTATTATAATGCAAAGGTAACATAAAGTATGAAAAATAAACATTTTGCTACCTATAAAATTGAACATTAAGACGCGCTTCGCGCTTTGGGGGGTAACATTAAGGCGCGCTTCGCGCTTGTTTTTAAACATTTAGACGCGCTTCGCGCTTGTTTTTTTAACATTAATGTTTCATTAATCGACCATTAATCTTGTTCATTAATCTATTCGTTAATCTTTTCGTTAATCTATTCATTAATCTTTCCATTAAAGACATAAGAAGAGAGTTTGTTCAATACTTGCGCCATGTCTTAAAGCTTTTGCCCTTACAGGGCGCGACTGCTCCAACGCGTGATACCCAGGGTGTCGCTTCGCTTGCCCTGGGCTATGTGCTCCATTGGGCTTTCAGCCCGCCCTTGCTAAATCCGAAACCTCAGTGAATAGATTAACGAAAAGATTAATGAACAAGATTAATGGTCGATTAACGAAACATTAATGTTAAAAAAAACAAGCGCGAAGCGCGTCTAAATGTTCATTCCTGTCAATTCGACAAATTACACGTTTATACCAAGACGACCGTCACCTCCTTGGCTCCATGTGCGCCAAATACGAGGGCTTGCTCAATGTCGGCCGTTTTAGAAGGACCGGAGATGAAACAAGCAAAGGGCACTTCAGGACGATTGGGCAAACGGAGGTAAGCCTCATGCATATTGTTGACGATGTCGGTACGTTTCAACACGATGATGAGTGCTTCAGCAATGAAGAAGATCGCGCGGTGGCGCACATATTCCTCTATCCAGCAACAAGCATTCTCGGCCACCCCCAATGAACTGCTGATAATGGCCACGTCTGTGCCGTTCAACTCAGCCGGCTCGTTCACCATATCGGGGTTGAACACGCGGCCTGGCAAACAGTCAACATTGGGCAATGTGTTTATCGTATTAGCCACCGTGGCGGCATTAGGATAAAGTTCAGCCACCAATTCGGCTACGCTCTTGCCTTCGGGCAACAGAACGGCCCGTCCCCCACCCTGTTCCAACACCTTCGAAAAGGCTGCCACAGGGTCGGCAAAGGTAAGAGCGCGCGCTTCGAGCGACTTCAGATCGGGACAGTCGTACTGCACCTTCGTATTTTGGCGGATAGCAGATAGTATAGCTGATTTACTTGACATGGTTGCGTTTCTCCTCCTTTCTCTTTGTTTCTTCGTTATAAAGGTCGTCAAATGTGCGTTGAGCGAAATGGGGCATTTCACGCTCAGCGCCCCAAGCATTGAGTGCATTCTCCACCATAAAGTGTGGCACATGATTAGCTAATGGGGCAAAACGCAAGGCTGCGTGGTAAAGTTTGCCATGTTCGAACAAGAGCTGCATACCACGTGACATGAGGTGCTTTGTCTTGTTTTCAACCCCCAATTGGGGCAACTTTTGTCGCCAGAGGTAAATTTGATCAGCCAAATCGACCTTAGCAGGACACACGTTTTGGCAAGAATAGCACAAGGAACAAGCAGAGACATTGTCTTTGTACTTCACAGGGTCGTTGACCATACCTAAGTTGATGCCTATTGGGCCAGGTATGAAATAAGTATAAGCATAACCGCCTGAACGGCGATAAACGGGACACGTATTCATACAAGCGCCACAACGCAAGCAGTTGAGCACCTTGCGGTGGTCATCATCAGCCAACAAGCGGCTGCGCCCATTGTCAACGATAATAATATGGAGTTCCCCTCCCTTACGAGGTGAACGATAGTGAGAAGTATAAGTAGTGGTAGGTTGTCCTGTTGCAGAACGTGCTAACAAACGGGTAAAGACGCCCAAAGCCTCACGATTGGGTACTATCTTTTCAATACCAAAGGCGGTGATTTGCAACTTCTTGGTATTTAAGGCCGTACCCATATCTGCATTACCTTCGTTCGTACACACCACACATTCCCCCGTAGAAGCTACAGCGAAGTTGGCCCCCGTCATAGCGGCCTCAGCTTCAATAAACTTCTTGCGCAAGTTGCGACGTGCTACATGCGTGAGATACGTCTGATCGCAATTACCCGGCTCACAGTCCTCCATTTCACGC
Source organism: uncultured Prevotella sp. (assembly GCA_900540885.1). Lineage (GTDB taxonomy): Bacteria > Bacteroidota > Bacteroidia > Bacteroidales > Bacteroidaceae > Alloprevotella. The sequence goes on from UQHJ01000017.1 coordinate 12,382, forward strand.
GTGAAGAGTTCGCTTATCTCTTCTTTCTTAACAGCAATGGCCGGGAGTACGATATGTACGGGTTTACGATGCAACATTTGAAGGATACGCTCTCCCAAGTCACTCTCTAACACCTCAATGCCTTGCGCCTCAAGATAGGGGTTCAGCTCACACTCCTCAGCCAACATTGACTTGCTCTTAATAAAATGCTTTACCTTATGTTGGTTCAAGATGTCGGCTACGATGTGACGATACTCATCGGCATCTTTTGCCCAATGAACGATCGCCCCATTGCGAACAGCATTTTGTTCAAACTCTTCAAGCAAGTCGGCCAAATGGGAGTTGCTATACATTTTAAGCTGCGAGGCAGCTTCGCGCAGCTCTTCCCACTCGGGCACGTTGTGCGCCATGCGGTCGCGCTTCTCGCGCACCATCCATAGCGTTTCGTCGTGCCAAGTTGCTTGCTGCTTATTTTTCAAAAATTCGGTAGCTTGTTGTGCATGCTTAGACATTGCCTGAGAGTATTTGTGCTATGTGTAGCGTTTTTATATTCAACTTTTCGCGAGCGATGATGCCATTCTGGTGCATTAAGCATGAGCAGTCGGCACCGACGATGTATTCTGCCCCAGTATTGACATGGCGCATCACCTTGTCACGTCCCATTTGTCCCGATACGGCATGCTCTTCAACGGCAAACATGCCGCCAAAACCGCAACACTCGTCGCGACGCTCGGGTTCAACGATTTCAATGCCATCGACCAACGATAGCAGATTGCGCAACTTATTATAATAAGGTACGTTCTTTTCACTGGGCGACGAAAGGCCTAACAAGCGCACTCCGTGGCAACTATTTTGAATACTTACTTTGTGGGGAAAACTTACGTTAAGTTTAGTGGGACGAATGACGTCGTGAATGAACTCACATATTTCGTACACGCCCTTTTGAGCTTCACACGTATGATCGGGCAATAGGGCATTATAATGGTCGCGCACAAATGATACGCATGAGGCAGAAGGGCCTACCACATAGTCGTACTGCCCAAAGAGTGCTTGAAAATGTTCAGCTAAGTGGCGTGCCTCTTGTTCAAAGCCCGCATTGCCCATGGGCTGTCCACAGCAGGTTTGTCCTTTAGGGTAAACTACGTCAACGCCCAACTGCTGCAACAGATGAAGAGAAGCCATGCCCACTTCTGGAAACACAGCATTGACATAGCAGGGTATGAATAATGCAACTTGCATGTTAGTACTTAGTTTTTGTTATGTTATGCCAACAAAATTACCAAAAGTATTGAACAAGTATGGTAAACGCTTTTTTATTTTTTATGTAATGAAAAATCTCTTAACATTGTAAAGCCGAAGTTTGCACAATAAGGGAAGAAGTTGTGCAATACATATATAAGTAGGTGTTCAAAATTAGTTTATATGAATTGGGGGGCTAATTGGGGGGCGGTTTTTTAACCCGCGGCAGCAGCAGGCTTGAACATCTACCTATAGTCGCTAAGCGACTATAAGCAACCTGCTGCTGCCGCGGGTTACAAACCCGCCCCCCAATTAGGAAAATAAATTGCAGTTTAACTCACACATCTCTATACGTTTTCAAAACCTTTGATTTATCTTTCATGTTTCATTTTTATCACAAAGTAATTGAATATCAATCATTTAAGAAAATGAAACATACGACTTTTATGTTTCATTTTAAGTTTCATGTTTCACTTTTCAAAACACTGAGGGAGCGCGTTATCGCTCCCACAGTGTTTTTGAATCGCTCCCACAGTGTTTTTGAATCGCTCCCACAGTGTTTTTGTTTTTCTCCCACTGTGTTTTTGAAAATGAAACATTGAAAGCAAAAATGAAACATCGAAGTTCAATGTTTCAGTCTTCGAAAGTATTGATAATCAATGAGTTGAAACATAAAAATGAAACATGAAACATAAAATATGCAAAGGTAAAATATACGTAAACTGGAAATGTCTATTTAAGGCGTTCTGAAACATTTTGTAGAGGTTTCTTAAAGGGTAGGATTACAGTAAGTCGTTGCTATATGTCCGTACACATTACGCACCTTTTTCGTACCTTTGCCGTATGAAAACGAAGCGCGATAATTATAAATTTCTCACTCAGGCTCCTGTACACAAGGTTATACTCACTATGGCCTTGCCCACCATCATTTCTATGTTGGTCACCAGCCTTTATAATATGGCCGACACCTTCTTCGTGAGCAAAATCAATACACAGTGTACTGCAGCTGTAGGCATTGTGTTTTCGGTCATGTCGGTAATACAAGCCGTAGGCTTCTTTTTTGGGCATGGTTCGGGCAATTACATATCGCGCAAGCTTGGCGCACGTCAAACGGCCGATGCTCGTACCATGTCGGCCACGGGATTTACTTATAGCCTTAGTTTCGGTGTATTATTAGCCATCGTAGGACACGTTTGGCTCAGTCCATTGGCCGAGCTATTAGGCTCGACTCCCACCATTCAGCCCTATACCGAACAATACCTTGGCATAGTACTCTTAGGTGCCCCTTTTATGACTGCCTCGCTCACGATGAACAATCAGATGCGATTTCAAGGCAACGCCGCCTATGCCATGTATGGCATACTAACGGGAGCCATTATTAACCTCGTGCTCGACCCCCTGCTCATCTTTGGCTTTGCCCTTGGCATTGCGGGAGCAGCTTGGGCCACCGTGTTGAGTCAGATGGGTAGCTTCTTCGTATTGCTCTATATGACCCGTCAAAATGGGGGCATACGCATCAATTTACGCCATTACTCGCCACGATTATCGTATGTGAAAGAAATCATCTTTGGCGGCACTCCGTCGCTTTCGCGTCAGGGCTTAACAGCCTTCTCTACTGCTGCTCTCAACATTGCTGCTGGTGCGTATGGCGATGCTGCCATAGCAGGTATGAGCATCGTTACACGCTTCTGCTTCTTCATCTTTGCCATAATCATAGGTTTAGGACAAGGTTTTCAGCCCCTATGTGGCTTTTGTTATGGAGCCAAACTCTATAATCGCGTAAGAGAAGGTTACTTTTATTGCATTAAAATCGGCACTATCTTCTTAGCCCTATGTGCATCAGTAGGCTATTGCTTTGCTGAACCGATTATCACCTTGTTTCGTCATGACCCAGAAGTCGTTAGTGTGGGTACGGCAGCCTTGCGTTGGCAGATGATTACGTTTGTGCTGCTCCCTACCATAGGACTGACCAACATGTTGATGCAAACCATTCGCAAACCCATTCGTGCCAATATTGTTGCAGCAGCGCGCAGTGGTTTGTTCTTCATTCCTTTAATATTTATTTTACCCCGCCTTTGTGGGTTGCAAGGGGTCGAGATGTGTCAAGCTGTTAGCGACGTACTCTCTTTTGCCGTGTGCGTACCTATAGCTTGGAGTGCGTTTCGCGAAATGAAAAATCTAAATTGAAAAGAATATTTTGACAAAAAGAAAATATTCCTTACCTTCGCAACGGACAGTTTAATTTTTCCCTAAATTTAAGTTCTATGATAAAAAAATTATTCTGTGGTCTCTTGTTCGTTTGCGCCACAAACACCTTGATGGCACAAACCAACGAGGAACACACATTTCCTGTCGAAGGAAAGGTGTATCTGTTGCACCGTTTCAGTAATACCAATTCTTACATTTACGAAAACGCAGGCATGCTCAATGCATCGCCTAACACCAACACGCAAAAGCAATATTGGCAGTTCATACCCACAGCCAATGCTAATTGTTATTACATCCAAAATGTAACGTCGAAGAAGTACATTCAAAGCTCGCACGTAGCCGAGAACTCACAAATAAAGGTAGGCAACACCCCCGTAGAATACGAAATCAAATCCAACACAACTGCTGGAGCTGCCCCTTTAGGCTACTATTATATGTGTAGCACCGACCAAACCATCGACACTTCAAAGGACGGCACCTTAGGTCTCAACTATCAGCAGAGCACAGGAAAAGTAGTCGCCTATCACATACGTTACAATCGTGGCAACTCCTATTGGGATATCCAAGAGACCAAATATGACTACGAAGCTCCTGTACTCTATGAGCGCAGTGCGTATGCCAAGCAGTTGGGTATTTATATGTTGCCATGTGGCGAAAGAGGCAATGCTTATTTAACCTCGCTCACGATTGCTGGCAGTGTCAACGACGTGCCACAAAAGTTAAACTACGTTGCAACAGCTCAGCCCTCAAGCTATTATCTCCTACAGCGAAAAGACACAGCGACAGTTACCGCAGGAGGCACTTTTACGCTCAGTTACGAAGCACAAAACGTAGGCAAAGATTATACTGTTACGGCCTACTTTGATTGGGACGGTGATGGAATCTTTGAGTCGCAACATGACTTTATGAATGCAGCCTCTGGCCGAACAGAAATAAGCGTTCCCGCCATTACTCAATCGCGCAAAACACGCTTGCGCCTACGCATTACCGACAATGCACTCGAGGGTGCCGACGATGATGTACACGGACAGACCTATGACTTTCAGTTATTCCTCACCCCTAAAAAAGAGGTAACCTCGGTTAGTCCTGTGGTAGTGGCCCCTGATAATCTACAAAAAGCAGCTCCTATTTATCACATCGACGGTCGTCGCGCCCAACGCAACAAAGCACTCAAAGGCGTATTTATACAAGGGGGCGTAAAGTTGATAAAATAATCTTTCTAAACAAACATCACAATACAATATACCATTCAATATTATGAATCTTACGCGCAATCTTTTTTTAGGTGGAGCGGCTATGGCAAGTCTTTCGGCTTTGGCACAACACGCTGACAAACCTAACATTATATTCATACTTTGCGATGACATGGGCTATGGCGACTTAGCTTGCTACGGACAACCCTACATCGCCACTCCCAACATCGACCGCATGGCCAGCGAAGGCATGCGCTTTACACAAGCTTATGCGGGTAGTCCCGTGAGTGCTCCCTCACGTGCTACACTCATGACGGGGCAACATACGGGTCACACTCATGTGCGTGGCAACAATGAGTATTGGAAGGGACGCCCCAGCGTAAAATATGGTGTAACCTCAGAGCCCGACCGCGTAGGACAAGAACCCTACGACCCCAACCACGTTATCCTGCCTGAGATAATGAAGGCCAACGGCTACACTACTGGAATGTTTGGCAAGTGGGCTGGTGGCTACGAAGGCTCCGTTTCTACGCCCAAAACGCGTGGCATAGATGAATATTATGGCTACATCTGTCAGTATATGGCGCATCGATACTTTCCTAATTTCTTAAATCGTTATAGTCCGCGTCGTGGCGATACCGATGTTATTCGCATCACGATGGACGAAAACGTTAAGTATAGTGACGCTTGCACCAATCCCGACTACGCTAAGCGCACTCAGTATTCGGGCGACATGATACATCGTGAGGCTCTTGAGTGGCTTGATCTTCAAACTAAAGACACCCCCTTCTATGGTTTCTTTACTTACACCTTGCCCCATGCCGAGCTTTATCAGCCCAACGACTCGATATTAAAGGCTTATTATGGCAGCTTCTGCAACGACAAGACCTTTGCTGGTGTTGATCGTTATCATGCTACTATCAACACGCACGCACAGTTTGCAGCCATGATTACGCGCCTTGATGCTTATGTGGGCGAGATTATGGCCAAACTCAAGGAAAAGGGGCTTGAGGATAACACGATACTTATCTTCTCATCAGACAATGGCCCACACGAAGAGGGAGGTGCTGACCCCGACTTCTTTGGCCGTGACGGTAAGTTGCAGGGCAAGAAGCGCTCATGTCTTGAGGGTGGCATTCGCATACCATTCATCGTGCGTTGGCCAGGGCATGTTAAGGCGGGTACTGTCAATGACCATATCTTAGCCTTTTACGACATAATGCCCACCTTCTGCGACCTTATTGGGCAGAAAAACTATACAGAGCGTTTTGGCAACAAAAAGGTGAAGCACGACTACTTTGACGGCATATCGTTTGCCCCCACATTGTTAGGCACAGGCGAGCAAGTAGAACACGACTTCTTGTATTGGGAATTTCATGAAACCAACCAGATGGCCGTCCGCAAGGGTGATTGGAAACTTTATGTTAACCACGGCCAATGCAAGTTGTTCAACCTTGCTACCGACATTCACGAGGACACCGACGTATCGTCCGCTCACCCCGACATCGTAAAAGAGTTGGTAAAAATCATTCATGAGCAACACACCACTCCTGATGTAAGCGCGTTCAACACCGTTACATTGCCACAAAGTAACTAATTTTTTCTAACAATCGCGAGCGACTTCAATTGCTATCTATTTTAAATAGAGTAGGATTGAAGTCGCTTTTTTTGTTGACTTCGTCAATGCGTCACCCTGAATCACCCATAAAAAAAATACGCAACTCATTGATTTTTCAATATGCGCCATTTAATGGTGCAAGCAAAGTGATGCTGTATAGATGCCTCCAGTTGGGCTTCGTTGAAGTAGGGCATAAGGCAGAGATGCTATATTTTCGTGATTTGCCAGTATCCAGTCTTGTTGCTTCCAATGCGTGCCACCAATCCGTTCTCTTTCAGCACCGTCAGGTATTTCTTTATCATGCGGTCGCTAACGGACAGTGCTTCTGCCATTTGGGCAATGGTCATGCGTGAGTCTTGCTTAATCAGTGCGTACACATTCCAAGCACTTGCCGTAACGTTGGGATAAGAATCTATTAGTTTATTGGGAACTTTATTAGGAATTTTATGGGGAACTATATTGGGAACTATATTGGGAACTTTATCAGGAACACTTTGTATCAGTTCCCCTTTGTGCAATTCAAGTGTTTTGAGTATTTCGCCAAGCATAAAGTCAATGAATGGTCCTGAGTCTGCACCATTGGTACTTGGTCGCCAGCGTATTTCAAAAATATCAAGCTTAGCACCACATGTTTGTATTCAGACGGCTCAACTGAGCCGCGCATCTTGTTGCACGACTCCCCAAGAGCCTCTTCCATGCTCTTTTGTGGTTTTGACTTGATCGCTTTTTTGCCATAACTATTTTGTGGCTTATTCGTCAATAATGAGGTCTCGCACATTGACCGAAAGAATGTCGTCAATTTGCTTCAGCACGTCAAGCAACGGCTGCGTGCGGTTGCTGCAATATGCATTAACCGAGCTAAAACTCTTGCCCAGCAGCTGAACCAATTGCGTTTGCGACATGTCTTTCTCAACAAACACAACTTTGATTCTGTACAGTTTCAAACTTTGCTTTATGAATTGCAACAAAGTTAATAATAACATTTCACGAAATAGTTAGAATGGCTCACTATTTCATTAAAAAGTGACTTGCCGCAGCAGAAAGCCGTGGAACGAGAGAGAACGCGAGTTTGCGCCTGGTCTGAGTCGTGAGGTGGAACACATCGGAGTAGTTGTATTCGTTTGTGTAGTATAGGCGGAGCGTGGATCGCTCGTCAGTGATGAAAAGCGAAAACGAACGTGCGCCACATTGAATGGTGACTGCAAGAAGTTTACCAGAAATGCCTTTTTTGGGCGGGCAGTCCAACCATTCAGTCGCTTTGGCTTGCGCTTTGGCTTTCTTTGCTGTGCGCCTCTTGGCAGACTTTTTCTTTGGCTCGGGAGCGGAGGACGAGCCAAAAAAAACGCCTCACGCACGGCAAAGAAAGCCAATGCGCAAAGCGGCTGAATGATGGACTACCCGAAGGTGGGGGTTTATTGCATACGGAAAGTAATCGGAAGATGATAACCGACAGCTACAGGCTTGCCATTTTGAGTTCCAGGTGTAAACTTTTTAAGCGTCTTGATAACTCGTATGGCTTCTGCATCAAGAGAAGGATACAAGGAACTTTCAACTGACGCATTACCAATACTTCCATCTTTTTCAATAATGAAGTTTACTACAACTCTACCTTGAATGCCCTTTTCCATTGCGTCCACTGGATATTTGATGTTCTCAAATATGTGTTTGAATATTGCCATTTCTCCACCAGGGTATTGAGGCATCGTTTCCACAACTTCAGAAGGAATTGCAGCAGTAGAGGCAGCTATTTCTTCTTTTTTAGTTGGTTCTTCCTTAAATTCATATTCGTACAAAATCTTGCCAGTTTTGACAGTTGCCAAATATAATCTTTGCGGTATAAATTGAATGTATTCTCCACAATCTTCTGCTATTTTTACGAACAAGAAAGTTTTCACTTTGTTCGTTTCTATTTCGTGTGCAAGGTTTTCATCAAGAATGGGTGTTGTAAAGTATCCATCGTTTGATAAATGTGTGTCTGTTGTAGTAATCTCGCATTCGTAGATAGCAGGTATTTCAAACTTAAATGTTTGGCTATCAAGTTCAAATTTTGAGTCAAAATCGGATTCAATGAAGTATTCATGGTTCATTACGCATGAACGTACTTCATTGAGAAAAGTCAGATTATCCTTGTAATCTTGGCTCTCCTTGTATTTCTTCAATTTCAGTGGAGAGTTAACTTCTTCGCCAAGTTCAAAGTATCCAATGACATCTCTATTGATAATATATTTTATAACATCCAAAGTGGTTTCGTCAGTAGATACTGTCCCATCTTCTTCACATTCAGTTGCGCAATTAGGTGTGAGGATACAATTATCACATACTTCTGCATAATCAATAGCTTTTAGCAGATTGACTATTGGCGATCCCATAGGTGGATGATTTTCATCTTCCGTTTCTATAGGTTCTACTTTTTTGATTGCTTTTACTTGCTTAGATTTTTGTGCTAAGCAAGTAAAAGGAATGATTGAGATCATCATGAATAGAATCGTTTTTATCTGCATCATTATAAATTGTTTTAGTTCGATTTTACAAAAATAGACCTTTTATCTTACATCGCCCACAAAACCCCATAAAAATCATGTTGCGGAAATTTTTCGCCCCCAATATACAATGTAAGCATTCTATCCAAGTATGCGCCTTTTTGAGTTTTAACGGACACCAATATATTTCAATAAATGGCAGTGTACGTTAAAGCCAAAAATCCCCTACACACAACGCACGTTGTATGTAGGGGATTTTTATATAATTAGTACAGAGAAATATTACTTACCGGTGAGTTCGTCTTCATATTCGTCTTTGTCAGCAACAACGATTTTGCTGAACTCACGCAAACCAGTACCAGCAGGGATGAGGTGACCGCAAATTACGTTCTCCTTCATACCCTCGAGATAGTCAGTCTTACCGCTGATAGCAGCTTCGTTGAGCACCTTCGTTGTTTCCTGGAATGATGCTGATGACATGAAGCTCTTCGTCTGCAATGCTGCACGGGTAATACCCTGAAGGATCTGAGTAGAAGTAGCTGCCATAGCATCACGCACCTTAACGAGTTTGAGGTCACGACGCTTGAGCTGTGAGTTTTCGTCACGAAGCTTGCGGGCTGTTACGATCATACCCTTCTTCATCGTTTCGCTATCACCAGCGTCAACAACTACCTTCTTGCCCCAAATGCGATCATTCTCTTCAGCGAAGTCGAGCTTGTCAACAATCTGCTGTTCGAGGAAGCGCGTATCACCAGGTTCGTTAATCTGAACCTTACGCATCATCTGACGCACGATTACTTCGAAGTGCTTATCGTTAATCTTTACACCCTGCAAACGGTACACATCTTGTACCTCGTTAACGATGTACTCTTGTACTGCCGTGGGACCCTTGATAGCCAAGATGTCGCCCGGAGTAATTGAACCGTCTGAAAGTGGTGTACCAGCACGAACGAAGTCGTTCTCTTGTACCAAGATTTGCTTCGACAGTGGAACGAGGTACTTCTTCACCTCACCAAACTTAGGTGTTACGATAATCTCACGGTGGCCACGCTTAACGTTGCCCATGGTAATCTCACCATCGATTTCGCTTACCACAGCAGGATTGCTCGGGTTGCGCGCTTCGAAGAGCTCTGTAACACGGGGAAGACCACCAGTGATATCACCTGCCTTACCTACTACACGAGGTATCTTAACGAGGATATCACCTGCCTTGAGTTCTTGACCGTCTTCTACCACAATGTGACCATTGATAGGGAAGCTATAGGTGCGAATGATTTCGCCCTTCTCGTCAAGAATGTGACAGTTAGGTACGTGAGTCTTGTCTTTTGACTCAATCACGATACGCTCACGCAAACCTGTTGCTTCATCTTCTTCAACACGGTAGCTGATACCTTCGGTTACATTCTCGAATTGTACCTTACCCGCATTTTCGGTAACGATTACAGCATTGAAGGGGTCCCACTTAGCAATGACAGTGTCTTTATCAACGTGTTGACCTTCTTCAACGAAGAGCATTGAACCGTAGGGTACGTTTTGATTAGAAAGTACAATACCTGTATTTTCGTCTACAAAGCGTACTTCAGCCAAACGGCTAACTACAACCTTGCATGCGTTGCCTTCATCATCGTGAGTTTCAACGGTACGAAGTTCGTCAAACTCTACGCGGCAGTCGCTCTTGGCCTTGATAGTAGCATTGGCGGCAGCATTTGATGCGATACCACCGGCGTGGAAGGTACGGAGGGTCAACTGCGTACCAGGCTCACCAATTGACTGAGCTGCAATAACACCTACTGCCTCACCCTTTTGTACCATGCGGCTGGTAGCAAGGTTGCGGCCGTAGCACTTCATGCAGACACCATGCTTGCTCTCGCAAGTGAGCACTGAACGGATTTCAACGCTCTCGATGGGTGAAGCTTCGATTTCGGCTGCAATGGGCTCGGTGATTTCTTCGCCTGCTGCAACAATGAGCTTACCCGTTGTGGGGTGAATAATATCGTGAACTGACACACGGCCCAAGATACGCTCTGAAAGTGATGAAATAACTTCATCGCCATCCTTAAGAGCTGTACATACAAGGCCACGGAGTGTGCCACAGTCTTCTTCATTAATGATAACGTCGTGCGATACGTCAACCAAACGACGAGTCAAGTAACCAGCGTCGGCTGTCTTCAAAGCGGTGTCGGCAAGACCCTTACGAGCACCGTGGGTTGAGATAAAGTACTCCAACACCGACATACCCTCCTTAAAGTTTGAAAGGATCGGGTTTTCAATAATCTGAGCACCTTCAGCACCTGCCTTCTGAGGCTTGGCCATCAAACCACGCATACCTGCCAACTGGGCAATCTGGTCGGCTGAACCACGGGCACCAGAGTCCAACATCATGAACACAGCGTTGAAGCCTTGGTCGGCCTCTGTCATCTGCTTCATCAATGTCTTCTTAATATCGGTGTTAACGTGGGTCCAAGTATCAATAACTTGGTTGTAACGTTCGTTGTCGGTGATGAAACCCATGTTATAGTTCATGGTAATCTGCTCAACCTCTTCGTTACCACGTTTTACGATGTCGGCCTTCTCGTCAGGGATAATGATATCACCCAAGTTGAATGACAAACCGCCTTCGTATGCCTTGCGATAGCCAAGGTTCTTAATACCATCGAGGAATTCGCAAGCACGTGCCATACCTACGGTCTTGATAACCTTTGAGATGATGTCACGCAATGACTTCTTAGCTACAACGCAGTTGATGTAACCACACTCGTCAGGAATGATGCCGTTAACGATGATACGACCTACTGAAGTCTCAACAATGTGCTTAATCTTAGCACCATTTTCATCAATATCATCTACTAACACCTTTACGGGAGCATGTACGTCAACACGCTTTTCGTTGAATGCAATGAGGGCTTCTTCTGGACCATAGAAGGTAAGACCTGAGCCCTTAGAACCAGGACGAAGCTTGGTAATATAGTAAAGACCCAACACCATATCCTGTGAAGGCACAGTGATAGGCGCACCATTGGCAGGATTCAAAATGTTATGGCTCTGAAGCATCAACATTTGTGCTTCGAGCACTGCCTCGTTGCTCAAGGGGAGGTGAACAGCCATCTGGTCACCATCGAAGTCGGCGTTGAACGCTGTACATGCCAATGGGTGCAACTGAATAGCTTTACCTTCGATCATCTTGGGCTGGAAGGCCTGAATACCTAAACGGTGAAGTGTCGGCGCACGGTTGAGCAATACAGGGTGTCCCTTCATTACGTGTTCAAGGATATCCCAAATTACGGGTTCGCGGCGGTCAACAATCTTCTTGGCACTCTTAACGGTCTTAACAATGCCACGCTCGATAAGCTTGCGAATGATAAATGGCTTGTAAAGTTCGGCTGCCATCAACTTAGGCAGACCGCACTCACCCATCTTCAATTCAGGACCAACGACAATTACCGAACGAGCTGAATAGTCAACACGCTTACCGAGCAAGTTCTGACGGAAACGACCTGCCTTACCCTTCAATGAGTCAGAGAGTGACTTGAGAGGACGGTTGCTATCGCTCTTAACGGCCGACGACTTACGTGAGTTGTCGAAAAGGCTATCAACAGCCTCTTGCAACATACGCTTTTCGTTGCGGAGAATTACCTCAGGGGCCTTAATCTCGAGCAAACGCTTCAGACGATTGTTACGAATGAGAACACGACGATAGAGGTCATTCAAGTCGGAAGTGGCGAAACGGCCACCATCCAATGGAACGAGGGGACGCAAATCGGGTGGAGTGACAGGGATTACCTTCATAATCATCCACTCGGGCTTATTGCGATCGCGACTTGCACGGAATGATTCTACTACCTGCAAGCGCTTCAAAGCCTCATTCTTACGCTGCATTGATGAGTCGGAGTTGGCACGGTCACGCAACTCGTATGAAAGGCTATCGAGGTCGATGCGCTTCAAGAGGTCGTAAACGGCCTCGGCACCCATCTTAGCAATGAACTTATTAGGATCAGAATCGTCAAGATACTGATTGTCTTTAGGAAGGCGCTTTGTTAAGTCAATGTACTCGTCTTCAGTCAACAAATCATTAACGGCTACATCGTCGGCCAAAGGACCGGGCTGTATAACTACGTAACGTTCGTAATAGATGATTGAGTCGAGCTTCTTGGTAGGAATACCTAACAAATAGCCCATTTTATTGGGAAGAGAACGGAAGTACCAAATGTGAGCTACAGGCACAACCAACTGAATGTGGCCTGCACGCTCGCGACGTACCTTCTTCTCTGTAACTTCAACACCACAACGGTCGCAGACGATGCCTTTGTAACGAATGCGCTTGTACTTACCGCAGTGACACTCATAGTCCTTCGTCGGACCAAAAATGCGCTCGCAGAACAAGCCATCACGCTCAGGCTTATAGGTGCGGTAGTTGATGGTTTCGGGCTTCAACACCTCACCATACGAATTTGCCATAATCTCTTCAGGTGAAGCAAGACCAATGGTAATCTTCGTAAAGTTACTCTTTATCTTATTATCTCTTTTAAATGCCATTTTTGTAGGATTGATTGAGAGTGGAAAGTTGAAAGCGGGAGTTTAATAAGTTTATTAAGTTTAATGCGATTAAGTTTTGATATAATTCATAAGCTTATTAAACCCATAAGCTTATTAAACTTATTAAACATTCCCTCCTATTAGTCGAGCGTGATGCTCAAGCCCAAGCCGCGCAATTCGTGAAGCAATACGTTGAGTGACTCAGGAATACCTGGTGTTGGCATGGGGTCACCCTTAACGATAGCTTCGTATGCCTTAGCACGACCCGTAACATCGTCTGACTTAATGGTAAGAATCTCTTGAAGTACGTGTGACGCACCGAAGGCCTCGATGGCCCAAACTTCCATTTCACCAAAACGCTGACCACCAAATTGTGCTTTACCACCAAGAGGTTGTTGCGTGATGAGCGAGTACGGACCGATTGAACGAGCGTGCATCTTGTCTTCTACCATGTGACCGAGCTTCAACATGTAGGTTACACCCACTGTTGCCTTCTGGTCAAAGGCTTCACCCGTAGCACCATCGTACAACTGCGTTGAGCAGTAACGGGGCAAGCCAGCCTTGTCTGTCCATTCGCAAAGGTCTTCCAACTTAGCACCATCGAAGATAGGCGTAGCAAACTTAACACCTAACTTGCGACCTGCAGCACCTAACACGGCCTCGAATATCTGACCGATGTTCATACGTGAAGGCACACCCAACGGATTCAATACGATGTCGACAGGAGTACCATCGGCAAGGAACGGCATATCTTCTTGGCGTACTACCTTTGACACAATACCCTTGTTACCGTGGCGACCGGCCATCTTATCACCGACACCAATCTTACGCTTCTTGGCAATGTAGACCTTAGCCTGCTGAATGATGCCTGAAGGAAGGTCGTCACCAATGGTGATAGCAAACTTCTTACGCTTCAAAACAGCGTCTAATTGGTTGTACTTCTTCAAGTAGTTGATTACCAACTGACGAATCAACTTGTTAGCGTGCTCGTCGTCTGTCCAATCGTGCAACTCTACTGAAGTGTAGTCTAACGCGCTAAGTACTACTTCGTTAAACTTCGTACCCTTAGCAATTACCTCAGAACCGATGTTGTCTTTCACACCCATTGACTCCTTGTCGCTGATGAGTGAGAGCAACTTATTAATCATTACTTCCTTCAAGTCGTTAACGTCCTTCTGGAAGTCGTCATCTAACTTCTGAAGTTTGAGCTTGTCTGCTGTCTTCTCAGAACGAGTCTTTTGTACACGAGCAAAGAGGCGCTTGTTGATAACCACACCTGCCAATGAAGGATTTGCCTTCAATGAAGCGTCCTTCACATCGCCAGCCTTGTCACCAAAGATAGCACGGAGCAACTTCTCTTCAGGAGTGGGGTCGCTTTCACCCTTCGGCGTAATCTTACCAATCAAGATATCGCCTGGAGCAACACGCGCACCAATACGAATGATACCGGTATCGTCCAAGTCCTTCGTAGCGTCCTCGCTTACGTTAGGAATATCGTTGGTAAACTCTTCCATACCACGCTTCGTCTCACGTACCTCGAGTGAATACTCGTCAACGTGAACAGAAGTGAGCACATCGTCACGAACCATGCGTTCGTTCAATACAATGGCATCCTCGTAGTTGTAACCCTTCCAAGGCATGTAAGCTACCAAGAGGTTACGACCGAGTGCTAACTCTCCATTTTCAGTGGCATAACCTTCAGTAAGAATATCGCCCTTGTGAACGCGCTGACCCTTGTCACAAATTGGACGAAGGTCAATGGTCATATTTTGGTTGGTACGACGGAACTTAGGTATGTCGTACTCCTTAACGTTTGAGTCGAAGCTTACAAATTCTTCGTCTTCCGAACGGTCGTAAGCAATGCGAATGGTCTTAGCGTCAACATATTCGATCACGCCTTCACCCTCTGCAGTAATCATGGTGCGAGAGTCCTCACACACTTGCTTTTCAATACCCGTACCAACAATAGGAGCTTCACTGCGAATCAAAGGAACTGCCTGACGCATCATGTTAGATCCCATCAATGCACGGTGAGCATCATCGTGTTCCAAGAACGGAATCAAAGAGGCAGCGATTGAAGCAATCTGCTGAGGAGATACGTCCATCAATTCAACCTCTGAAGGCGGAACTACAGGATAATCAGCATCTTGACGACACTTAACTTTGTCGCGAATGAATGAACCGTCATCGTTCAAGGGGGCATTACCCTGGCCAATTATCTTGCCTTCCTCCTCTTCTGCTGAGAGATAAACAATGTCATCATTATTCATGTCAACCATTGAGTTCTCTACCTTACGATAGGGAGTTTCGATGAAGCCAAGGTCATCAATCTTTGCGTAAACGCAGAGTGAAGAAATCAAACCAATGTTCGGGCCTTCAGGTGACTCAATCGGACAAAGACGACCATAGTGCGTATAGTGTACGTCACGCACCTCGAAACCAGCACGTTCACGTGACAAACCGCCAGGACCAAGGGCTGAAAGACGACGCTTGCACGTTACCTCAGCCAAGGGGTTTGTTTGGTCCATGAACTGTGACAAGGCATTCGTACCAAAGAATGAATTGATTACGCTTGAAATAGTCTTAGCATTAATCAAGTCAGTCGGAGTGAATACTTCATTGTCACGAACGTTCATGCGCTCACGAATGGTGCGGCTCATACGTGCCAAACCAATAGCAAATTGGTTAGAAAGTTGCTCACCAACGGTGCGTACACGACGGTTGCTCAAGTGGTCAATATCATCAACCGTAGCCTTAGAGTTGATCAACTCAACTAAGTACTTGATAATCTCGATGATGTCCTCACGTGTCAATACACGAACGTCCATATCCGTATTCAAGCGCAACTTCTTATTGATACGATAACGACCAACCTCGCCCAAATCATAACGCTTCTCAGAGAAGAAAAGGTTGTTGATAACTTCACGTGCAGAAGCATCATCAGCAGGGTCAGCATTACGCAATTGGCGATAGATATAGTTGACAGCCTCTTGCTCAGTATTGGCCGTATCCTTCTGTAAGGTGTTGAAGATGATAGAGTAATCAGTAGAAGAAGGCTCTTCTGAGAGAACGAGAATAGTCTGTTCACCTGAGTCGAGAATGCGATCAGCAATCTCAGGAGTAATCTCAGTCAAACGCTCGCAAACTACCTCAACACGGCTACGTGTATAAACTTCGCCCGTGTCAGGGTCAACAGAGTCCTCAAAGCTTGTTGAAAGCACACGACCTGCTAACTTGCGACCAACCAACTTCTTCAAGTTAGTCTTATTCACCTTTACCTCTTCAGCTGAAATAAAGTTCTGAAGAATTTCCTTATCGCTTTCAAAACCAATGGCACGTAAAAGAGTCGTAACAGGCAACTTCTTCTTACGGTCAATGTAGGCGTACATCACATTGTTGATGTCGGTAGCGAACTCAATCCAAGAACCCTTAAAGGGGATAATACGAGCTGAATAAAGCTGCGTACCATTGGCATGCACACTCGAACCAAAGAATACACCTGGCGAACGGTGCAACTGAGAAACGACTACGCGCTCAGCACCATTAATAATAAAGGTGCCATTGTCAGACATGTAAGGAATAGCGCCCAAAAAGACGTCCTGAACCACCGTATCAAAGTCCTCATGATCGGGGTCAGTACAATAAAGCTTTAATTTGGCCTTCAAAGGCACACTATAAGTAAGTCCGCGCTCCAGACACTCCTTAATGCTATAACGAGGCTCATCAATGTAATAGTCAATAAACTCCAATACAAAGTTGTTGCGTGTATCAGCAATAGGGAAATTTTCAGCAAAAACTTTGTACAAGCCATCGTTCTTACGCAATTCACTTGGCGTGTCGAGCTGCAAGAAATCTTTGAAAGACTTTAACTGAACGTCCAAGAAATCGGGATAAGGCATCGGATTTTTTACAGACGCAAAGTTAACACGATTATTAATTACGGTGGAAGACATTCGTCAATTGTGTTGAGATGAAAGAATAAGTGTTTAAAAGTTTAAGAGTTTATGAGTTTAAAAGTTATACCAAGAGCGGAGCAAAAAATAAGAAAAAGAGAAAGCTCAAACGCCCGAAAGCTCATAAACTAATAAACCAATAAACTGAGAGTTGTGCTATGAAATGTATAGACACAAAAAGGTTATGAACCCTCTACCAGAAGATTCATAACCATAACCCTTAGAAGGGAATACCTTATTAAGCGAGTTCAACTTCAGCACCAGCCTCTTCGAGAGCCTTCTTGAGTGCTTCAGCCTCTTCCTTAGCAACGCCTTCCTTAACCTTAGAAGGAGCACCATCAACGAGGTCCTTAGCTTCCTTCAAGCCGAGACCGCAGTGTTCCTTAACGGCCTTAACAACTTGGAGCTTAGCAGCACCTGCGCTCTTGAGAACAACGTCGAAAGAAGTCTTCTCTTCAGCAGCAGCACCACCAGCTGCGGGACCGGCAGCAACAGCAACAGCTGCAGCAGCGGGTTCAATTCCATACTCGTCCTTCAGGATAGTTGCCAACTCGTTTACTTCCTTCACTGTCAAATTTACCAATTCTTCAGCGATAGCTTTGATATCTGCCATTTTCTTAAATGTATTTTTTTGTTTATTTTCTGATTATTTGGGGTTACCCAGCCAAGATTAAATTAGTATTATGCTGGGATTTTATTCAGGGCGTTCGCCCAAAGTCTTAAGCACACCGTGGATAGTCTGACCTGCACCAGAGAGTGCAGAGATGACGTTCTTTGCAGGTGACTGCAACAAAGCAATAACCTCGGCGATAACCTCGTTCTTGCTCTTGATAGCGCAGAGAGTTTCGAGTTGATCTGCACCAACGTAGAAACCTTCTTCAGCGTAAGCACCCTTCAAACCAGGAATGCCATCCTTGCCAACTTCTTTGAGAAGCTTAGCAGGAACGTTAGCAGTCTCGCAGAAGAATACTGCAGTAGTGCCTTTCAAGCAATCATAAAGTGCAGAGAAATCTACATCAGATGCTTCAAAAGCCTTGTGCAAAAGTGTGTTCTTAACAACTACCATCTTGACGCCAGCACCGAATGCCTTACGACGGAGAGCTGAAGTAGCTTCAGCGTTCATACCCGTTACATCAACAAGATAGAAGTGTGCATATTCCTTAAGTTGTTCACCGAGTTTCTCGATGATAATAGCTTTATCTTCCTTCTTCATGATTGTAATTCAGTTTAGTTTTCTTCTACAGACTTGGGATCAATCTTGATACCCTTACTCATGGTAGATGAAAGATAAATACTCTTAATATAAGTACCCTTAGCACTTGCGGGCTTCAACTTAATGATGGTAGCCATAAACTCCTTGGCATTACCGAAAATCTGTTCGGGAGAGAAAGAAGCCTTACCGATTGAAGTGTGAACGATACCGCTCTTATCAACCTTAAAGTCAATCTTACCCTGCTTAACCTCGCGGATAGCCTTGGCAACATCCATCGTTACAGTACCACTCTTGGGGTTAGGCATCAAGCCACGAGGACCGAGCACACGACCCAGGGCACCAATTTTACCCATGATGGCAGGCATAGTGATGATAACATCAATATCAGTCCAACCACCCTTAATCTTCTCGATATACTCATCGAGACCTACGTAGTCAGCGCCAGCTTCTTTTGCAGCAGCTTCGGCATCAGGCGTACAGAGGCAGAGTACACGTACAGTCTTACCAGTACCGTTCGGAAGTGAAACAACACCACGAACCATTTGGTTAGCCTTACGAGGGTCTACACCTAAACGTACGTCAATATCGATTGAAGCATCAAACTTGGTAGTAGTAATTTCCTTTACCAGAGATGCGGCTTCTTTCAATGTATATGCCTTCCCTGCTTCAACTTTGTCAGCGACTAACTTCTGATTTTTTGTCAGTTTACTCATTGTTCAAATTGAAGTTTAAATTATTCACCAGGGAAGTCACCCTTTACTGTGATACCCATGCTGCGGGCAGTACCAGCTACCATACGCATTGCACTTTCAACTGTGAAGCAGTTTAAGTCGGGCATCTTGTCTTCTGCGATTGCCTTAACCTGATCCCAAGTTATCTCAGCGATCTTGGTACGGTTAGGAGCAGCAGAACCGCTCTTCTTCTTGGCTGCTTCCAGCAATTGAATTGCTACAGGAGGAGTCTTTACTACGAAAGAGAAAGACTTGTCATTAAAGTAAGTAATGACAACAGGTAATACCTTACCAGCCTTGTCCTGAGTTCTGGCGTTGAACTGCTTGCAGAAATCCATGATGTTGATACCCTTAGAACCTAAAGCAGGACCTACGGGAGGTGATGGATTTGCAGCGCCGCCCTTAATCTGTAATTTGATTAATCCAGCAACTTCTTTAGCCATTGTTGTTTATTAAAATATTAAAATGTGACGATGAATAATGTGCGATACAGTACACGTAACATTGACCGTACGCTCTTATTCCTTTTCTACCTGCATAAAACCAAGGTCGAGGCCCGTACTGCGACCGAACACCTTAACGATGACAGTCACCTTTCGCTTCTCTTCGTCGATCTTTTCAATCACACCAGAGAAACCACTAAACGGTCCATCAGTAACCTTAACGTTCTCGCCTACGATGTAAGGAATTTCGATTTCCTGAGGTTCATTCTCAAGCTCGTCAACCTTACCGAGGATACGGTTCACCTCGCTCTCACGAAGGGGAGTGGGGTTATCCATTCCACCGAGGAAACCCAACACATTAGGTGTGTTGCGCAACTCGTGAACGGTTTCACCAACTAGTCTAGCCTCAACAAGAACATAGCCGGGAAGATAGAGACGTTCCTTGATAACTTGTTTGCTACCACGGAGTGCTTTCACCTTCTCGGTTGGAATGAGTACTTGCGAAACATGGCCACCGAGGCGGCCATTCTTAATTTCAGCATCAATGTACTCTTTAACCTTCATTTCTTTTCCGCTTACAGCACGCAAAACGTACCATGCCATTTCTGCTTGTGCCATATCAACTTAAATTTGAGGGTAAATAAGTTGCATGATTGACTCAAATACCGTATCCATGAGATACACCACGAGTGCTATGATGATGGAAGCTGTTAACACAACAATCGCGCTGTGAGTCAACTCCTTTCTCGTAGGCCACGTGGTCTTATGAGATAATTCGTCGTATGAATCTTTGCAATATGCAATTACTTTCTGGAACATATATGTATCTATTAGCACGGGAAGAGAGGCTCGAACTCCCGACACCTGGTTTTGGAGACCAGTGCTCTACCAACTGAGCTATTCCCGTTTAATAGGGCTCGCCTCAAGATAGAGGCAAGCACCTATATTGTTTTATCGGTTAATCCCGCGTATTAGTCGAGGATTTCAGTAATCTGACCAGAACCTACTGTACGACCACCTTCACGGATAGCGAAGCGGAGACCTACGTTGATAGCTACAGCGTAGATGAGTTCTACAGAGATTTCTACGTTATCGCCAGGCATTACCATTTCAGTACCTTCGGGGAGGTGGATTTCACCTGTACAGTCCATAGTACGGAGATAGAACTGAGGACGATACTTGTTACCGAATGGAGTGTGACGACCACCTTCTTCCTTCTTCAATACGTAGATAGAAGCCTTGAACTTCTTATGCGGAGTGATTACACCCGGGTGAGTGATAACCATACCACGCTTGATTTCAGACTTATCGATACCACGGAGGAGAAGACCTACGTTATCACCAGCTTCACCTTCGTCGAGAATCTTACGGAACATCTCAACACCAGTTACAACTGACTTCTTATCTTCACCAAGACCAAGGATCTGAACTTCGTCACCAACCTTAACGATACCAGTTTCTACACGACCAGTAGCTACAGTACCACGACCAGTGATTGAGAATACGTCCTCAACAGGCATCAAGAAAGGCTTCTCAACGTCACGAACGGGTTCCTGAATCCAGTTGTCAACAGCGTTCATCAATTCCATTACAGAATCTTCCCACTTTGCAACACCGTTCAAAGCACCAAGTGCAGAACCACGGATGATAGGAGTATCTTCTTCGAAGTCATATTGTTCGAGGAGTTCGCGCATTTCCATTTCTACGAGCTCGAGCATTTCTTCGTCCTCAACCATATCGCACTTGTTCAAGAATACAACGAGGCGGGGAACGTTTACCTGACGAGCGAGAAGGATGTGCTCACGAGTCTGAGGCATAGGACCATCAGTAGCAGCAACTACGATGATTGCACCGTCCATCTGAGCAGCACCAGTTACCATGTTCTTTACGTAGTCGGCGTGACCCGGGCAGTCTACGTGAGCATAGTGACGCTTTTCAGTTTCATACTCGATGTGAGCAGTGTTGATAGTGATACCACGTTCCTTTTCTTCAGGAGCGTTATCAATCTGATCGAATGACTTAACATCTTCGCCAGTACCAAGCTTCTCGTGGAGAACCTTAGAGATAGCGGCAGTCAAAGTAGTCTTACCGTGGTCAACGTGACCAATAGTACCGATGTTAACATGCGGTTTGGTACGTTCAAATTTCTCTTTAGCCATAGCTGTGTATTATTTTTTATTTGAATGAATTTCCTTGTTATTCAATCTCAACAAGTAAGATTTAAAATTCAGAAGAGAGCTGTTAGCGAGACTTGAACTCGCGACCTCTTCCTTACCAAGGAAGTGCTCTACCGCTGAGCTATAACAGCAAAAACGTTAAAAGTTTTTTTAGAGCGGAAGACGGGGCTCAAACCCGCGACCCCCAGCTTGGAAGGCTAGTGCTCTATCAACTGAGCTACTTCCGCAAGTTTTTTCTATAAAAAGAAGCAGGTGGGCAAAGATGGATTCGAACCACCGAAGGCGTAAGCCAGCAGATTTACAGTCTGCCCCATTTGGCCACTCTGGTATTTGCCCATGTTTCGTAGATGTCTCTCGGAAACGGGTGCAAAGTTAGGCATTATTTCTTTCGCACCAAATATTTCATGCTTTTTTTTTCAACAAAACGCTTTTTTTATTCTTTGTAAGGCCATTTCACCTATTTAAAGCAAGCATTTGACGTCAACAAAGCACTATTATTATACATAGGTATATACTTCTCTCCAACCGTTATCACCCGTATTTGTTTGCACCTTCTAATACCGGAAATCATCTTTTTACTATGTTTTTTTACAATAATACACTAACTTTGTCGCATTATGATACTATCTGACCAATACGATCCAATGGGACAAGCCATTTGGGACTACGCCACCCTTGGCAATGCACAACATCATTTAATTGTACAGTCGAGTCTATTTGACGACGACGAGATGCCGATTGAGACATTATTTCGCAAAGAATCTCACATGTCACGTATTGAACGTACCGCGCTCAATTTATGCAAAGGTCGCGTTTTGGACGTCGGAGCAGGAGCTGGCTGCCATACATTAGCTTTAGAAGCACGTGGATTGGACGTTACTTCTATTGACATTTCACCTCTTTCTACCAAAGCACGCACCTTACATGGTGCCCGGCATAGCATTTGTGCTGACATTTTTACAGCATCGTTTGACTTCAAGTTTGATACCATCTTATTATTAATGAATGGATTAGGCATTGCGGGGAAGTTAAGCAATCTCTCCACTCTACTCCTTCGTTGCAAGAGTCTGCTTTCACCTGGTGGAAAAATCTTAGCTGATTCTTCTGACCTCTGTTATCTATTTGACGATGACGAAGATTTCTCAACAAACAATCTAAATACCTACTATGGCGAAGTAGACTTCAACATGGTGTACGGAAAATGTAAGGGTAAATCATTTGATTGGCTGTACGTTGACTTCGATACTTTAAAAGACATAGCTCATACTTGTCAACTCGAAGCAACCAAGCTCATTGAAGGAGAACATTTTGACTATTTGGCAGAAATTAAATAAACAAGACGCATATATCTTAGCCATCACACAATTCATTGCAAAGCCGTTATTCTTATAAAAAAGTAAAGCGCTCTATAGTTTGTCGTAAAACTATAGAGCGCCTCATATACTATTATATATGTATTGCTAAATTCGATTACTGTTCTTTAGCTACACCAATTACTACGCGGTTAGAATCATTCTCCTTAAAGGGCTGAACTTTATCACCCTTAAAGTCGGTTGAAAGGCGTGAAGCATCAATACCATACTTCTCAATCAACATCTTCTTCACGTGTTCTGTACGCTTTTGTGAGATAGCGCGATTGATTTCTGCATTACCCGTACCTGCATCAGCATAACCTGTAAGCACAGCCTTTGCACTAGGATAATCCTTCATCCATTGTGCGAAAGCACGAAGTTTAGCTTCTTCCGTTCCTGTAACAGCAGAAGAACCAATGGTGAAGAACACTTCAGCCTTTGTTTCGTGCAACACACGCGCTGCGGGCTTTGGTTCTGGCTTAGGCTCAGGCTTTGATTCAGGAGCGGGAGTCTGTTGAGCTTGCTGCATTTGGTTGTAGTCTTGTTGAGAGACCATATTGGCATTATCTTCAGTAATGCGTTTGCGGCCAAACTTAAAGTTGATACCAGCCAATGCTTGCACTTGCCAATCGCCCTTACCATTCAACTTTGAGTTGAAACGGTCGTGATAGTTATTGGCAGTAACTTCAAGATTGATGCCTACCAAGCGGCTCAATTCAAAGTCGAGCATTGCACCTACGCGGAAGTTGTGTACCAAGCGGTCATCGCTCCAACGAAGGTTTACATTATCATTCGTTACACTGGTGATATTATTACCTGCCAACTTATTCAGATCATCGTTATCCCAAGCATAGCCCAAGCCAACGCCACCCAACAAATAAGCATTTACTACGTGATGCTTATTAGGAGCAAACGCATTGCAAAGGTTGAACATAAGATCGAGGTTAGAGGTAACAAACTTATACTTGTAAGTTTTGTCAAGGCTTTTAAGTCCACCCTTCTCATTAATTCCGCTTACATGCAAGCGTGCGCCTACTACTGGTGTAAACATTCCACCAATGTTCACAGCCCCAATTGGGGTAATGAGTTTCGTAGCATCATAATTGCCAAACGTTACTTGACCACCACCTTGTACACCTACAAAGGCATAAGGATAACCAGACTTTTTCTTTTCGCTTGCAACTTGTGCAAAAGTAGTCTGTGCCGAAACACCTGCTACGAGCAATGAAGCAAGTAGTACCTTAAAATTAATCATATTTATATGTTTTTATTGTTTTCCTAAACGCAAAGATACATATTGTTTTTTAATGTTGCAAAGTTATAACGTAAATATATACAAGGGTATTCTAAAAATCTGTTTTTAGTTGATAGTTATAAGGTTACATCACTTTAAGTAGGTGTTCAAAATTAGTTGATATGAATTGGTGCAGTATTTCGTTCAGAAACAGAGGTTGAAGAGGGAGCGTAGCGGGCTACGTGACCGATGAAGCCTATGTTTCTGGGCGAAAGAATACACCAAGGCATATCGACTAATTCTGAACATGATTATATAAACTAATTTTGAATACCTACTTAACAATCAACTAAACTAACTTTAGAACCTTAAAAGGTTGAACTGACTATTTTTTTAGAATCTGCCATATACAGAAAAATCCTTCAAAACTTTTATCGTCTTGAAGGATTTAATGCGGTGTGTACGGGACTCGAACCCGTGACCCCATGCGTGACAGGCATGTATTCTAACCAGCTGAACTAACACACCAAAGTGTGCAAAAGTTAAAGCTTCAACTCAGCATTAATAGCGGTGTGTACGGGACTCGAACCCGTGACCCCATGCGTGACAGGCATGTATTCTAACCAGCTGAACTAACACACCATAACGTGTGAGTCGCTACGCTTTTTGCTTTTGCGAGTGCAAAGGTACAATTAATTTTATATCTAACAAATATTATCCTTATTTTTTTACGCAGAGACAGAAAAAAGTTTCACATACACACAAAAAAGGCTCAGCGTATTTCACTGAGCCTCCTATTAATAGTTCGTAATCTCTCAACCGTCTGCAACATCTACCTTCACAAGCGAATGGCAGACGGCACAAACAGATATCAAGAAGACTTTTACATCATTTCTCAATACCTTTTATTTCGGTATCCTTCAAGCAGAGGGCTTTTTCATGGTTAATATCTGTTTACGTATTCCATTTCGTGAAATACGTTTACCCTCTTTCATGCACGCGGCATGACTTACTTAGCTTGACGTTCCTTGTACTTTTCAATCTGGCGAAGCAAAGAATCAACGCAGAGGTCAACACCTTCTTCAAATGTGTCGCACACCTTTTCTGCGTGCAAGTCTGTTCCTGGGAGTGAAACGTTCAATGCCGTTTCCTTATTCTTTGCGGTTTCGGGCTTAACTACCTTAAGCACGAACTCAGCCTTAATTATGTTGTCGCAAGTCTTTTCGAGCTTGCTTGCTTTCTTTTCAATAAATGCGTTCAACTTATCAGTTGCATCAAAGTGGATGGCTTGAATCTTGAGTTCCATAGTAACCTCCTTTTTTGTTTATGCCCTTGGGTGGGCTAGTTCATATTCTTTTTTAAGGTCAGCAAACGACGTATGCGTATACACCTCTGTAGTTGAAATACTTTCATGTCCGAGCAGTTCTCGAATAGCCTCCAGACTGGCACCATTATTAAGCATTGCCGTAGCAAAGGTGTGGCGTAACACGTGCGGACTTTTTTTCTTCTGCGTAGTAACAAGTGAGAGATAACGCTTTACAATTATTCCCACCTGTCGACGATTGATGCGTTGTCGCTTCTGTGTAATAAACACAGGGCCTTCACTGCTGCCGTAGAACTGTTGACGAACGTGCAAGTACTTCACTAAGGCTTCATACAATTCTAAGCCAAAAGGCACGACTCGCTGCTTATTACGTTTACCCGTCACACGCAGTTCACATGTTGCAAGTTGAATATCATTTACATTCAATCCAATCAACTCAGCCATACGTACCCCTGTGTGGTAAAAGGTAAGTAACATAGTTTGATTGCGTACACCTACAAAGTCACTACCATAATCTACATCATCAAAAAGTCGTTCTACCTCTTGTTCTTTCAAAAACGAAGGAAGGACCTTCTGCACTTTCGGATTTTGTATGAGCGACATCGGATTATGATCTACCAACCCCATTCGACGCAAGTATTTATAAAAGCTACGTACCGCACTGAGTTCCTTACCCATAGTACGCGCTCCCTCACCTCGTTCCATTTGGGCGGCCAACCATTGGCGCATCACATCGGCATCAATCGTTTGCCAAGAAAGTTGACTATCTATACTTTTAAAAAATATCTCGACCGACACAAGTGCTTTCTTATAAGTAGCAATGGTTGTGGGAGAATAGCCACGTTCCGCTTCTAAATAAGTCAAGAAATCTTGTTTTAAATCGTTCATTTTCTAAAGAATCTTTCAACTATAGCACACAAAGCGAACAACTCACTTTTAGCTATCTTGGCTTTACAAAAGCGAATATCGGAACTTTTTTTGAATGTGCCAAATTTTGCTGCTCATTTTTTTTAAAACAACAATTTATCTTAATCCGGAACTTGAGTAAATCACCACACTTTGTGACACACTTCTCTTGCACGAGCCACAAAATATAATTTCCTTTGCAACTTCAATAAAAATACATACGAAAACATGAAAAAAGGGAAACATACCGTTTTATTTATCTGTTTGGGCAATATTTGCCGTTCGCCTGCTGCTGAAGGCATTATGAAATCGATTGTAAAGGATCATAAATCAGAAGCAGATTTCGAAATAGACTCTGCAGGCATTGGTAATTGGCACGTCGGACAATTACCCGATAGCCGTATGCGAGAGTGTGGACGTAAGCATGGCTATAACTTTAATAGCCATGCCCGTCAATTCACCCCAACTGACTTCCAACGCTTTGACCACATCGTGGTAATGGACAACGACAATTATCGTGCTATCACTGCTATGGCACATACACAAGACGATAAAGCCAAAGTGGTGCGCATGGCCGACTTCTTAACCTCTCATCGAACGTACACCACAGTGCCCGACCCTTATTATGGTGACGCTACTGACTTTGAATTGGTCATCACCTTATTAGAGGATGCGTGCCAAGAACTTTATCGTACAATCACAAGTGAAGCGTCATGACACAGGTCTGGGTAAGTGCTGTTGGGCTCTGCGGTGCCTCTATCATTGGCAGTGCAATAGGATTCTTTATCAAAGAGCTGCCTCATAAATGGAATGATACGTTACTCGGCTATTGTGCAGGCCTAATGTTAGCTGCTTCTACACTGGGACTCATTGTTCCTGCCTTTGAGCAAGCCCAACAATGGTGGTGGGCGGTCGGTGGCGTAATGGCTGGAGCTTTGTTTCTCAACGTGCTCGACCTCATTACGCCCCACCTTCACCACATTACAGGACTTGACGAGGCGGAACATCACAATAACGCTTCGCTCAATCGTATCCTATTATTTGTCCTCGCCATCGCTTTACACAAGCTACCTGAAGGCATGGCTGCTGGCGTGAGCATTAGCGATACTGCGACGGACAATAATTGGACGGTAAGTTTGGGCATTGCGCTACAAAATGTACCAGAAGGAATGGTTATTATTGCTCCCCTATTAATGGCTGGCGTAAAGCCACTGCGCACTTTCTGCATTTCTATTGTGATAGGACTCTTAGAAGTCGTAGGCGTTGTCATCGGTTTTGGTATGGGACAAGCTTCTACTTTATTACTACCCATCATGTTAGGCTTCGCTGGCGGTGCTATGCTTTACGTAACGAGCGACGAGATGATTCCCGAAACGCATGCACATGGCTATCAAAAGCAAGCCACCTATGCCCTACTCTTGGGATTTATAACCTTTATTATTATTGAAAGGTGCGTATAGTTATCGCACATTTTCTAAATTTACACTACCTTTGTAGGCAGAAGAAACGATGCACAAAAGCAGGGCGTTTTGAGTGATATACACACTATTAACATGAAAAATTATTTATCTAAGTTCCTATATATTGTTCTATTTGTCGCATTTTTACCCACTGTGGCATGGAGCAATGCAGAAAAGCGTAACTTTACACTCGTTATTGACGCTGGACATGGCGGTCACGATGCTGGTGCAGTGGGTGCTTACTCCAAAGAGAAAGACATCAACCTACGCGTAGCATTGGCCTTTGGCAATTTGGTGGAAGAGAATTGTCGCAATGTGAAGGTGGTCTATACTCGCAAAACTGACGTATTCATTCCTCTACAACGACGTGCCGACATTGCCAATAACAACAAGGCCGACCTCTTTATTTCTGTTCATACAAACGCATTACCTGCCGGCCGATTAGCCTATGGATCAGAAACGTACACTTTAGGTATGGCCCGCGCCAATGCCAACCTTGCCGTTGCCAAACGCGAGAATGCTGTAATTACACTTGAGAACGACTATAAGACAACTTATCAAGGCTTCGACCCCAATAAGGCAGAAAGCTACGTCATCTTTGAGTTTATGCAAGATAAATACATGAAACAAAGTGTCGACCTAGCAAGTTGTATTCAGAAGCAATACGTCTCAACAGGGCGTCCCAACAAGGGGGTACACCAAGCGGGGTTCTTGGTGTTACGCAATACTTCAATGCCTTCCGTACTCACTGAGTTAGGTTTTATCACCACTCCCGCTGAAGAGACTTACCTCAACTCACAACAAGGCGTGATGGAACTCAGCCGTAGCATTTATAATGGATTTTTAGCCTACTTGCGCATGCACGAAAAGGGCGTACACGACATTCCTGAAAATCTTCCTACTCGCATGACGGCCGACCTTCCTAAACCCAAAGTGAACGAACCCTTAGCCGAGCCTTCAAACTTTAATAACAGTGAGGCTGCTGTTGTTCCTGTTGCCACCGTTCCAACGACGCGCATCATCGAAACGCCTAACGATAATGACGTAGCTCTCATTTCACGTCGAAGCAATAACGCGAAGCATTCGACTGCAAAGCATGCTACTCCGAAAGCTGAACCGAAGCGAGAAGTTGAAGCAAAGGTGAAGGCCCCAACCAATCACGCTAAAGAAAAATCTAAACCACAAGAAAATACGACGAAAACAAAAGAGGCCGCACAGTCTAAGAATACTTTGACAAAGGGTAAAGATACGTCTAAGTCCAAAGATATTGCCTCTACGTCAAAGGCTCAAGGCAACACAACCAAGGCAAAGGAAGCAAGCAATACAAAAAAAGAACAGGCAAACAGCTCAAAGCCTACCAGCAAAGAGTCCACTCCTAATAGCAAATCGAAAGACGCACCAAAGGAGATAAAGTCAAAGAATAAGGTAGAAAATAATTCGAAGACGAGCCTTAGCAAAACGTCCAAAAAGAATGAAACGACCCTGGCTAAAGGCAAACAACAAAGAACGAACGATAAGAATAACGAAACGAAAAAGGCGTCTAAGACCTCTGCCAAACAAAAGGTGAACTACCGCATACAAGTGGGAGCTGGGAAAACAGAGATTTCCACTACTGATGCACAGTTTAAAGGTTTGAGCATTAGCCGCGTTAAAGAAGGCACACTTTACAAGTACTACTACGGCAGCTACACCAGCTACGCCAATGCCCAAAAAGCATTGCGCACCGTAAAGACAAAGTTAAGCAGTGCCTACGTGGTAGCAACAGTCAATGGAAAATCCGTATCTGTAGCCGAAGCACGCGCCAAAGAACAAGAAAAGAAGTGACTCACCTCACAACAATCTGGATAATGAAAAAAGAAATGAAAATTGCCCTTACAGCAGTAGTAGCCTTAGTGCTGCTATTCATTGGACTCAATTTCCTAAAGGGCATCAATGTATTTAAGTCAACCAACACCTATTACGTTAAGTTTAAAGACGTGGCTGGATTGGCCGTATCAAATGCCGTTTATGCAAATGGCTACCCCGTGGGCATTGTACGCACCATTGAATATGACTACGAACGCGGTGAAAACGTTATTGTTGGTATTGAGTTGAACAAAGAGATGCACGTTCCCCAACAAACGCGTGCCGAACTCGAAACGGAATTAATGGGAGGCGTAAAAATGCTACTGCTATTAGGCCCTAACCCTACGCGCAACCTTGAGAAGGGGGATACCATTCAAGGTTCCATGCACGTTGGTACAATGGATAAGGTAGCAGAAATGGTGCCACAAATTGAGAAGATGCTGCCCAAGCTTGACTCTATCATGGCCAACCTTAATCGTCTGACGGGTGACCCTGCCTTAACGGCTACGCTGCACAACGCACAAGCTATCACTGAAAATCTGAAACAGACATCTGAAGGCTTGAACGCAATGATGCAAAATGACGTGCCTCAAATGGTTGCACACTTAAAGCAAACTAGCATTAATGCTGAAAAGTTCACAGGCAACTTAGCTAAATTAGACATTCAATCTACATTGAATAGCGTCAATGCTACGTTGGCGAGTGCTCACAACCTGACCAACCATTTAGGCGATATGTCAGTTACACTCGACACTAAATTGAAGAGCACCGACAATACATTAGGACTCTTCTTAAACGACCGTGGGGTATATGATAACCTCAATAGCACTCTGCGCAATGCAGACTCGCTCATGATCGACCTCAAATCACACCCCAAACGCTATGTTCACTTTTCGGTGTTTGGTAAGAAGGACAAGTAAGCTTTAGAAGGGGTTGATATTATAAAGCTCCCCTATATACGTAACGCGTGCTTTCTAACACGCGATAGAATGATAAAGCATTTTATCGCGCGATAGAAAGCACGCGTTACGTAAATAGCTCTTTTACACAAAAGGGACTTGCACTCCTTCATTTTATACACTAAAAATATTCGCACATTATATTCTTCCTCATGTATCAAAAGTTCATTATCACACAAGACGGTGAATTACGCTTTGGCCACGTATATCTGCATCGTGACTTACTACACCCTGGTGAGAGTTGCCCCTATGGTGGTGGCGTATGGAAAGTAGATGAAGCGCGCCATGCCATTTTACTCTTTGGCCGTTCATTCGACTTCGGCCCACCTAACTTTTACAAACTCACCCGAATCAATTGGAACAACGTGGGCGGCAAACCCATATCACTCCTTTACCAGCCCCGCTGGCCTAACGACGAAATTGAAATTCCCATTATGGTAGGCATAACGGAAACGTTGTAGTAACATATAGACTGCAATTTATCGGTCTAATTGGGGGGCGGGCTAATTGGGGGGCGGGTTTTTAACCCGCGGCAGCAGCAGGCTTGAACATCTACTTATAGTTGCTAAGCGACTATAAGCAACCTGCTGCTGC
>UQHJ01000018.1 GCA_900540885.1 uncultured Prevotella sp.
TGCATATTTTATGTTTCATGTTTCATTTTTATGTTTCAACTTATTGATTATCAACACTTTTGAAGGCTGAAACATACGACTTTCATGTTTCACTTTTAGTTTCAATGTTTCATTCTAAAAACACTGAGGGAGAAAAACAAAAACACTGAGGGAGCGATTCAAAACCTCTGTGGGAGCGATTTAAAAACACTGAGGGAGCGATAACGCGCTTCCTCAGTGTTTTTAAAAGTGAAACATGAAACTAAAAATGAAACATTAAAGTCGTATGTTTCATTTTTCTAAATGGTTGATATTCAGTTACTTTATAACAAAAAATGAAACATGAAAGATAAATCAAAGGTTCTGAAAATGTATGGATATATGTTCTCGTGCTAAGCGACTATAAGTAGATGTTCAAAACATGCTGCTGCCGCGGGTTACAAACCCGCCCCCCAATTAGGCAGATAAATTGCAGTTTATCTTTATTTGTGAACAATGAAGCTATGTTATTTTATTCCACTGCAATCGTTAGTGCGTACTCAGGATAGTAGAGTAGTTCGACATGACACCTTTTCTGTAATGAGGGAAGTTGCGCTGTGTATTGCAGGAGTGGGGTCTGTCTGATGATGATATCGCGTTTGAACGATAGTCCTGGTTGATCGTATAATTTATAAATAGCCTCTTTGGCACTCCACAGTGACGTATATTTTTCCATTA
Organism: uncultured Prevotella sp.; assembly: GCA_900540885.1. Lineage (GTDB taxonomy): Bacteria > Bacteroidota > Bacteroidia > Bacteroidales > Bacteroidaceae > Alloprevotella. The sequence goes on from UQHJ01000018.1 coordinate 697, forward strand.
CAGAATCTTCACTCTTCTTTAGCCATTTACTTTCGTAGTCATTTACAAACATTTGTTTTACTTTGAAAGCTTTTTTGGTAAAGCACTCAACATCCATGCCGTGGGCGGAGGTGGAGAAACTAATGGCATAGATGTTGGTAGTGTGGGATATGCTTATTTTTATTTGGTCATTTGACTTGAGGAAGGGACGGCCTGTGGAATGATAGTCAATGGTGGCTTCAGGACCTAACACTTGGTGAAGGAGTAGAAGTACGGACAGCTTTTCGATAAATCTTTTGTCTCGGAGTGTGCTAAATTGGTGATAGTCTGTTGTGGGGTAGTTGCTCTCGGCAAGTTGAATGAGTCTTGACCTATTAAAGGTGTGTTGCCACAAAAAAACTCGTACTTCACCTTTTGCTAATGAGTTAGCGTTGAGTGGTACGAGTCTTTTTATCAGATCATTCTTGACTTGATAGTCACGGAATGTAAACTTCATGGATTTGTAATCTTTTGCGTGCCTTTTGTTTAGAAAGGTAATTTGCTATTGTTGTCCGTTCCTGCATTTGAAGTAGGAAATGGATTGGCTTGTGTAGCTTGTGAAGTAGTTGTACTGTTGTTAGCTTGTGGGGCAGCATTTTGGCTACGCGGTGTCAGCATCTCGATGTTTGAAGCCCATATCTCGGTTACTTTATGCGTGGTACCTTTTTTATCGGTATAAGTACGATAGCGTAGTTCGCCTTCAACGTATAGCTTGTCGCCTTTGTGAACGTATCGTTCAACGATTTCGGCAAGTCTGCGCCATAGGTAGATACTATGCCATTCGGTGCGTTCGGGCACTTGTGTACCATTCTGCAGCGTATAGCTTGGGGTGCTTGTTGCTAAGCTAACTTGTGCAGTGCATACTCCATTGTCAATATAACGAATGTCGGGGTCTTTGCCCACATTGCCAATAAGCATTACTTTGTTGAGTGACATAGGTTTTGTGATTGTTAGAAGGTTGCTAAATCTGTGATTGTTTTACTATCATCGCTAAAAAAGGTAGGCTTATCGTATTCTGTCTGCAGCTCTTACCAAGGCCTCATCGTGTTTGATAGCTCGCTTGGCTAAGTAGAGAGTAAGAAGTGATAATAATGGAAACAGACTTGCAACTTCAAAGGTCGGAGCGAAGTCGGTTCTTCCTTTAATAGATAGCGTATAGGCTGCGAATGCTACGTACCACATGAATGCTGTAAGCGTAGCAATGTTGACAAACTTAATTTGTTTCTTGCGATTCTTATAGTTGAAAATGGCGATGATAGCCAAGATGATAGTCAGCGTAGCCATTACAGCTAATCCCCAGGGGTGGCGACTAATCATGCTATCTACTACTGCATTTGCTGCTGCTTGGTTGTAGTATTCGCAACTAGACATGCAGAAGCCGTAAGTAGCAGAAGCCTCTTGCTTGATGAATGAGCATACAGGCTCAAAAAAAGTAAAGGCTGAAAAAAATCCAGCCAATACGAGGTAAATGCTTTGAATGCGTTGTATCATGATTCAGAGCTTAAGTTGTCTTTATCCTTTGCGGGGTTGCGAAAGTAGATGTTGTGATGCAAAAACTCGTTCGCAGCGATGAGCGTGGGCTTGGGAAGCTTTTCGTAGTAGCGAGAAATTTCAATTTGTTCGCGGTTCTCGAAAGTTTCTTCCAAGTTGTCGTTGTTTGAAGCAAATTCCTTCAGCTTCTTTGAAAGGTCCTCCTTCATTTGAACTGCAATCTGGTTGGCGCGCTTTGACATGATGACAACGCTCTCGTAGATGTTGTTTGTGCCGTCGCAGAAGTCCATCAGATTGTGTGTTACGGTGTTGGTAGGTGCTTTGCTCTTTTTGTAATCCATTGTATAAATGTATTTCGTTGTTTTTATTTGCTTAGATTTGCTGTATCGTTGCTATCACTCTGTACGTACTTCTTGGCTTTTGCAAAGAGTTCGTTTGCTTCCTTCATATACTTTGATTCGGGATACTCAGTAACAAAACCATAATACTCGTCAATGGCGTTGTGATAGCGCTCTTCCTTTTTGCTCTCAACGCTGAACTGGGCAAGTTGGAACTTTGCTCTTAGGATAAGTATCGCAAAGTCTTCGCGTCGTGTCGTGTAGGGGTAGTTCTTGATAGCGTTTTCGGCTGTTACGATGCACGCACCATAGTTGCCGTTAGTACCATTGCCGATGTAGGTGCCAAGGTCGTAGTAGAGTTTGGCTGATAGATATTCCTTTTCTACTAATTTATCTTGCAACTTGAAAATCATCTCCTGCGCTTGCGGACGTAAGCGACTTGAGGGAAAATTTTCGATAAAGTTTTGAAATTCTGTAACAGCTTGGTATGTTTCTGATTGGTCGAGTTTGGGCTCTGGCGTAATGTAGTAAAGCGAGAGACCACAGTTGTATCGAGCCTCTTCTACGTATTTGCCACGTGGATAAGTCTGGTAATACTTGCGAAAGATAGTAGAGGCAGCGTCATATGAGTGTGCCTTCATGTTGCAAAGTCCCGATAAGTAGAGTGATTCTTCGCCTTGGTCGGTACCTTTGAGTACAGAAAGCACGTCTTGAATGAGCAACGCGGCTCGGTTGTACATGCCTTCAGCATAGTATTGCTTTGCAACTTCGTATTTGTATTCATAATCTTGCGTTTTAACTACGCGGTTATAGTCAGCGCAAGAGGTGGCTATAATGAGCGTTAGCATGCAAGCAATGATTGAAATCTTCTTCATAATTAAAATTTGTGGCAAAATTACAAATTTAAATTGTTATTATGCGCAAGATTGCTTATGTTTTTGCGCTTATTTCGTTTTGGGTATTTGTTCTCTTCGCCCTTTTTTAGCATTGTTTGTGGTAATGGACTTATGCTAAATGAAGAATAAAGCGCGTATTAATACGTACAGGTAGGTGAGTTGTATGGTCGTAATTAATAGATTTATGTTGCGTGAGGAGTAGAATGATAAGGTTCGGGTTGAGCTTTGGGCCGCAGCTGTGGCATCGACTTTGCTCTTTAGTAGGTAGTGGTTGTAGCACTTATGGATAACGTAGCCCACGATAGAGCCCCAAATGAGTCCAACCATGATGTCGCCTACGTAGTGCACTCCTAAATAAACTCGTGTCCAACAATTAAGTACAACCCATGAAAAGAGCCAGATGCTTAGCCGCTTATGTTTTAAGACGAGCGATAAAAAGACGGCAATAGACATGGTGTTGGCTGCATGGCTCGAAAAGAAGCCGTACTTTCCACCTCGATATCCGTTGACGGTGTCAACAAGATACATAATTTCGGGGTTGTGTGTGGGTCGCCAACGTTCGAATAGCGGTTTGCAAATGGTTGAAGCCACCTGATCGGAGATGAGTATGCAAAGTGCAAATGCTGTAATAAAGAGGAATACTCCGCGTAGGTTGTTACCTTGTATAATGATGTATAGCAAAACTATTATTAATGGAATCCATGTACTTGTGTGGGTGGCGGTCAGTGCCATGCCATCTATATAGAGAGAATGACTTCCGTTTATAAATAGTGTGATTGTTTGATCTATGTTGAGCATGAGCAATGATGCGTTTTATGTTCGTTAGCTTGCTAAGTGTGTGGCTCTTATTTTAAGTTTGCGAGCGCATTACTTCTTATCCAACAAGTAGCGTTGTCGGGTAATTGAACTTGCTGCCACCCATCTTCTTGCGTTGTTATGATATTTATCAAGACACCGCTATGAAGTTCGCAAATGGTCTTTGACGTAGCTGATGGCGTAGAATAGGCTTGTGTTGTTTGCATGATAACTGCTTGGTGGGCAGGGTAGGGGTGGTTGTGTTCAACATAAGCAAAGCATATAGTCATGAGTGCAAGCGCAAAGGAAAGAATGCTTGTCGCAAAAGCTATCTTGTTGAGCATGATTTTAATACGTTTGTTTCTGAATAAGTAAAAGCTTACAGAAGCAAGTATTAAAAGTAGGAGGGACGTATATCCCCATGCCGTTGCACTATTTGAGAACATAACGGAACGCAACATGATGACAAAAAGCGATGCTGATGGTTCGTCAAATTGGTCTTGCAACTTGCTCTGTGTTAGTTGTAGGTTGAACTGAGCATCTTTGTCAGAAGGGTTTAGTCGCAGTGACTGTTGGTAGGAAAAGACTGCTTTGGCAAAGTCCTTCACTCTGTAATAACAGTTGCCTAAGTTGTAGTAGATAGTGGCAGCCTGTAGTGGTGAGGTAGTGACGAAAGAGGAATCGGCAGAGATGATTTGATTGTATGCGTCAATTGCTGCAATGTAATTCTTCTGATTGTAAAGTGTTTCAGCTTCTTCAACCTTGTTCGTCGCATGGGCTGAAAGCGTGATGAGGGGTATGAGTATGAATAGAATGATATACTTCTTCATAATGCTTTGTTGGCATTGGTTATTTATGACTTTTCTTGTTCTCAGTTTCGAGCTTTTCAATAATGTCAATAGCTTGTTGGGCTAAAGAGTTGCCTTGATTGGCATCTACGGGTGCGTATTGAGCGTATTGACATTGTTCGATGAGTTGGTTTACCTTGTTGATGACAGCCTCACTGAGTCCTTGATTTGTGAGTACTTCATGAATGTGAGATGCGGTTAAATCAGAAGTGGTGAGGTTGTAGGTGTTGACAAGATAATCATAAACGTACTTTAGCGTGTCAGCACTATTGTTCGTCTTGTTGGCGCAGTCTTGTAATTGTTTAATGGCTCGTTGTGCAGCATAGCGTTTTTTATACGTTACATCGTTTCTGATGCTCGCCCATTTGCTAACGGCATACAAGGTCGCAATGCAAATGATGATTATGATAGCAAAGAGGAGGCGGAAAGGCCATGTTCCCCACTCAAGAAGCGCTGAGGGGGATGTATGGAGCGGTCGAATGTCGCTCTTTAAAAGTGCTAATTGCTTGTCAACATCTGCATTCGAGCGTTCGCCCTTTTCGACGTGGAGCGTAATGGCTTGTGTGCGAATAGTTTTGTAGCTATTGCTTTCCGTGTCGAAGAATACGAATTCTGTAGCAGGTATGGCGTAATCGCCAACGTTGCGGGGAACGAACGTGTAGTCAAAAGTTAACTGTCCGTGAAGACCGTTAGCAGTAGCTTTGGTGTTATCGTTTGTTTTAGCATCGTAGGTGTCGAAGTCGGATGGGAACTTTACTTGCGGTGCGCTGATGAGTTTTAGATTACCTAAGCCGTTGAGGGTAATGCGGTAAGTAGCAACATCGTTCGTCTTAATCGTCTTGTTGAGCAGTTGCGCTTGTATGTTAAATTTACCAACTGCTCCTGAGAATTTTGCAGGACGTGGTTGTGGAAGTGCCTCTACTTGAAGTGTGATGGGGGCTACCGAGCGGCGTACTTGAACACTGATTGTACCACCACCATTGAAGAAAGCATCGGCCAAATCCATGGTGTTGTCTTGTTGTACAACAGCGCAGTCGAACGTTATACTGGGAATGGTCAACTTTCCACTCGTTTGTGGAAATACTACGTATTGCAAAATAGTGCCTGTGCGATAGGTGCGCCCATTTCGATGTTCAATGTAGGTTTGAATTTGGTTACCAGGTAGCGGTATCTCTTGCGAAATAAGTCCTTTGAAGTCGGGCTTTTGTGTTAGACTTGTGTTAGAGAGTCCAACGCCAACGCGGGCATGAATGCGATAGGTGAGTAGCACGGCTTCTTGTTCGTGTACAGTCGTGCGACTGGGGGTGACGTCAATGAAGAGATCGTTGTTGGTAACGGAACTGCCCGCTTGTTGCACACTATTATTCGTTCCGACATTTGGTGAATGGGGGCCGTTTGACGCAGAATGGTTGGCTTGTGCATTTAATGTAACACTATTTGAATGCACGCTTTTACCATTAACACGTATGCTTGCAGGGCCGATAGTAATCTTTCCACTCTTGCGAGCAGAGAGTATATAGGTGAAGGTCGTTGTTTCGGAGTGTGAGGCGTGTCCGTTGATAATCTGATAGTTACTAAAAGTAGAGGTAGAAGGACCGCTGAGCACTTCGAAATTAGACAAAGAAGGAGGAGTGAAATTGTTTGCGTCATTGCTGGCAATGGTAAATGTAAGACGATAGTAGCCTCCGACGTCTTCTATATGTGCTTTGAACGATTGGGCATTCGTATTATATGTTGCTGAAATGCTTATCAAGACAAAGCATAGCATTATTCTAAATATGTGCAGCTTTTGTGTCATGTTTCTTTGTTACTATAGTAATCATCCTATTTACATCACGAGGTAGATGTAGGGGCGGCTTTTACCAGTTTTTGCCTTTGGCTCTCTGTTTGGGTTGATGTTGCTTTAGTTTTTCAAGAGCTCGTTTTTCAGCTTGCTTGGCAAGATTAATATATTGCTGTGTTTGTTGTTGCTCTTGTTGCTTATCTTGTTGATTTTGCTCTTGCTGTTGTTTCTTATTGTTATTTTGTCGTTTATCTTGCTCTTGTTGTTTCTTTTGGTTTTGTTGCTTGTTTTTCTGCTTGTTTTGTTGAGGATTATTCTTCAACTGCTTTTGACACAATGCCAAATTGTAGCGAGTGCGTTCGTCATGTGGATTGAGTCTCAACGATTGCTTGTATTGTTCAATCGCATTGAGAAGTAATTGTTGTTGCTGGTCGCGACTCTTTGAAGCAGCGCTTTGACTTATGTAGCCTCGATTGTGCCATGCCATGGCGCGTACTTGCTTGTTGGGGTCGGTTTGTGCAACACGATTGTATAAACTATCAGCAGCTTTAATGTCGCCTTTAGTTAAGTAAACGTTGGCAAGGTTGAACATGGCTCGGCTATTTGAAGCATCTTTTTTAAGTACTTTAAGATAGTATTGAGCTGCTTTGTAAGGATTGTTAGCATGGAAGTTTTGGTTCCCTATATGCGTATACCTATATACTTTAGTCTGTGCTTTTGCTGGCGAAGCGTAAAGAGCGAGGAAAAGTGGCACGAGTATGAATAGGGCTGTTTTTGTCAAACGAATCATCTTTTGAAAAGTTTAATTCTTTGAAAGAAAGAGTTTTTAGTTTCGTTGAGGCATGCTTCAATGATAAGAAGTAGTATTACAATGATCGCAATGGCTTGAAATTGTTCGTTGCGTGCTGTGTACGAAGTGGTAGATGATGCCTGCTTGAGTTGGCTGAGTTGTGTTCGAAGTTCCTCTTGCGCACTGTTGCTTTGGTCAAGGTGTAAGTAGATGCCGTGGCCCGCTTGAGCGATTTTGCGACACATTTCCTCATTTAAGGCTGTGTGTACAATTTGTCCATTTTCATCGGTCAATGGGCCGTTCGGTGTTTGTATCTCACCGCCTTCAGCTGTTCCTACTCCAAGGACGTAAACGTTAATGCCTTTCTTGTTCGCTTCCTTTGCTGCTTCTTCTGCGCCTCCTTCATGGTTCTCGCCATCGGTTATCAGAATGATAGCTTTGCCAACGTCCTTCTTGTCGGTAAAACTTCTGCAACCTAATTCAATGGCGCTGGCTATGTCTGTGCCTTGCAATGTTACCATGTCAGTAGAAAGTGCATCAATAAACATTTTAGCAGAAGCATAGTCAGAGGTAATCGGGAGCTGTGGATAAGCCTCGCCAGCGAAAACTCCTAATGCAACTTTATCATTCTTCATCTTGTCTACCATATTGGTAACTAAAAGCTTAGAACGATCTAATCGCGAAGGGGTAACATCATTGGCTAACATAGAGTTTGATACGTCAACCATTACAACGACTTCTATGCCGCTTGCGGTATCAGTCTGTTGCTTTAATCCATATAGTGGCCTTGCAATTGTGAAGACAAGGGCGGTAAGTGCCAGTAATAATAGTGCAAACTTTGTATGCTTCCGTATGTTTGACTTGCCAGGCATGAGAGCATGAATGAGTTGCTCATCTCCTAACTTGCTTAATTGCTTCTTGTGCTTCCAAAGGCTATAAAAGTAAATAAGCAATAAGAAGGGTATGAGTAGTAGTAGATATAGATATTGTGGACTTTGGAATTGTAACATGTTATGAATGCAATATGTGATAGTTCTACTTCATACGTATTGTGGACTTCCTTTTAGAGCTTTCTAAATACTAATAAGCGTAATAACATCTCAGCGATGAGGAGTATCAATGCCGCAATCGCAAATGGTTGATAGGCTTCGTAGTGTTGTGTATGACTATTGATCTTGAGTTTTGACTTTTCAAGTTTGTCAATCTCGTCGTACACTTGCTTGAGCGAAGAGCGTGATGTCGCATGATAAAATATGCCTCCTGTCTCACGTGCGATTTGTTTTAGAGTAGTTGGGTCAACGGTATCGTCAATTTGTTGGGTATATACTTCACCATTGGGGAGTTGTGCTACGGGAACGTTGACTTTACCGTCTGTGCCTAAGAGGATTGTATAGATACGAATGCCTAAGTTTTTTGCCATATCAGTGGCCATAAGTGGCGAAATTTCTCCCGTATTGTTAGCACCATCGGTAAGCAAGATGATGACTTTGCTTTTTGTTTTGCTATCGTTTAGGTGTGAGACAGCACTCGCTATTCCCATTCCGATAGCAGTTCCTGGCTGAATAATACCATCGTTTTGTAGCGTGCAAGTAGCTCCCTTAAAGGTGCGCATTAACATTCCATGATCGGTTGTTAATGGACATTGAGTGTATGCTTCGCCACCAAAGAGCGTTAAGCCTATGTTGTCATTTGGACGATTGCTTATGAAATTAAGTGCAACGTCTTTGGCTGCAGATATACGGTTGGGAACAATATCGGGAGTTGCCATAGACGTTGAAATGTCTAATGCCATCATTATATCAATGCCTTCGGTTTCTCCTGTTTGCCATGAAGAGTCTGTTTGTGGTCTTGATAATACGATTACAACTAAACAAAAGGTTAGGACTCGCAAGAAGAAGGGCAAATGAATAAGACGAGTTCGCCAGGTGTGTGGTATATGTCTAAAGCCTTCGGCTGATGCCCAAGTGATATGTCCTTCATGTTTGGTCTGGAAAAGGAAGTACCATATAAAGTAGGGTATGAGCAGTAGCAGCAATAAGAAGTAGGCAGGTGATGCAAATGTCATTATTCTAAATCTTTAGATGCATGGTTGTGATAGCTTTGTCCTTTATTGTCTTGTTTATGCAAAACAGCAATAGAGAACAAAAATATTGTAAGTTGATAAAAGTATCGTAACTGCTATCAGCGTCCACATTAAAATGTGCATAATGTTGCGCCACAAGATTTGTTTCTTGCTTGAGAGTGTGACGTATTCTACATGAGGACGTGGTAACTCTTGTGGCTGTTGCTTTGTTGTTTGTACGTAGTCAAGAGCTTGCACTAAACTTTTATCTTGTTCGGAGAGGGTAGTGGAGTGCTTCGCAAATTTTACCAAGTCGGCAGTTAACAGTACTTCTTTTAATTCGAACAAGGCTTGCTCATTACCAACAAGTGTTAGTTGGTCAATGATTTCGCTTGTAGTCATTTCACGAGCACTAAATCCGAAGCGCTTCTCAATGTATGTGCGAAGCGCTTCTGTTAGTTCCATGTAGTATTGCTTAGTGTCAGTTAAGGACTGATGCTTAATTTTCTCAATATGACTGATGGCTGTTACATGGGCTGGTGTTGGTGGGTTGATGACGACTTTACGTGTAATGAGTTTAGGGTCTGAAAGTCGAACTGCAATAGCAACGATAATGACAATAAGTGCAAGGCCTATTACAACGGACGCAATAAGCGACCATGACCATGTGAAAGGTTGCTCAATTACGTCGTGTGGGCCGTTAAACTGATCTGGATGTTTTAAGTCTACTTGAACGGTGTTAACTTTTAAGCCAATGCTTCCACGCGACAAGTATTCCTTTCCGTCAACTTTAACTTGAAAGGGCGGAATGTTATACATTGCCGAGTCAAAAGAAGTAATGGTATACTTCCTTGTTAATTGTATTCTCTTCCCTTCGTTCAGCAAAAGTGTATCTATCTTTCCGCAATTCACTACTTCAATGCCTTTTATTAGGGACTGTTGAGGCTGGAAGTTGGGAAATGAAACGCGCTGATTAGCGTTGGCCGTGCACTTAAGACTCAACTGTATTTGTTCACCTATCAAAATGCTTGCAGTGTCGGTATGTGCTTCAACTATAACTTGTGCCTTTGTTGGCACAAATGTGAAGAGCATGCTTACCAACAAGCAGTATATCTTGATAAAGTGAAGTTGAGATTGCTTCATAATTAAAACGTTCTAAAAAATAAAATACAGGATACCAATTGCGTCTCTTTATCGTTGTGAGAGCAAATTCATTAGCGGTTTGACAAAGTCGGTGTCTGTTGCTATTGAGGTGTAGTCAACTTTGCTCTTCTGACAAACGTTCGTAAGTTTCGCTTTTTGCAGATGCCACCACTTTTGTTGGTGCAGCCTAACTTCAGTACTTGACGTGTCAATGTATTGTTCATGACCAGTTTCGGCATCGGTTACTTTTATAAGTCCGACGTTGGGAAGTTGAGCCATACATCGGTCGTATACTTGTAGTGCCACTACATCGTGCTTTCTGGCTGCAATGCTTAACTGCTTAGTAAAGTCGTTGCTTGCTAAGAAGTCACTTATTAAAAAAGTAATAGTTCGCTTTGACATAATACGAACTAAATACTCTAAGGCTACACCTAAGTTAGTGCGTTTATTTTGTGGTTGAAAGTTGAGAAGTTCACGTATAATATATAGGACATGCTTCCGGCCCTTTTGGGGTGGAATAAATTTCTCAATGCGGTCAGTAAAGAAGATAACGCCTATCTTGTCGTTGTTTTGCATTGCTGAAAAAGCCAACGTCGCTGCAATTTCGGTTGCTAAGTCGCGTTGACTCCTTTGGCGTGTGCCAAACATCTGACTTGCTGATAAGTCGATAAGCAACATGACCGTAAGTTCACGCTCTTCTTCGTAAATCTTTATGTACGGACGATTCATGCGTGCCGTAACATTCCAATCGATATCGCGTATGTCGTCGCCAGGCTGGTATTCTCTTACTTCAGCAAACGACATACCACGCCCTTTAAAAGCGGAGTGGTATTCGCCTGCGAAAATATTATTAGTCAGAGCGCGTGTCTTTATTTCAATACGCCTAACTCTGCTTAGTAACTCTGAGGTTTCCATAAGTGAAAAGTTTAGGGCACCTCTACTTTGTTGAGAATTTCTTTTACAATATCGTCGGCTTTGATGTTTGCAGCCTCAGCTTCGTATGATAGTCCAATGCGATGGCGCAGAACATCGGCTGCAACTTCACGTACGTCTTCTGGTACCACATATCCTCTGCGTTTGATAAAGGCATTGGCGCGTGCCGCTAATGCTAAGTTAATGCTTGCACGAGGAGAACCGCCAAACGAAATGTAGTTTTTCATTTCGTTAAGTTTATATTGCTCGGGGTAACGTGTAGCAAAAACAATGTCGGCAATGTATTGCTCAATGCGTTCGTCAATATAAACTTGTTTAACCAACTCGCGAGCTTTAACGATGCGATTGGTGTCTATAACTGGCAATACTTTAACAAAGCTATCATTAAGGTGTGCGCGTACAATTTTCTTTTCTTCTTGTAGCGTCGGGTAGTCAATGATGACCTTTAGCATAAAACGGTCTACTTGAGCTTCAGGAAGCTCGTAAGTACCTTCTTGCTCAATAGGGTTTTGGGTAGCCATTACCAAGAAGGGACTTGGTAGGTTGAAGGTCTCGTCTCCGATTGTAACCTGTCGTTCTTGCATGGCTTCGAGTAATGCACTCTGTACTTTGGCTGGGGCACGGTTAATCTCATCGGCTAATACAAAGTTAGCAAAGATTGGGCCTTTCTTTACTTTGAAACTTTCGTCCTTCTGGCTATAAATCATTGTACCGATAACGTCGGCAGGAAGTAAGTCTGGGGTAAATTGTAATCGACCAAAATCGGCACTGATAAGAGAAGCCAAGGTCTTAATGGCCAGTGTCTTGGCAAGGCCTGGCACGCCTTCAAGTAATATATGACCATCAGCAAGCAGTCCGATTAACAAAGAGTTAATCAAGTGCTTTTGTCCTACAATGGTTCTGTTCATGCCTTCAACGAGGTCGGTTATAAAGCCAGTTTCCGCTTCAATTTGAGCGTTTAACTGTCGAATATCAATTGGTTCAGACATAATATCTATTTGTTTGTTAATGGGTTTTAGTGCAAAAGTATAACATTTGCCTTAATTATGGCGTTGAAGTGGTTTAAATTATCTAAAGGAGTCTAGTTGATAAAATTCCACGAAATGCCAAAGTGTATCGTCAGTCGATTGAGTGGATAGTGAGCTACTAAGAATGGATTACCAGTACCTGATGAATAGTTAAGGTGTGATGCCATTAAATAGAAACGTGTACGTTTCAGATGAAAGTTGGCATAGGCATTGATTATTGGATAATTGCCAATGGACGTTGCGTATTGGGCATCTTGGATAGCGTATTGTCCTATAATGGGGCTGTAAGTAGGTGCATTGTAGCGTGTAAAGTAGCGAACGTCAACACCTAGTTCAGTGCGTAGAACCTTGGCTATTCTAAATAGTAAATAAGCGTTTGAATAAGCAGAGAAGGTTGGCACGGGAAGTACATCCTTGTTTGAGCTAACTTGGTAGGTTAATTCATTTTCCCAATTGAACACTCCCCAATGGAAATCCTGGTTGAGTGTAATGCCCAAAAGTTGGACATTCTTATTAGCTTGTGCTACGCCAATAGCGTGTCGAAAGTTTTCGTAACCGTCAGTTCCAGCATAAGCCGTTAGTTGCTCTTGAAAATAAACGTAGTTTTGAATGTTTTCAATTGAGGCAGTAAGCTTCGTAGCTTTATATTGCAGAGAAGCATTGATGCGCGCGTGAAACATTTTGTTAAGATGTTCGTTGTTCCACATCGCATTTCGGCCAATGTAATGTCTGTAATAAAAAGAAGGACGCTCATTGCGCACAAATCCGTTTACAACAAATTGTAAGGAGTCTCGCTTGATTGGGATAGAAAGTGCTAAATCACCATCAATGTTAAATTCACCCCAATCAGATCCTGTAGTGCGTAGCTCTCCTAAGATGTTGTATCGAAAGATTCTGTTTTGTTGTGAAAGTATCTGTGCACCAACTGTAAAGTAGTTCTCTGTGTAGTGCATCTTTTCACTGAGTGATGAAGTGTAGGGTACTTTAAATTTAAATTGAGCAAGTTCGTGCTTACCAAAAAGTCTAAGTCCCATTTTCATCCATTTGTTCATGCCTTCATGTAGTTCTAATGCGAAGGTATTCTCTATGCCTAAATGGTTGGTGCGGTCAAGCGCTGAGTCACCATTTAAGAAAAATGTACCAAAGTAGCCTGGATTCGTTTCATCGTTTCTTTCGTTAGAAATGAATTTTCTAGTATTTCCTTCTAAGTTTAGCGTGTGGATAAAACTGCTGACTGGAACGAATTCTGATGTAATCTTTAAAGAATCTTTTGTCGTTTCCTCTTTGTCGTTATTAGCCGATAGCTTAGGCAAACGAGGTTCATTCTTTGCAACAGAGTCTGATGTAATCTTATCGTTCTTATTTTTAGCTCTTGCTGCTAAGTACGAGTCAAGGTCTTTAATCACTTTCCCATTTGCATCTTTGTAACGATGAAATCCTATGTTGTATCGGTGGGTAAGAAAGAGTTGGTTGCCGTTAAGTTTATTCCATGCACGAGCCAAATTGATAGGCATGTCTGCTGTACCATAACGCGTGGGAAAAGATTCGGGACGCTTAACGTAGTCATCATTTTCAACTCCACCGTTCTCACGCGTTTTTAAAAACGTATTTTTGTAAAATGCGTGCATTTGATATTTGTCACTTAAGTAAGATGCATATACCATACCATTAAAGTCGGCAGTAGATTGTGCTTGATAATATCCGCGACCATATAGATAGTCGGCCTTTAGCCCAAATCCCAACTTTTTTCCTGCATTAACCGAAAATAGTGCTTTAAGTCTGTCTTCACCATCTTGCTTGTTTCCACATGAATGATAAGTAAGGTTGGTAAAAGGGGACTTTGTGTTAGTAAACAAAACATCGTCAACTTTAGGCAAGAAGAAGTCGTAGGGAAGCGTAAATATGAAAGGGTTGCTTTGCATATTTGCGCCTTGTTCGTTGAAATAATGGCTTATGCGTGGTGCACCAAGATTACCAGTGAAGTTATAATGCCCAGTAGCTCCCATTGTTTGGTTCTCATTTTGAAAACGATGAGGTATGGTATCATAGTTGGCTGGGCGAATGTCGCCGAAACGGTTATCTATTCGCCATGCGTAAATACCTTCGGGCACTCCCTCTAATTCTGTGCTATCATTGCTGAATCCGCTCTTTCTGTTGTCTTCGTTCAGCAAGGCATTCGCTCTGATTTGGTTGCTCAGATTATTAGTATTCTGTGCACAGATAGAAGCAATATTAAGGAACAGTGCGCAACAGAATATGAAGAAATGTTTGTTTGGTGTCATGTAGAGTTTGTGTTCCACTTCCTTTGTTTAATAAAGGTTGCAAAACCTATTATTTTAGCTGTGGCAAGTGAATAAAAATTATTTACTATATTTTTCGATGAAAGCCTCAACAGTATTGTCTCCGGCTTCTTTTGCTTTGTTAAGGTATTTAGTAGCCAATGTCTTTTGCTTTAATTCGCCATAGGCTATGCCTAATATTTTGTTGCAGTCGGCATTGTTGGGCAACTTCTTAGCTACTTGTTGCGCGATTTCAATGGCCTTTTGATATTCACCAATATTAAGCAGAAGAGCAGCTTCGTCGATTTGGTAAGGAATTGGGTTGCTTGCTAAAGCGATAGCAGTATGTAAATCGTCTATAGCTTGTTGATACATATGCGCCTTCTCTTCTGCTTGTGAACGTAGGTCATAAAATTGCTCGTTCAAGTTGCGTGGACCGATGAGTTGCTCATACTTATTATAATCAGCTACAGCATCGCGATAGCGCGTTGCTTTGATGAGTCTTTGTGAGCGCTCAAGGTAGTATTGTCCGTAAATAGAGGATGTGTTATTGGGTATACGTGCAATGCAACTATCTAACAAGGTGATGACTTCTTTATTGTCGCCCTTGGCCATCTCAAGCGCTTTAGCTGCAGAAAAGAATGTCTCAGAAGACGCAAAGTGCGTATCTTTGCATGCCTGCTTAAAACTTTCGTAGGCTTCAGCATATTTGTGGCTCGCATATAGGCAGTTTCCTTTTTGAACTAAATACAGCGTGTATGGTTGAATTTGATAAGCCATATTTGCTTCTTGCTCGGCTCTGCTTAATGTCCAATTATTTGAAAGAGTTGAATCTTTGCCAGAACTTACGACTTTGCGATAGATAAGATTGCTGAGTGTGTAACGTATTGCATCCTCTTTCATTGCTGTACTATCAGTGCATGTCTTACTTTTGCTAATAGCTAATGTAAAGTCTGCTTCAGACTTATTAATTTGATTCTTGTTAGCCCAATAGGTAGCTCTGTAAACGTAGCCTTCTGGTAAAGTGGGGTATTGTTCTATAAAGTCGTTGTATGCGGTAGTGCATGAAAGAGAGTCTATAGTATTAACTCTTCCTAATAGGTCTAAATAGCTTATAGCTTCTGACTGGCTTTGGGGCAGTGCGCGTGGTATATTTAATGCGTTTAAGTCAGAGCTAAAAGCCGATAATGCTTTAATGCTTAAATCGTTAATAAAGCGTGCATCAATAGCACAAGCTTGTTGCGCATCTTTTTTAACATTGCGTTGGGCAATAGCAACCAAGTTCCCTTGTTCGTCAATAAGCGGACAATTTACAATGGCACTATCATTATTAGCGCTAATAGTATAATAAGCTAAGCTATCGAAAGCTTCTTTATTAACAATAGAAGTTTTGGTCATTAACTCTTTCTTGTTTGTTGTATAATGGCAAACAAGAAGTTCACTACCTGTATTTGAAGAATTGTTGGTAAGTTTGAAGTAGTCGTTTTTTGCAATTCCACTAACCTTAAATTTAGCTAAGTCTGTAGTAGCGTTTGCACCTAAAATGCGATAAACTTTATATGTCTTACCCTTGGCGTCAATGATTTTAGCTTGAAAAGCGCCTTTTAGTAAATCGTATGATGTGATGGCTTCACCTTTTTCGCTAATCCAAAAGGCTGTCCCTTCCTTTAATAGGTTGCCTTGTTGATTATAGGTAAAGATTTGTAATATCGCTTTGTAGGCATCCTTTACATTTTCAATGCTTTTAGCAGATAAGGGAGTATATGTTGCTGAAGCCAAAAGTAAAACTGGCAATATTATCTTTTTCATTATTTCTTGTTTTTAGAATTTAAGTAAAGCGCGAGCGTTGTTTATTGCTGCTTCCGTAATTGTTTCTCCAGAAAGCATGTGGGCAATCTCTTCCACTCTTTCCTCATTATTGAGTTGTATGATGTGGCTTCGGGTGCTATCACCATTATCCTCTTTGTAAACGCGAAAGTGATAACTACCTAAGGCTGCGATTTGTGGTAGGTGTGTAATGCAAATCACTTGGCAAGTTTGCGCAATTTGCTGCATAACTTGTGCCATGCGTTCGGCCATTGTACCTGAAACACCTGTGTCTATTTCGTCAAATACGATTGTTGGTAGACTTGCCCTCTTGGCAATAAGCGCCTTTAATGCCAACATCAATCGCGCGATCTCTCCGCCAGAGGCAATGGCGCTAACATCTTGTTTGGGTACATTTTTATTTGCAGAGAAAAGGAACGTGACTTTATCCGCACCTGTGGCATCTGGTTCTGTGCGGGGCGTAATTTCCATTTCCATTTGAACGTTCGGCATTCCTAATACGTGAAGTGCTTCAATTAGCTCTTGCTGCATGGTATTTGCTGCTTTCTTACGCGAAGCCGTGAGCTGGGCCGCAGTTTTATCTCGAAGAGCTTTTATGCGTGCAACTTCTGCCGTTTGGCGCTTAATGTCTTCATCAACGTTTTCTATAGCGTCTAAATCGACTCTTAGTTTCTCCGCGATAGATAATAATTCTTTAATGGAAGTAACATTATGCTTTTGTTCGAGCTCGTATATAATATTAAGTCTCTCTTCTACAAAGCCGAGTCTTGTGGGATCGTATTCAACTCTGTCAGCCTCTGTATCTAATTCAGCCTCGATGTCATCTAATTCGATGCGTGTACTTTTCAAACGATCTGCTAATCCACTCGCATTCTCAAAGTTTTCCGTAATGCTTTCTAACGCATCAATAGCCAATCTAATTTGTTGTGATATACTACTATCTTCGTTGGTAAGCAGATTGCGGGCAGTAAACAATCCTTGCTTAATATCTTCTGCGTGGCTTAGTATTTGTTGTTCAGCTTCAAGACTCTGTTGCTCTTCTTCTTGCAATTGTGCATCATCAATTTGTTTGAGTTGAAACTGCATAAATTCTTGGTCAGTATGTCCTTTAGCAGCGCGTTGTTGCAATTGACCAAGAGCATATTCTGCTTGTCGGCATTGTCCATACAAACATTTATAGCCTGACACTAATTGAGGCTGTGCCGCCATAATGTCAAGCGTATTAATTAAAAAATGTTCATTGCGAATAAGTAGGTTTTGATGTTGAGAGTGTATGTCAATAAGCGAGGATCCTAACTCTTTAAGTTTTGCAGCCGAAACGGGTGTGTCATTTATGAATGCTCTACTTTTTCCCGATTGCAACACTTCACGTCGTATAATGCAATCATGTGCATCATAGTCAATGTCATTATTAGCAAAGAAAGACTCAATATTTAAATTCTCAATGGCAAATGAAGCTTCTACCATACACTTTTTTTCGCCAGTTTGAATAGCCTTTGCATCAGCTCTTCCACCTAATAAGAGGTTGAGCGCGCCTAATATAATGCTCTTTCCTGCACCAGTTTGTCCTGTTATTACAGAAAATCCTTCGTGAAAATCAATGTCGAGATGTTCAATCAGAGCATAGTGTTGTATTGTTAAGTGTTGAAGCATATGCCTTATCCTTTCTTAATATGTAGGTTCTCTTGTAGAAAACTTCCTTATTTATAATTAACTACTAAATGTTTCTCCAGTATGAACTTTGAGAAGCATTGATCTTTGTTAAAATATTAACTATATCTTCTTTCTCTTTTGAAGTAGCGTGCCCTTTATAAATGTTCATTAATTCGTCTCGCTTATATTCAGTGAATATTTGTGGTAGTGCACTCATCGTTTTGTTCTCGTGCGCAGTTTTAAGCATTTCGAGAGCTTGTGTAATTGCAGCACGCCCTCTTTCAGCATTTTCGCTCATAATGTCAAGTCCTTCGCGGTAATATTTGTATTGCATTTCGCGAAAGGGTGTCATACCATTGTCAAGCAAATCTGTTATTTGAGCATAGCGATTCTTGTTATCGTCAAAAGCCTTCCAACCTTTTTCGGTCATTCCTTGTGCTCCTGTTACGATGTTTTGACATACTTTGAAACATTCTGTTCCTCCTAAGGGTGACATACTATCCATGTCATAGCCAATAATCATATAGGCATAATAGGCCAACATGGCTGTAAGGTTATTGTCAATAACGTCTTGCCGAAATTCAATCTGGTCGTACTCTTGATACGTAAAATTAAAGTTTGCGTCGTTAAATGCATAACATGTGGTAGTATATGTTGAACCATATACAGGTCTCGTGCATTGTACATTAAGTGTTCCTTGAAAAGTGTTCTCTGATGGGGAATACTTCTTAATTGTGATAGCAAAAGTGCAGTTTATTCGTTCGTTCTTTTTAAACTGCATAGTTGTCCATTGCCTTTCATTTAAGAACTGCTCAAGTGTTGTCTTCAATGTTTCAAAAACAGACGTACTCGTGCCTTGTACCTGTTGATGATTAATTGTGACGCGTGCTTCTAACTCTTGTGCTTGAGTTATAGTACTTCCTGCAATTAGTATGATAGAAAGCAATAATAGTAAGTGCTTTATCATTGGTGTTATCTGTTTATAGATGATCAACAATATCACTTGCGACTTCAGTTTTACTTTTTAAACCAAAATCTTTACGAGTGCCATCTGCAAATAGTAATGTAATTTGATTCGTATCGTGGGCAAATCCAGCTCCAGGGTTTCGTAGAGAGTTGAGTACGATAAAATCTAAGTTTTTGCGTTGTAATTTACCTTGCGCATGTTCTATCTCATGGTCTGTTTCAAGTGCAAAACCAATTAGTTTTTGCCCTTTTTGCTTCATGCGTCCCAATTCGCGTGCGATGTCTTGTGTAGGCTGCAAGTCGAGGTGCATGCCGCCAGAACCTTCGCGCTTTATTTTACGATCTGTTATGGTAGAGGGCGTAAAATCAGCTACAGCTGCACAAAGAATAGCTGTATCGCAAGTGGGGAAGCATGTCGTAGCTACTTCATACATCTGTTGCGCACTTGTTACGTCTGTTCGATGAATGTTAGGATGTTTTGTCTTTAAGCCAACAGGGCCTGCAATAAGTTCAACTTTTGCGCCACGAGTGGCACATTCTTCAGCCAATGCAAATCCCATTTTACCTGTAGAGAAGTTTCCTATAAAGCGTACGGCATCGATTTTTTCATAAGTAGGTCCTGCCGTAATCATAATGCGTCTTCCTTTTAGATCTTTTTTGTTGAGTGTAGCGTCTTGTAGACGAAAGAAACTTTCAAGTGTATAAAAGATATTTTCAGGTTCTTCCATGCGTCCTTTGCCAATTAAGTGACTTGCCAACTCACCACTTGCGGCTTCAATAATGTGGTTACCATAAGAACGCAATGTTTGTAAGTTTGCTTGCGTTGCAGGGTGACGATACATGTCTAAGTCCATGGCAGGAGCAATAAAAACGGGCGCTTTCATTGATAGATAGGTAGTAATGAGCATGTTGTCAGCTACTCCGTGAGCCATTTTCCCTAAGGTAGAAGCTGTACATGGTGCAATAACCATGGCATCTGCCCATAGTCCTAAGTCAACGTGGCTATGCCATGACCCGTCGCGTCCCGAAAAGAACTCGCTAATCACAGGTTTTGAAGTAAGTGCTGATAAAGTAACAGGAGTTATAAACTCTTTGCCTGCGGGAGTGATGACCACTTGAACTTCAGCACCAGCTTTAATGAACAGTCTGATAAGAGAGCAAGCTTTGTATGCAGCAATGCTTCCTGTTATGCCTAATACTATCTTCTTTCCTTTCATTCTAATTTGTTATCCACGCAATTTTATGCGCATAAATGTTTGTTTGGTGTTTTGTGTAAAGTCTCCTTGCATAATCCAATTAAGGTAGCCAGGGTCGCGCTTAAGAACTTCGCTAACACTTCGTCCGCGATATTTGCCAAAGTTTATTGTTTCTACTCCTTGGTCGTTGTATACAATTCGTCCCGCCAAATCTACGTTGCGGTTGCGACGTGAAAATTCAGCTAAGAAGGGTATGTCATTCTTTAGCGTGTTAGCGTATCTGTCAAGTTGAGCTTTTAGCACTTCAAGAGTTGCGCGTGTGTCAGCTTCAGCACTATGTGCATCTTTTAGATCTTTATCACAGTAAAATTTATAAGCAGCGGTTAAGTCACGCTTTTCCATTTTATGAAAGATGCCTTGCACATCCACAAAATTAATGCCTGTAATGTCGAAGTTTATACCAGCGCGTATGAATTCCTCTATTAATAGCGGTATGTCAAAGTGGTTTGAGTTAAATCCAGCAAAATCACAACTTTGAAAGGTTGTGGCCAATTCTTCTGCCATGTCTTTAAAAAGTGGGCAGCTTTTAACGTCGTCATCAAATATTCCATTAACAGCCGAAGCCTCTTCCGATATATGGCGCTCAGGATTAAAACGTAAGGTCTTAATCTCTTCCGTTCCATTTGGAAAACATTTGATGTAACATAATTCAACAATCCGATCAGATGCTACGTTAAGTCCTGTAGCCTCTATGTCAAAGAATATGATAGGGCGCTTTAATAGAAGTTGCATAATTTATTAGTCAAGTTCAATTGGGATTATAGCTTAAGTAAATCTGCTTAAAGCATGAAACAATCTTTCTTTGTAGAGAAATATAAAAGAGGGCTTATAGAAGAATGTTACTCCTATTAAACCCTCTAATAATTACTTTTAGTCGTTAAAAACAGAAGGCATCGTAAGCATTATAACCGTTTCTTCTGCTTGTTGCTCTATTGGAACAATGAGTCCTGCGCGACTTGGGTCTGAGAGTTCCATAGCAATATCATTTCCGTCGATGTTGTTAATTAGGTCAAGCAACATGGAACCCTTAAATGCTATTCGCATTGGCATACCCGTATATTCGCAAAGCATATTTTCTTCAGCAGACTTTCCGAAGTCAATGTCTTGGCTTGAGATGTTCATGGTGTTACCTTCCAATCGGAATTTAACTAATACAGCTTGTGCATTTGCAAATACAAGAACACGACGAAGAGCGCTAATGAGTGCCAATCTGTTTACTTTAACGATGTTGGGGTTGTTTTGTGGAATTACGCTCCGATAATTAGGAAATCTTCCTTCGACCAATCTGCTCGTAAAAGTGTAATCATCAACATTTACTGTGATAGTCCTGCTCCCTAAACTAACATGTGCTTCGCCCTCGACTTTGCTTAAAATACCTTTTAATAGGTTTGCAGGGCGTGTGCTCAATAGATAGACACCACTTTGTTCCGTGTTAGGCAATGAGAAGCGTGTTAAGGCTAATTGATTACCATTGGTTGAAACGAGCGATAGTGAGTGTTGCTGAACGTCAAAACAAACGGTGTTCATTTGTGGACGTAATGCATCGTTAGCTGCTGCTACCATACACCGCGTGATACCAGAAAGAAGTCTAGCAGAATTTACCTCAAAGTCTATTTGACTATTTTCTTCGGCAACAGGAGTAGGGTAGTCGCTTGCATCTTGCCCCATCAACTTATATTGTCCATTTTGGTATTCAATGGTCAATTCATAAGTGTCGGTATTTAGGTAGCATTCAAGTGGCTGATCAGGAATCTCTTTGATCGCATCTTGAAGTGTCTTAGCATTTACTGCAAACTTTACATCACAATCAAACTCATTAAGCTCTGCTGTTGCAGTTAGTGTAGAGTCGTTGTCAGATGCTGTTATGGTAAGAGTCTGTCCTTTTATGTCAAAACAGAAACAGTCAAGGATGGGAAGTGTGTTCTTTTGTACAATCACGCGTCCAATAGTCATTAGACGCGATGAAAGCACAGAACTTGATATTACAAATTTCATGTGTAGGGTTGATTGTTTTTGTTGTGAACTGAAGACAAATCACTACATATATACATATGTAATGGTGGCAGTTCTTCAGTCCTTCCTTTTTGTATCGCAAAAATACGATTATTTTGTGAGCCAACGAATTTTTCAATACAAAAAGTTCCGCTTTAAAAGTTTTTTCGTACCTTCGCGACATCATATAAAACAAAATATTTCATAATGGAAATTTCTGGAAAGATTATCGTAGCTACAGAAGTACGCAGTGGACAGTCCGCTCGTACTGGAAACAACTGGATGGCACAAGATTTTGTAATTGAAACTCATGAGCAATACCCTCGTCGTTGCGTATTCAGCGTTTTTGGTGAGGACCGCCTAAAAGAGTTTAACATAAAGCCAGGTGAAGAACTCACTGTCTACTTTGACATTGATGCACACGAGTACAATGGCCGCTGGTTTAATAATCTTCGTGCATGGAAAGTAGAGCGTGGTGTCGCTCCTGCCGCTGACGCTTCAGCTTCAGCACCCTATGCTACTGCAACTCCAACAACTGCGGCTCCCTCGCCCGTGTCAGATGCTTTTAATGCACCTGCTCCCCCAACAAGTGGTGAAGGCGCTAAGGATGACTTACCATTCTAACTTTATAGGTTAAGTGTAGGTAATCTTATTATCACATTAATAGAATCCTTTGTTAGCAGCACTCCAATTTTATATTAAATGAGGAAGATGAAGAGTCATCTTTATTGTTATTTATAATTTTATTGCATGGAGTTCTGCTATATGTTATAGAGTCACACTTTCGGAAATGCTGTGAAGCATCGCGAACGGGTGGCTCTATTCTATTAAAAGGTAATCAAGTTTTTTCCAAAGTAGTATACTTCTTCAAATAGCATTCATATTACAATGCTTTAATAATATTGAATAAGTCATGCAAATATGTTTTAAAATTATAAAGTACACAATCGTAAGTTTTTTCGTGTCAAGTATTCTATCTGTCGTTGCTTTACGTTGGCTACCAGTGTCTATAACTCCTCTGATGGTAATTCGTTGCGTTCAGCACTTGGCTAAAGGTGAGCCAATGGCAATTCATCATAAGTGGGTGTCATTGGATAGTATTTCTCCCTATTTGCCTGTAGCAGTTATGGCTTCTGAAGATCAGAACTTTTTACATCATCATGGTTTTGACTTTAATGCTATTCAGAATGCAGCTATTCAGCGTATTGAAGGCGGTAGACGCTTAGGGGGAAGTACCATATCGCAGCAAACCGCCAAGAATGTATTTTTGTGGCCTACTTCGTCGTGGGTGCGTAAAGGATTGGAGGCATATTTTACTGTCCTGATTGAGTCCTTTTGGTCAAAAGAACGGATTATGGAGGTATATCTTAATAGTATAGAAATGGGGCCCAATATTTATGGTGCAGAGGCAGTTGCACAACGTCATTTCGGGTGTTCGGCCAATCAGTTGAGGCGTAGTGATTGTGCATTGGTGGCAGCCACATTGCCTAATCCTATTCGCTTCAGTTCGCTTTCTCCTAGTAAATATATGCGCAAGCGTCAGCAACAAATACAACGTGAGATGCGACTTATCCCATTTTTTAATAAATCTAAGTAAACGAAGTAGTAAAAGTGGGGTGCATAATCCAATAAAATAGCCTCTTCTTCTAACGCTATCCTTAGTTAAGAATTGTGTTAGAAGAAGAGGCTTATTATTTGTGTGCTTTTATATGAAATGCAGAAAAGGCTGCCTTCCGTCTTCATAAGGAAAGCAGTCTTTTTTGCAATCTTTTATTCAACTTCAACGACAAGGCCTTTTAAGTATTCGCCCTCTGGGTGATAGATGTTGATTGGGTGGTCAGCGGGTTGATGCAATTGGTGTAGAATGCGCACGTGTCTACCACTTTGGGCAGCAGCTGTAAATACGGCCAATCTAAATTGATCTTTGTTTACAGCCTGCGAACAACTAAATGTAAATATGATGCCGCCTGGTTTAATCTTTTTGAAAGCGATAGCGTTAAGACGCGTATAGCCTTTTAAAGCGCGTGGTAGAGCATCTTTGTGTTTTGCAAAAGCAGGGGGATCAAGTACGATGAGGTCATAGTTGCTACCTGCTTGTTCTAAAAACTTAAATGCATCTTCAGCATAAGCTTGGTGTCGGTTATCACCAGGGAAGTTTAGCTCCGCGTTTGCTCGTGTGAGTTCAATAGCTTTTGCTGATGAGTCTACAGAGTGTACAAGGTTCGCTCCGCCTCTCATAGCATATACGCTAAAGCCCCCCGTGTAGCAGAACATGTTTAGCACGTTGCGCCCTTTCGCATAAAATTCAAGGAGTGAGCGGTTCTCGCGTTGGTCAACAAAGAATCCCGTTTTTTGGCCTCGTAGCCAGTCTATGTGAAACTGAAGTCCGTTTTCAATAGCGATGTTGCCATTGTCATTACCGCGTAAGAAACCATTTTCTTGGTGTAAGTCTGCTTTAAAGGGTAGGGTAGTTTCTGATTTGTAGTAAACGTTTTCAATCAGTCCTTCCGAAGCAGCAATTAGTGCATCAGCAATTGTTTCTCTGCAAACGTGCATACCTACTGAATGGGCTTGCATTACGGCCGTTTTACCATATACATCAATAACAAGTCCTGGTAGACGGTCACCTTCGCCATGTACAAGTCGGTATATATTGTTGTCTGCTCGATTAGTAAGTTTTAGTGCTGAACGAAGACGAAATGCTTCAGAGAGTCGTGTTTGCCAAAACTTTTGGTCAATGGCTTCTTCGTTAAAAGTAAGCATACGAACGGCAATGGAACCTATTTGATAGTGGCCGTATCCCATCAGTTCACCTTCATTTGAAACGATGCGTACGATATCTCCTTCGTTAAGTTTGCCATTTGCGCCAGCTATTGCGCCTGAGAATACCCAGGGGTGAAATCTTTTTAGGCTCTCGCTCTTACCTCGGCGCAAAAATATTGTTGTAATGCTGCTATCGTAGGGATTTATTTCAGTAGAAATATTGTCGATAGTGTTGCTATATTTATGTTTATTCTTCATTGCAATATTATTGTTCAATTTGTGACTTTGCACCAACTAATTCATATTCGTTGCTACTATTGAGACTTTCTAATTCCTTGTAGAGTTGTATGCAAGTATACGCATCGGTTGCAGCATATACTTTTTGGGCATCCGTTAAGATGTCTGCCTCCCAGTTTGAAAGTTGAGCATTTTTTGATATACGTTTGTGAAATACGTTGGCGTAGAGCTTTTGGAGGCTCATGTCTTCAATGCCCATTTGCTTTACGTAGTTTTGTAGGTCGATGTATCCTGCAGGCTGAAAGTTAGCATCGCGTCGTTTAAGCATCAAGAAGTCATCTTTTAGTGAAAGTCCGACTTTTAACACTTTGGGGTCAGCTAATAAATTAGCCATACAGGGTAGAAAACCAATTTCGTTCATTCTAAATAAGAAGCACAGTTGCTCATTTGCTACTTGTAGTAAAGCAACTTTATGGCTAACTCCTTTTTTAAATGTAGGCCTTGTCTCGGTGTCAATACCTAAAATGGGCGATTGGCGTAGTACTTCGACGGCTCTTTCCGCTTCACTTGCGCTTTGTATAACGTATATTTTCCCTTCAAATGCGTAGCGTGGAAGGTTGGGAATAAAAGCCTTGTCAGTTTTTATAAATAGTTGCCGCACGGTGTAGTTAAGTCAAAAAGATTACAGAATATGAGTACTCACATCATGAATGGCACGTAGTGCATTGAGTAGTTTTTGTCCCCATTGCATTTTAAACTCGTCAATAGTTTCGAAAAGTGCCACCTGCATAGACTCTTCATAGCCATCGCGAAACGTTTCAACCAATTCACGTAGTTGTTGGTATATATCAGCCAAGTTTTCGCTCACTGTGCATAAAACAGGATGTTCAGAATATTTAAAATCTTCAACGAATACATCTAAAAAATCATCTTTGTCGCCCATAATGCGTGCCACTGAAGAGCGAATATATTCATAGTCGCTTTCAGTGAGTTTCTTCTCGTTCCACCCAGCCACTTCTGGCACGTCATTAATTAGAGTCGCTTTTAGATAGAGCATGGGAAGCAAACCACGCATAATTTGCGTAAAGTTGTCTAAATCTGTACCTTCGCATTGCTCTAAATATTTACAAAACTCAGTGCTAACAGTTACGAAATCAAGTACTGTTTGTGAGTATAAATAATTATCTTCTTCCATATTGTGTGCAAAGTTAGTGCAAGGCGAGCGCAATGCAAAATGAAAGTCAAAAAACTTTCATTTTCATAGCCGAGCCGCTGCCTAACTTGGCGAAGCAGAGTAGTGCAAGGCGAGCGCAATGCAAAATGAAAGTCAAAAAACTTTCATTTTCATAGCCGAGCCGCTGCCTAACTTGGCGAAGCAGTGTTAGTGCAAGGCGAGTGCAATGCAAAATGAAAGTCAAAAAACTTTTATTTAGGCTTGCGCTGAACACATTCTTCCCTCTTGTATTTAAAGATAAACGGTAGCAAAAGTCCTGTTGCGACAAAATATTTTGTACTTTCGCGCAAAAGAATAAGATAGAAATATGACACCTTTATTAGACATACAACATTTAACAAAAAGATTTGGCGCGCTTGAATTGTTTAATGATATCAGCTTTTCGGTAGCCGACGGACAGAAAGTAGGACTTATTGCACACAATGGCGCAGGTAAAAGCACATTGCTCAATATCCTTTCTGGAAAAGAAGATTATGATGCGGGGAGTATTGTAACACGTCGTGATGCTCGCATAGCAATATTAGAGCAAAGTCCTATATTTGAACCTGGCACAACGGTTATTGATGCTTGTTTTCAGCGTGCAGGAAAGTTGTCATCGCTTATTAGTCAGTATGAACAGTGCTTGGTAACTCCCGAAAATCCCGGCTTAGAACAACTTATAGACGAAATGGAGCGTAATAACGCTTGGGACTTTGAACTTCGTGCAAAGCAAATACTTTCGCAACTTGATATTACCAACTTTAACCAGCCCGTTAATGAACTGTCAGGAGGACAACTGAAACGTGTAGCATTGGCAAATGTACTAATGGCCGACCCCGATTTACTTATTTTAGACGAGCCAACCAATCATCTAGATTTAACCATGATTGAGTGGTTAGAGGGCTACTTGCAGCGTAGTACAAAAGCTTTGTTAATGGTAACACACGACCGTTATTTCTTGGACAATGTATGTCAAAGCATACTTGAGTTAGATGATGAGATGCTTTATAGTTATGCGGGCAATTATGAGTATTATCTTGAAAAGCGTGAAAGTAGAATTGCTGCGCAAAATGCTAATATAGCACGAGCCAATAACCTTTATCGCAAAGAGTTAGATTGGATGCGCAGAATGCCGTGTGCACGCGGTACAAAAGCGCGTTATCGCAAAGAAGCTTTTGTTGAATTAGAGCAACGTGCAAAGCAACGTCGAGAAGAGCGTGCGGCAAGATTAGAAGTAAAGAGCGGTTATATTGGTAACAAAATATTTGAGGCGGAGTATGTGAGCAAGGCGTTTGATGTGCCTGCAGCAGACGGCAGTATAACAAAAAAAGTAATTCTGAAAGACTTCTATTATAACTTCTCGCGCTTCGAAAAGATGGGCATAGTTGGTGGCAATGGTACGGGAAAGAGTACCTTTATTAAGCTGCTTTTGGGTTTAGAACAACCTGATTCGGGTCGGTTCGTTGTGGGTGAAACGGTACGATTTGGTTATTTCTCACAAGAGGGAATGCAGTTTGATGAACAAGAGAAAGTGATAGATGCAGTGCGTAAGCATGCAGAATACATCGACTTAGGTGGAGGGCGGCATCTTACTGCGATGCAATTCTTAACGCATTTCCTTTTCCCGCCTGCACGGCAGCAAGACTACATTTACAAACTGTCTGGTGGCGAGCGTCGTCGGTTGCAACTTTGTACCGTGTTGATGAAGAACCCTAACTTCTTAGTGCTTGATGAGCCTACTAACGACCTTGATATTGCCACACTTCAAATCCTTGAGGAATACTTGCAAGACTTCAAAGGTTGTGTGATAGTCGTCAGCCACGACCGCTACTTTATGGATAAGGTAGTTGACCACTTGTTAGTATTTAAAGGAGAGGGTAGTATAAAGGACTTCCCTGGAAACTATTCCGAATACAGGGAATGGAAGCAACTGCGCGAAAGTGAAGAGCGAGAAGAAAAAGAAGCAAACAAGAAGCAACAGTCAAGTAATGGCACTACCAAACAAAATACTTGGGGCGGTGAGAAAAAGCGGAAACTTTCGTTCAAAGAAAAGCAAGAAATGCAACAACTTGAACAAGATATAGAACGCTTGGAAACGGAGAAAAAGGAATTAGAAGAAGCACTTTGCTCAGGAACGCTGAATGCACAAGAGTTAACGGAGAAAAGCAAGCGGTTGCCCTCGCTTTGTGAAGAACTCGACACAAAGTCGATGCGCTGGCTTGAACTAAGCGAAATTGAATAGTTGCTTTAATATAACAATAATTTACACTGAAAATCAAGTAGATATGAAACCTTTAGCTGAACGATTGCGTCCAACAACGCTTGACGACTATATCGGTCAAAAGCATTTAGTAGGTCAAGGGGCTGTGTTGAGAAGAATGATTGATTCGGGTCATATCTCATCGTTTATTTTATGGGGGCCGCCGGGAGTTGGCAAAACGACCTTGGCCAAGATAATAGCCAACAAGTTAGATACGCCGTTCTATACGCTTTCTGCCGTTAACAGTGGTGTAAAAGAAGTGCGCGAAGTGATTGAGAAGGCAAGTACCAATCGCTTCTTCAGCCAACAAAGCCCTATCCTATTCATCGACGAAATTCACCGTTTCTCAAAGTCGCAGCAAGACTCCCTTCTTGCCGCAGTCGAAACGGGAGCCATTACCTTAATAGGTGCTACAACCGAAAATCCTTCGTTCGAAGTAATTCGTCCACTCTTGTCGCGTTGCCAAGTATATGTGTTGAAAAGTTTAGAGAAGGCAGACCTTGAGGAACTACTTCAGCGTGCCTTAACAAAAGACTTAATACTTAAAGAAAGGCACATAGAAGTAAAAGAAGAGGAAGCATTGCTTAGATATAGTGGTGGCGATGCGCGCAAATTGCTTGGTATACTCGACCTCGTTACCTCTGCTACAACTGATGATCCTTTGATAATTGATAATGCCCTCATCACCGAACGCTTGCAGCAAAATCCGTTAGCTTATGATAAGGACGGTGAGATGCATTACGACATCATATCAGCGTTTATTAAGAGCATTCGAGGTAGCGACCCTGATGCTGCGCTATATTGGTTGGCGCGAATGATAGAGGGAGGTGAAGACCCTAAGTTTATAGCTCGTCGTTTGGTTATATCAGCAGCAGAGGATATTGGGTTAGCCAATCCCAATGCGTTATTATTAGCCAATGCGGCATTCGATGCTGTAGCCAAGATCGGGTGGCCTGAAGGGCGCATCCCTTTAGCCGAAGCCACCGTCTATTTAGCTACAAGCGCAAAGAGCAATTCCGCTTATATGGGCATTAACAATGCATTGCAACTTGTAAAACAAACGGGCAATTTACCAGTTCCGTTGCCTATTCGCAATGCGCCGACTCAGTTGATGGCCGAATTGGGTTATCATGACGGCTACCTATATCCACACGATTATCCAGGCAACTTTACGCCGCAGCAATACATGCCCAATGAACTAAAAGACACCGTCTTATGGTCGCCTTGTAACAATGCACACGAAAATGTAAGCCGCGATCGCATGAACGCTTATTGGACGAACAAGAAGCGTTGATTTAATTATTTTTACAAATAAGGACATTAACCTTATTATAAATCATTACCTTTGCATAGTCATAAAAGAGAAGAAAGTAGCCTAAAAGGGGGTGCTTTCTTCTTATACGTAACCCCTAAAAACATACTAAAATGGAAGTGATAAAGAGACAAATGGCAACGTGGTTCGTTGCCATAGTTGGAATATTAGCTTTCACCAGTTGCGACGAAGATTGGTGGGACAACTGGGAACCTAACGTTAATTTGACAGGCCGTTGGGAAATTCGTGAGATTTCAGGGTGGAATTGTCCCTATAGAACAGGCGATACATGGACATTCTACAGTAACGGCAACTTTGATGGCGATGGTTATGGCTTGCAGCCTGAACGAGGGTATTGGCGTACGAGTGGTAGACGGAGTATAAGTATTTCGATGAATGGGTATAATACGGATATGAGTGTCTATATTAGAGATTACGATTACGACTATATGACCTTAGACGTAACCGATTATACCTATAATACCAATTATACGCTACGGCTTACGAAAAGGTATTGATTACCAAATAATGCTGAACGAAAGAAGAACGAATGAAGATTCTGACACAAAACGAAATAAAACAAAAGATAAATTCGCCCCTTTTTGCCCAATTAACCGAAACGGCTGATGCACTCAATATGGAGTGTTACTTGGTAGGAGGCTATGTGCGTGACCTTTTTCTTGAACGTCCTACGAACGACATTGACGTAGTGGTCGTTGGCAGTGGCATAAAAATGGCCGAAGCCTATGCACAAGCTTTGGGGCGTGGCGCTCACCTCGCAGTTTTTAAGAACTTTGGCACGGCGCAAGTAAAATGGAAAGGACAGGAAATAGAATTTGTGGGAGCACGAAAGGAAAGCTACTCGCACGACTCGCGCAAACCCATTGTTGAGGATGGTACACTTGAGGATGACCAAAACCGACGCGACTTTACGATCAATGCAATGGCCGTTTGCTTAAATCAGCATCGCTTAGGAGAGTTAGTCGACCCTTTTGACGGTGTAAACGATTTAATTGACGGCATTATTGCAACGCCACTTGACCCAGACATAACCTTTAGTGACGACCCTTTGCGCATGATGCGTTGCGTTCGTTTCGCTACGCAGCTCAACTTTCAAATAGAAGAGGAAACGTTTGAAGCCTTATCACGCAACCGCGAACGTATTAAGATAATCAGTGCGGAGCGCATTATCGTTGAGCTAAACAAGATTATGGCGTCGAAAACGCCCTCCATTGGGTTCGTAGAGTTACAACGTTGCGATTTGCTCCAACTCATCTTGCCCGAAGTGGCAAACCTTGATTGTGTAGAAACGCGCAATGGTAAGTCACATAAGAACAATTTCTACCATACGCTTGAAGTGTTAGACACCGTAGCATCACGAAGTGACAATCTTTACTTGCGTTGGGCAGCCCTATTACACGATATAGGCAAACCACGCAGCAAGCGTTGGGAACCTGCTATCGGTTGGACGTTTCATAACCACAACTATTTGGGCAAGAAAATGGTCAAACCGTTGTTCCGTCGCATGAAGTTGCCCATGGATCATCGTATGGCATACGTTGAGAAGTTGGTCGACCTTCACATGCGCCCCATAGTTATTGCCGACGAAGAGGTGACCGACAGCGCAGTTCGCCGTTTGCTCTTTGAGGCAGGTGACGACATCGATGATCTGATGGTGCTCTGTGAAGCCGACATTACGAGCAAGAACGAACAGCGTAAAAAGAACTTTCTACATAACTTTCAGATAGTTCGACAAAAGCTTGTCGATATTGAAGAGAAAGACCGCATTCGAAACTTTCAACCCCCTATTACGGGCGATGACATTATGCAGTTATTCACGCTTCAGCCTTGTCGCGAAGTCGGAGCGTTAAAGAGTTCATTAAAGGACGCTATACTTGACGGCAAGATAACCAATCAACCTCTGCAAGCGTTAGCCTTTATCGTTGAAAAGGCTGCGCAGATGGGGCTAACTTTGAATGAAGCGGCTTACCAAATCATCTTGTCGCAAAAGGAAGTCGCGGAACAAGCCCTAAAATCTAACAACCCAGAAAATGAAGAGGGAACAAATTAAAGAAAATAAGCAACGCTTCATTGAACTGTGTCAACAGTACATTCAACGCGACGGTGTAGATCGCGTGTTGGAGTATCTTGTTGAGAAGACTGACTTCTTTGAAGCTCCGAGTTCGAGCATGTTCCACCTCAATGAAGAGGGCGGACTTTGTCAACATAGTCTTAACGTGTTCGATACCGCGCGTAAAATTTATGAAAGCGTGGCGCAACCAGCCATTGAGAGTGGAAAGTCGCCTTTCACTGAAGAGGTTAGCTTAGAGAGCATTGCCATAGCAACGTTGTTCCACGACCTTTGTAAGGTAAAGTTCTACCATAAGAAAGAAAAGTGGAAAAAAGATAAGGCAGGGAAATGGATGAGTTATCCCGGCTATGAAGTGAAAGATGACTTTCCTTTTGGTCATGGCGAAAAGTCGTGCTTGATGTTGAACTGGTACATGCGTCTTACCACAGACGAAATGTTAGCCATTCGTTGGCACATGGGCATGTTTGATGTGGGCGAGAATGGGTCAGCGCAACGCATGGCCTTTTATAATGCTACCGACAAGTCGCCCTTAGTAAGCATAGTGCATGCTGCCGACTTCCTGTCATCGAAACTCATGGAGAAAACGACCACTTTTGAGTAAGCAAACCTACATTATACGAGTTTACAGTTGTATAGACGTGTTCTAATGGCATTCAGTTTGGAGGTTATGAGGTTATAAGGTTACATCGTGTTGATAATCAACTAAACTAACTTTATAACCTTAAAATGTAAAACTGACCTGTAGTCAAAAACTGTAAACTCGCTTTATTATATCCGTTCGTTGGAATAATACAATTCACAATACATGAAACAAAAGATTCACAGGCTATTCAGCGTAGCATTGCTATTGCTGTTAAGCCTCAACTGTTGGCAATTAGTGGCCGCAGTGACCAATCCAACAGCCGTAACCAATTTGATTAATCGTATTGGTGGCGCTGGAGCAGCCAATCGTTTTGTCACCATTGTTGACGAATCACTCGCCAGCAATGGACAAGACAAGTTTATTATCTCAAGTCAAGACGGCAAACCCTGCATTAAGGGTAACAACACGTTAGCCGTAACTACGGGCTTGAATTGGTATTTAAATCACCATGCACATATTAATTTGGCATGGAACAATTTAACGACCGACCTAAACACAGCAACTCTCCCCTTGCCCTCGGAAGACGAGACGCACAGTTGTAATGCCGACTATCGTTACTACCTTAATTATTGCACCTTCTCTTACTCCATGTCAGTATGGACGTGGGATCGTTGGCAAAAGGAGATAGACTGGATGGCACTTCACGGCATTAATATGCCCTTGCAGATCGTCGGTCTTGACGTGGTGTGGAAGAACCTTCTCACCAAAGACTTACGCTACAGTTCGGCAGAGGCCAACAACTTTATTGCAGGTCCATGCTTCCAAGCATGGTGGGGCATGAACAACCTCCAAGGTTGGGGCGGTCCTAATCCCGATTGGTGGTATACGCGTCAAGAGAGTTTGGCAAAGAAAATCCTTGCGCGCGAGCGCGAGTTAGGCATGCAGCCCGTCCTACCCGGTTATGCAGGTATGGCCCCCAGCGATATTACGTCTAAAGCAGGTATCGCTGCCAACAATCAAGGCAACTGGTGCCATTTCCTACGTCCCTATATCCTCAATCCCAATAGCGAAGGCTTTACCAAAGTAGCGGCCTTGTACTATAAGCGATTGGAAGAGCTGATGGGTACATCGGAGTATTATAGTATCGACCCTTTCCATGAAGGTGCTAATACAGATGGTATTGATGTTCCCAGTGCATATACTCAATTGGCCAATGCTCTTTATAAAGCCAACGCTGATGCCAAATGGGTAATTCAGCAATGGCAGTGGAGTCCTGCACAGTATAATGTGCTTAGCAAGGTAGAGAAAGGTAAACTTATCATTCTCGACCTTTATAGCGAGGCCAATCCTAACTTTGAGAAATATAAAGACCAGAATGGGCAATATCATGATGCTGTCTATTGCAACATTCCCAACTTTGGTGGTCGTACAGGTTTGTTTGGCCGTTTGACCAAGGTACTTGAAGATTATTTCAGCAAAAAGCAACAGTTTTCTAATATTAAAGGTGTAGGCGCAACGCCAGAGGCCATCGAACAAGTGCCCGTACTTTACGATGCCCTTTACGAACTGCCTTGGTACACTTCAGCCCCCAATGCAAAGACGTGGTTAGCTGATTATACCGTAGCTCGATATGGCATGCAAAATGAACAAGCTCAGCAAGCTTGGGAGCAGATACGCAACTCTGCGCTCAACTGTCAAACGGGTTTGCAAGGTCCCCAAGAGGCCGTGCTTTGTGCTCGTCCTTCGTTAACGGTAGGTTCGGTTTCGACTTGGGGTGGAACAGAAATATTCTATGATGCGCAACAAGTGATTGATGCTGCTTACAAGATGCTTCAAGCCAAAGGATCGCTTAGCGGACAGAACTTTAGCTACGACTTGACCGACTTCACGCGTCAAGCCTTTACCGACTATGCCAACTTTCTGCTCAAAGCCATTAACGAGGCTGCTACAAAGAATGATACAGAGGCCTATGCTCAACGTCGTGATGCTTATCTCCAACTCATTCTCGACCTTGACGAATTATTGAACACCAACCAAAGCTTCATGTTAGGCCGTTGGACGAATTTAGCACGCGGCATAGCCGATGAGGCTCGTGGAACGACCGAGAGCGATAAGCAATGGCTTGAGTTGGATAATGCGCGTACCTTAATTACCACTTGGGGTGATCGCGATGCAGCAGAATCTGGTGGCTTGCGCGATTATTCTTATCGCGAATGGGGTGGCATGCTCAAGGACTTTTACTATAAGCGTTGGAAGGCTTTCTTCGATGCGCGTGACAAGGGATCAACATCGCCCAATTGGTTTGAAAACGATTCGTCATGGGCACACGATGCTTCCCTTTCCTACTCTAATCAGCCAACAGGCAATACGGCCGATGTGGCTTCTAAATTGTTTACAAAATACTTCATCACGCTTCAGTTGAACAATGGTAGCAACTACCACTTGTTCAGATATATGAGCACTGACCTTAGTAAATCATTCGTCGAAACGGCTATGCGTGGTGAAACGTATACGATGCCTATCACCTTGCCTCAAGGGCTGACGGCCACATTAGGCATTGACTATAATAACGATGGTACGATCTCAAGCGAAGAGATCTCGCAGGGCTTAGTTGCTAACATTCCTTCTACTGCATTAACCAGCAAGGTAAAAGCACAATTAACCTTGAGCGACGGCACAGAGTTGAAATTCTCTATCGTATTAAGAGACAATATAATTGAAGCACGTACCATAAGCGTCAAGACTGCCGACGTACAGCAAGGCTCAGTAACAATTGAAGGTACAGAAGGCCAAAGCGTAACAAACACAAGCGAGGTGACTGTTAAAGCCGTCCCCACAGCTGGCTACGACTTCGCTAATTGGACAAATGCTGAGGGTAGCGTTGTTAGTACTGACAATCCTTATACCTATTATGGCGCAAAGGCCGAAACCTTCACGGCTAACTTCTTGGTCAACAAGTGGGGAAGTCCTACTGAGGACTTGAAGGATATGGGGGATATTAAGAGTCATGCTCAGTACGTAAGTAAGATGACAACCCGTCAAAATGGCGGTGAGGAAGAGAGCATCTATAGTGCAGACGTATGTCCCTCTTCGCTCTTCCACACAACGCAAATCGTAACGGCTGCTAAGGGTAGTGAGTTGACTATCCATTGGACGGGTGCAGGTGGCTTAAACTATTGCAATCTCTCAGCCTATGCTGACTGGAATGCCGATGGCACGTTTAATGATGCCGATGAATTGGTTGCTACTTACGGCACAAAGTCTTCAGACAATAATGGTGCCTTAAACGATTATACGCTCAAGGTATTGCTCCCTTATGATGCCACTGAAGGTCTTACCCACATTCGTTTGCGCTTTGACGGTGCTTGGCAAAGTGGCTATAATGGCAATGGCGCGATGCCAGCAAAGGCCGCGACTATGCGAATGGTTTATGATATACCTGTAAACGTCACAGCATACGCCAACAAGGCTTGCACGGTTACGGTAAAGACTTCTGATGTAAAACGTGGTACTGTTGATGCCAACGGACAGGCTGACACCTATACCTATAAAGTAGGGGAGGACGTCATCTTACGTTGCTACGCAGCCGACGGTTATAAGCTTGACTATTGGGCTGACCAATATGGCCGAAAAGTGCCAGCAGAATGGTACGACGGTACAGCTATTCGCTTTAAGGCTGCCGAAAGCGGAACATACACCGCTTACTTTACGCCCAACGTTGCTGAAGAGATCGTATGTGGCGATTGGAAGTTCAATCGTGAATTGAGTGGCGACAATATCATTCTTACACGAGTTGCACAAGCAGGCGAAGGTGAACTTACGATACCTGCTACGTATGACGGACATAAGATTATAGCTATGAAAGCTGGTGCATTGGCTGATCAAAAGAAGGTAACCTCCGTATCGCTTTCGAAGAACATATTGTCATTAGGTTCAGCTGATAATATCGAGTCTGGAAATTTTAAGGGTGAGGGCACGACCAATGCCCTCATACCTCTCAATCACACTTTGCAAGACGGCACGACTTGGCACCTTCATGCTGACGTTACGCACAATGGAGCGTCATTAAATGAATGGGGGTCTGCTATTTTGGCAACGGGTACAGAAGCGTTGGCCGAAAATTACTACAAAGGCTTTCAGTTTTATCAAAGCGCTATTGACGGCAGCCTAATACTTAAAACAGGTAATGAAAGTGATGGCAAACACGTATTTAACTGTACAAAAGGAGTAAAGAACTATGCCATTGACGTGCATCACACGCAAGAGAATACACTCACTTTTAGCGTAGATAATGGACAGGAGGTAGAGCAGTACACGCTCATTAATCATAGCCTCAACGATATTGCACAGTTCAGTACAGCTTTGCCTAAAGGCTTTGACATCAATAGCTATAGCGTAATCACTTCCAAGGCGTTGCCTTACCGCAATAAACTATCTGATGTGGTAGGCGCAAAGGTTGAAAATGCAATCATCGATCCACAACAAACATTGGATGCCGATGAAGCGTGGCGTATTACTTTTGACGTAGAAAGTGATGGTAGTACGTTTAATGAATGGGGGTCTGGACTATTCGCTACAGGCAATGGCGCTTTGGAAAAATTCTATAACAACGGCTTTCAACTATACTTGAAAAAGGATAAAGGCAGTCTTATATTAAAGACGAATGGTGAACATGAAACTGAGTTTACTATATGTCAGGGACTTGACCGCTTTAAGGTAATGGTCAATCACGACACTGATGCCAACCTAACCGTAACAGTAGCTACGGCTGATAAGAGCGAGAGCCACACCATCGAAGGTTATACGGCTTTGAACGATATTACTCAGTTCGCTACCGCTATCCCTGTGGGCGTTAATCTTCGCAATCTTAAAATCTTGAACGCCTCAGTCGATCCCTCTGCTTTTCGTGGTTGTACAGCTCTAAAGAGCGTTACGGTTGCAGAGAATAATCCTTGCTTTGCGGCTAACGAAGGCGTGGTCTATACGGACGGAGGTCACACGTTGCATACTTATCCTGCGGGCCGCGTATCACACGCTTTCACCTTACCCAGTGAGGTGACGCGCATAAGAGAGTGTGCCTTTACGACCACTATAGAACTCGACCGATTAATCTGTTCTACGCCTACTCCTGCTGAGGGCGTAGCTGACGACTTCGCAGAAGCAACCTTCTACGTACAGGTGCAGCCAGCGCAAGCTGTAGCTTATCGATCAGCATGGGGCGGTCACTTACTCTTTAGTGTAGATAAAGGCCAATCGCTTTCTGCCCAACAAACAGCCTTGTTGACAGACCAAGATGCGATCAATCTGGATGCTGATAAGACGCAAAGTGGCGTAGCTGAAGGAGTAACATCAGCGCAAGGCATTTGGCTTACGACAACGTTTGCCGAGAATGAAACGCGTCCTCTTTACTTTCCTACGAAGCCTGAACGCATAACGGTAGACGGACTTTCGGTCAGTCAAACGCCCGTCAGTACTTTGACCACTTATCAGTATAACAATGGAAAGTTCATTGCCACTCAGGCTGACGCAAGCGAAGGCGCTTGCTTAGTTAGTGTTCCTAATGATTGGGCAAATAAGACTGTGACCATTCGCTTTGCAGCTCCAGGTCAGAACGAAACCTTAGCTGAAGGCTTTGTGGGAAATGGTACGACAACGTTGGCAAACGTTTCAGACAAGCGCTGCTATCAGTACAACGAAGCGGAAGACATCTTCTACCTTCGGCCCGCAGAGAGTCAAACAATGGTAAATCCTTTGGCGGCTGTTTTCACGTCAAGTGCATCGCAGCCCGCCAAAGCCATTTGTGGTCCGAATGCACATCTGAGTGTTACACTCAAGCGTGCAGTTGGCATTGACGATATTGACAATATAGCCACATTTAGTGCGCCATTCGATGTCGTTATCCCCAATGAACTCACTGCGTGGATTGTAAGCCAATCGCCTACCACAAGTGTACTCTTGCAGCAAGTAGACGCAAAGGTGTTGCCAGCGAATACGGGTTTCTTGCTCACGTCGTCACAGACGGCAGCCACCGTTCGCCCAGCAACGGCTGACGATGCTCCCGTTGCTGAAATATCGTACAACGTATTAGGTCACTCTGCAGGTGAGGCCAAAACGCTCACCCCTGCTGACAATGCTTACATCTTAGCCCTCGCTCCCAGCACGCAGACTTTAGCCTTCTGTCGTGGAAAGGTGGGGAGTGTATTACCTATGAATCGTTCTTACCTTGCCTATCCCACGCAAGAGGCTGCTATTGCGCTCGTCTTTGGTGGCTCAGTTACGGGCATTGGTAATGCGACTACATGGGGCGATAAGGATGTTACTCCTATATACGACCTTACAGGACGTCGCGTCATTGCTCCCGTAAAGGGTTCGTTGTATATCAAGAACGGACATAAATTCATCGCTCTGTAAAATAGGGAAACAAAAAGGTGCGCGAAAGCGAACAAATATAAGGTCTAATTGGGGGGCGCTTCCTAACCTGGGGGCGACGCGTCCCCGCGTCGGCATTTGTTAGTCAAGGCTCGATGCCTTGACTAACAAATACATGA
>UQHJ01000019.1 GCA_900540885.1 uncultured Prevotella sp.
CGTTTTTTACTGGGAAGGTAATGCTTTTCTATGGAATATCACTGATTATGAAAGAGAAAAGTAATGCGTCGGCCCTGCCACTGGCCTGTGGATATGTTTCCACGGGCCAGTGGAAACATGTATACTGGCCAGTGGACGTGTTTCCACAGGCCAGTGGACGCTAACTCATCGGCGATTTCGCACGAATTTGACACCATGAACATTAAGGCGCTTCGCGCTTTTTTTTAACATTAATGTTTCATTAATCGACCATTAATCTTGTTCATTAATCTTTCCATTAATCTTGTTCTATAGTTTACCATTGAACAAATCCTATTCTTGCTTGATAGCTGAAAAATGGGTAAACATACACGACATAAGGAAAATACCAACCGGGAATATCCGCTGCCCCGAGCAATTCAAGTTCTATTAAATCCGAAACATAAGTAAAGTGACCAATTCTGCTTCCTACATGGAGCCATATAGCGCATCTTTTTTAGTGCTTTTTTAGAATGAATATGACTAAAAAGAAAGAAAGAATGAAATATTAACATATTTTACCCCCCCCCGTTTGGTTTTTTTACAAATGGTGCGTACATTTGCACCGGACACAGAAAATGCTATTCTTACATGCGTATTAAGCACATATAAACGTGAAGTGTAGTTGATCTGTGTGATTCCTTTATGCGCAACGCCCTAGAACGCTTGCGCTCATATTCAACTTAATAGGGAATAAAACTTTTGAAAAACATCAATATTTTATAAACCTAATTATAAACCTAACAAAAACAGACAAAAGCATGAAGAAATTTACTTTCTTGCTGTCGCTGCTCCTCGCATTTGTAGGGGTAACGGCAAGTGCACAGGACGCTTTCGTGGCTTCAAGCGCGCCAAGTAATGGCAGTTGGGCATCTGACACCAAGTGGTATAAGATGTCGCTTAGTGGAAATTATTTGTCAGCCTACAAAACTGACCATAACGGCAGCCTTTTAGACAATTCTGCCACAGTTGAGGGTGCTGGTGCCTATTGGTGTATTGTTGGTGATGAAACCAACGGCTATAAGTTCTACAACCGTGCTGCAGGCCCTAACAAGGTGTTCGGTATTGTATGTACCTTAACTAATAATGATAATGATTTAACAAGAGCTTCCTTCTATACATCTGAAGCAGTGTCAGCTTCAAGTGGAGTTGGTACTACTTTTGATTTGGGACTTTATAGTGGAACTACTTCTAACGAGTATCACGTAAAACTCCATGGGGCTGGCAACTACTATTGGAATAAGCGTGGCAATTATCTTGGCTATTGGAATTCATCTGCTGCGATTAGCGTTGATGGTTCAAAAGTTAAGTTCTCAGCTGTAGAGCTTTCTGAGGTTGAGGCTGCTGATAATGCGTCTGCTGAGGCTTTCAAAACGGCTCTGTCTGAAAAGATTACAGCTGCAAAGGCTCTGCTTGATGATAATAAAGTTGGTTATTATTCGCAAGCTGCCATTGATAAGGCTCAAGCAGTACTTGATGCAGCTGCTTCGACAGAAGTTGATTATTATAATGCCAAGATAGAGTTGAAGCCAAACGCTCCCAAGGCAGGTGTGCTTTATCGCATCAAGTCGGCTAATTCAGCTTTTAAGACTACTAAGGTTATCTATCACGATGGTACTGCAACCAAGTGGGGCAACGAAAACGTAACAAATCCTTCACAATATTGGTTCATGGAACCTTATAGCGATGGTAGCTCGTATTACAAGTTGCAGGCAATTGACAGCAAACTCTATTTTAATAGTTCATCGCAATTGTCTACGACACCTGGTTATGTTGAGATTGCTTCAACACCAGGTTTAGTGAATATTCATGTTTCGGGTGCTCCAATGCTTCATGCACTAGGCCATAATGGTGGTAAAGGAAACGAAGGAAATCTTACTGCATATGAGGAAGCTGCACAGATCTTTGGTCAGGAAAGCGGTCCTTCATCATGGACTATCGTAGAGGCAACGCTCGACGAGGCTAAGCAGATGCGAGTTAGCGAAGAAGGTACTCCCGAAGAGTATGAGGGTGGCCTATTGGTTGGCACCTTTGACGCCAGTAAAGCAAAGGCTTTCAATAAGATATCTTCATCTGCAACAATGGCAGATGTTTTGAATTTGGTTAATACAGATCTTCCAACTTCGGTTACTATTGACGAGAACAAGTACTATCGCCTTGTTTGCGTATCACCTAAAACAGGTAACAAAGATGCTAATAAAAATCTGTCTGATCCTACTTACACAACTTTGACAAAAGGCACTAACAATGTAGTAACTGCTCCATTCTCAAAGGGTAATGTAGACCAAATCTGGAAGTTTGAGAAGACTGACGGTGGTTATTACTTGAAGAATATGAACGGCAATGGCTACCTGAATAATGTACGTCAAGGTGATACACGTGCAAGTTTGGTAAATACTCCTTCTGACAAGTTCGAAATAATGGAAGGTCGTGTCAGCACACAGAAAGCACTTCATGTAGTTGACCAAATTGCTACAGCTTGTCTTTTCGCAGAAAATCACCCCAATGAACCTGCAAAGGGTGATCCTTATGCAGTATGTGGTTGGTACGAGGGCCCAGATTATTCTAATGGTGCTTGGGCTTGGAAATTTGTTGAAGCTGACGATATCGAGGTAGCTCTCAATACTTTAGGAAGCAAGTCATACGCTACTACTTATCTTCCATTCGGTGTAAGCGCAGTAAGTGGTGCTAAGGCTTACACTGCTGCTGAACCTGCTAACGGTCAAACTGTAATGACCGAGACTGCAAACTTTGCCAAGGAAACTGGTGTACTCCTCGTTAGCGATGAGGCTGCCGATAAGGCTGTTCTGACTATTGGCGATGTTGAAGGTGCTACTAATACAAGCGCTCTGAAGGGTACTTTGCTCGCTAAGGATATCACCGACGCACAGGCTAAGTACTTGGTATTCGGTAAGAACAAGGCTAATGAAACAGAGGTAGGTTTCTTCGAACCTACTACCACAACCATCCCTGCCAACCGCGCATTCTTTATGGATACAACGGGCTCATCTATTGCATTGAATTTCGGCAACGTAACTGCCATCAACAATGTAGCTACGGATAATGTCAATGCCAACGCGCCTATCTTCGATCTTTCTGGTCGTCGTGTAGTGAAGGCTGTAAAGGGTGGCTTGTACATTCAGAATGGTAAGAAGTATATCGTAAAGTAATTAACCGAAACACATTAAACATTTGTAACAATGAAGAAACAGTATATAGCTCCCGCAAGCACTTCAATCTGCTATCTTGAAGCATTGCAGCCTCTTTGCGGTTCTATCACAGAGAAGGCTACACACGATAATAAGACCAACGACGTATGGTCTAACGGTAAGGCTTGGGACAGCGACTCATGGTCGGCTGACGAAGACTAATCTCACCATGCGAGGTGCGTGCGCGTACACGCATCTTGCATGTAGATAAGCATAAAGGCTGGAGGTAAGCAGCATAGCTGCCCTTATGCTCCAATCCTTTACCCTCTTGCAGGGAGTAGGTAGCCCTGTAAGTTAAAGTAATTTTTTTCATTTGACGGGCTGTGCGAAGTGATTCGCGCAGCCCGTTTCTCGTGGAATATGGTTAATTTAAGTTTCGGATTTAGTATGAGCGGACTGAATCCGAAACTTGAGTTAATGAAAAGATTAATGGTTGATTAATGAATAGATTAATGAACAAGATTAATGAAAAGATTAATGGTCGATTAATGAAACATTAATGTTAAAACAAAGCGTGAAGCGCGCCTTAATGTTCATTTCCCTCGAAAGTTGCGATGAAAAGGCGCTTTTTTGGAGTTATTCAGCTTTTCATTTCATGTTATTTGTGTTAATAGAAGTGTCCGATTGGTACCAATCGGACAACTATTTGGGGGCAATCGGACACATAGTACAAGCAATCGGACACTTTAAACGTTAGTGATAATGTACTTTTGCAAATAACTTTTAACGAAAACATGTTTAATATGAAAAAGAAACGACTTCATTTTTTGGCAAGGGCAGCAATGACGTTGCTACTTGTCATGTTCGCCACCATTGGTGCGAGGGCGGACGAGGGGACGCTTTCGGGTAGCGGAACTGCTGCCGACCCCTATTTAATTGGCAGTGACGCTGATTGGGAAACCTTTGTCAGCTATATTAACGACAAAGGAGGCAGCTATCGCTACAAAAACTATAAGCTTACTGCCGACATTCATGTTACCTCAATGGCCGGAAAGAATAATGACGACAATGCTTTTAAAGGTGTCTTTGATGGTAATGGTCATACGATGACGCTCAATCTGACAACTGATGGTAGCTCGTACTGCGCTCCATTTCGTTATGTAGGTGGAAGTACTTTCAAACGATTACACATTGCGGGTAAGATTACTTCGAATAGTTATTACGTAGCAAGTCTTGTGGGTTATCACAGATGGGGTACACTGAATATCTACAATTGTTGGAGCAGTGTGGATATTGTATGCACTAAAAAAAGCTCTTATTCATGCAATGCAGGATTTGTAGGCTATAGTTATGATAGTAATATCAACATCAACAATTGCCGCTTTGATGGTAGTTTGCAAGGAGCTGATGCTGACGGGTGTTCTGGATTTGTTGGCCAACGTAATTCTAACAGCAGTTCGATGAAAATCAGCAATTGTCTCTTTGCCCCAACACAGCTGACAGTTGCTACTGATAATAGCTATACCTTTGCATACAAAAGTGATGTCAATACCAATAATTATTATACTACGCCTTTAGGTAAAGAACAAGGCACTGCTATTGGCAATATGACAGATAGTGAGCTACTAAATAAACTTGGTAAGGGTTGGGAAAAGAAGGGAGATAAAGTAGTCCCCGTCTTTGACATCAAAAACCTAAGTACTGGTAGCATTGAGTGCAACACATTCTGGGCCTATTCAGGCGAAGACATCACTGTGACTCCCACGGTGAAGGATATGGACGGCAACACGGTGCCGTCTGAAAATTACAGCGTTAGTTTCTCGCCCAGTCCAGTAAAGGAAGTGGGCCGATACACAATGACCGTAACAAGCAATACCGCCAATGGCTATAGCGGTACGCTGACTCATCAGTTTGAAGTTGCTCAGAATATAAGCGGTACGGGAACGAAAGATGAACCCTACCTTATCAATACTACTGACGATTGGAATCTCTTTGCAAAATCGGTAGAAGGTGGTATCGATTATTATGGAAAGTACGTTAAACTAACCAACAATATTACCATTTCAACCATGGTGGGCGTTTGTGATGAAAGTGGTGACAGACCCTTTAGAGGTATCTTCGAAGGCGATAATCACACGCTTACCGCCAATATCACAAGCACAGCCACCGATGATAATAAAAACAATCAAGGTGTGGCTCCGTTCCATCTTATAAAACAAGCAACTATTCAAAACCTAACCGTTGCAGGTCAAATTACATCTGCAAGCAAATATGCTGCAGGTTTGGTAGGTTGGGTAGATGGTGGTGATTATAACAGTTCATACATCAAAAATTGTGTAGTTAAAGCAACCATTACCACCAGTGCTGACTGGGCTGGAGGTTTTGTTGGTAACATTTGCTATAGCGATCGAAATAACTTATATTTTACCAATAGTGTATTTGCTGGTAAAATCAGCAACACGAGTAGCGACGATCGTCGCAGCGCGGGCGGTTTTTGTGGATATGGTTATGGTTATAGTTACTTTGAAAACTGTCTGGAGAATGGTTCCTATACCAATATTACTTACATGAATCCAAGGAATGCTTATGGTATTTTTTCTAATGAGAGAGTTAATAGCCTTTATTACGTCAACAAAATAGCAGTAAATAATAAGTACATCGCTAAAGAATATGGTTGCTACCAAGTGGCGAATACGGCTCCA
Source organism: uncultured Prevotella sp. (assembly GCA_900540885.1). Taxonomy (GTDB): domain Bacteria; phylum Bacteroidota; class Bacteroidia; order Bacteroidales; family Bacteroidaceae; genus Alloprevotella. The sequence continues at coordinate 5,870 of UQHJ01000019.1, forward strand.
GCTGATGAATTATATTTGAAACGCGAAATTAAGGGCTATCAATTTTATCAGTCTGTTTGGATTACAGGGCTAAACGATAGCTATCCATATAATAATGGCGAAGAAGTGAGCTTGGCCTATGAGCTGAAGACGAATAGCGGCAAATTGACCAAGGATACAGACTATACGGTGACGCTTTCGTCCAACGCACCAGCAGCTGCTGGCGATTATACGATTAGCTTTACGGCTAAAGAGGGTAATAGTGGTGGTTACGCGGGAACCACAACACGCACTTTCAGTGTCATGGAAGGTGAAGATTTGGATGGCTATGTATTTAAAACAGAAGGCGAAGGTGAGAGTAAGGTGTACCTCATCAATGATGAGCGCGACTTAGAGCGTTTGGCTGCCTATGTGAATAGTGGCCACGATGCTTTAGGCAAAACCTTTAAACAGAATGCCGATATTACTTTAACCGCTGCGCATACATCTATCGGTGGATACTTTGAAGGTATTTCCAGATATTTTAAGGGTACTTATGATGGCAATAACAAGACAATTAGCAAATTAATTGTCAACGCGCCTAATAGTAACTATCAAGGTCTCTTTGGATATGCTTATAATGCAGTGATTAAGAATGTGATACTCGCTAATTGTAATATTACGGGCAAACAATATACGGGTGGTATTGTAGGTTATGCGTCGACGTCCACTGCCATTGAGAATTGCCATGTTAGGGGTAATATCAGTGCAACGGAAAGCGATGCAAGCGGACATGGTGGTATTGCTGGATCTGCCACATCAACAAGTATCACGAATTGTACCGTAACCGGAACCATTTCAACCTCAGTCAGCAATGACAATTATGGTGGTATCGTAGGCGCTGCGAATTCTGATGTTGTCATAACTTCGTGCGAAAATGCTGCCAATATATCAGGTGACGGACAAAATCATGGTGGTATCGTAGGTCGGGATAACAGTCGTAGTAATAAATTTAAGTACTGTTTAAATACAGGTGTGGTTAATGGCAATCAATTCGTGGGTGCCATTGCTGGTGAGGTGTATTCTGTATACAATTATGACCATTGCTATTATCCAAATGGAAGTACTATAAAGGCGCTCGGCACTTCTTCAAGCTCTAATGACTACAGAGGATATGGAGAAGTAGCGTACGCTGTCACTACAGGTGAGCATATCAATAAAATTGATATTGCAGAAGGAACTGTTGTCACCAGTGCAATCAGTGGTAAAAAGTATTGTACAAAAGGTGACTGGACATTGACCTTGACACCTGATCAAACCGATGTAACATTTGTATCGTATGCTTGTGAGGGTGGTACGCTTTCTGACTTAACAACTGCTGACGGTACACACAAGTTGACTATAACGGACAAAGATGTGACTATCTCAGCTCTTGTAAGCAACAATGATGCTACTGACGTCAATGGCGTTACGATTGCTGCCATACCCGACATGCGTTGGTTGGGTAATGTGGGTGTTGTCCCCACTATCACGATGACCAACGGTGAAACTTCGCTTGTTTTAGGCACTGACTATATTGTAGAGGGTAGCAATAACACGGCTATTGGCGAGGCTACAATCACAATAAAGGGTATCAACAACTACAAGGGTACGACAACTAAAAAATTCAATATCGTTGACTTCACACTTCAGGATGCTTCAGCAGCTAATAGTGCTACAAACCCCTATTTGATTACAACCGCTGAGGATTTGGAGGCATTAGCAAGCATTGTCAATACAGGTTCACGTCTGGATGGATACTACAAGCAGACTGCTGATATCACTCTGTCCGATGAACATATAGCTATCGGAAATAGTAGTAATACACCATTCAAGGGTATCTACGACGGTGACAATAAAGTCATCAAAGGCTTGTTGATCAACCAAGCAGAGGGAACATACCAAGGTTTGTTTGGCAGAGCATATAAAGCAACTATTCAAAATGTAATTATCGAAAATTGCGATATTACTGCAAAAGATTATGTAGGAGGCATCTGTGGACATGCAAGTGAAACGACTATATCTAATTGTAAAGTTAGTGGAGCTATTAAGACAGCAGATGGGGTTGATGGAATGTATCATGGCGGTATTGCTGGGTACATCAATGATAAATCCATAAGCAGTTGCGTTAACACGGCCAGCGTTAAGGGTAATAATTCCAAAAGCCAATATTATGGTGGCATTGTTGGCTTTTCAAGTTATACAAGAGTAACCGATTGTTTTAATGCTGGAATTGTACAAGGTACTTCGTTTGTAGGCTCTATTGTAGGAAAGAATAATTCTACTTCAACATTAAGAGATAACTATCACACTACAACTACGACTGGTGGCGTCGGTGCTAATGGTGTTGCTACGGGTACAGACCAAACGGGTGCTACAACAGTAGCAAAGATAACGGCTACAGAGGGTGTAACATTAACACTGCCTACTACACCTACTTACGTATGGAACAATGAAAATCTATACGGAAATGGCGTTGTTGTAACACTTGATTGCACCGTACCCGAAGGTAAATATTGGGATCACTATACAGTAAATAATGGTAAGATTAGCAATGCTGGTACTAAAGAAGGCACACACACCCTGACAGACTTCACTGACGATGTTGTCATTTCTGCTACGTATGCCAGAGAACTTACTGACATAGCTACCGCAGGTGCTACGATTGCTGATATAGAGGATTTGACCTATAATGGCAAAGAGCAACATCCTAGCCCCGTTGTTACATTGAATTCGAACGCACTTGAGGCGGGATCTAACTATCAGGTAACCTATAGCGAAGGATGTACCAATGTAGGTACTTATACAATCAAGGTTGAAGGTATTGGCCGTTACAGTGGAACGTTAACTAAGACCTTTAATATTGTGCCTTATGATATCAGTGGTTGCGATATAAAAGTTGAAAACAAGCCCTATACAGGCGATGTTATCAATGTGACACCTACCGTAAAGTATGGGTCTATTACGTTGGCCCAAGGTGCGGAAAAAGATTATACCTTTGTGACCAATCCCACCACTGTTAAGGAGGGTGGTGATTATACGTTGACAGTTACGGGTAAGGGCAACTATACCGGTACGAAGGAGGTGTCATTCAATGTGTACTATTCAACGCCTACTGAATTGAGTTGCACAAATGTAACGGCGACAACCGCTACTGTAACGTGGAAAGATACTTATGCTGCGAAATGGACAGTAGCGTACAGCACCGACAAGACCTTTGAAAGTGCAGCGCATATCGACGTCGAAAACGCAAAAACTGTTTCACTTGAAAATCTCTCAGCAGATCAAGTATATTACGTTCGTGTGAAGGCCGTCTATGGAAGCCAAGAGAGCGATTGGAGTAACGTTTGCAGCTTTGAACCCACTACCAAGTTGTTGATTGGTTCGGGCAATAATACAAGTGAAAGTTTGCCTTTCCATAATTGGTACTATTATAATCTGACGCAACAAATTTACACGGCCGAAGAACTGGGAAAGAAGGCTGGTACTATTATGAGCCTTGACTTCTTCAAAACTGATGACAATGAATGCGATAATGCGATTGAAATTTATCTGGTTAAGACCGATAAGACTAAATTCGAGGGTGCTAAAGATTGGATTTCAGTAACAGAGGCAGACAAAGTGTATGATGGTAAGAAGCTATTCGAAAATAACCAATGGACTACCATTGAACTTTCTAAGCCATTTGACTATGATGGCGTTAGCAATCTTGCTTTAATCGTTTACGATAAAGAAGTGAGTGGAGATAGCTATGGAAGTGGTTGCAATTTCAGGGTCTATCAAGGCAATGGCTCTCAGACATTGCAATACCGAAATGACAGAACAGGACCTTTCACAAGTGAAGGCAATAATGCGATTCTCACTCCTTCAGTTAGTGGAAACAGCCTTAGCAGCACAAAGAATCAACTGCGCATTCGCATGGCCGATAAGGTTACGATGAATGGTTTGGGTATTATGTCATACGCAAGTGACAACGTGCTCGACTTCTCTAACATCAGCGACCTTACGGCTCACTACGCAAGCGGCTTTGCTGCTACGGCTAACAATGCTGGCGTGCTGACAATGAAGCAAACGGAGACAACACCTGCGGGTGAGGGATTAATGTTGAAGGGTACTGCTAACGAGACTTTCTATGTGCCCGCTCTCTTTAATCTTACGCCTGAAGCACTGACTGGTAATAACCTTAAGGGTCTCACGAAGATTACTGAAGTTGAGACGACTGAGGGTGATAAAACCAACTTCATTCTCTCTCAACAGAAGGGTGTGATAGCTTGGTATCCTTTGGCTGCTAAGTATGCTTTGAAGGCTCATAGTGCTTACTTGCAATTGCTTACCAACGATGTCTTTACGGGTGACGGTACACGTGCCATCAGCATGGAATTTGAAGACGGCGTAACGACTGGCTTCATTCAGATAGCAACTGACGACGTTGAAGACGGTGACTGGTATGGCATCGACGGTGTTAAGTTCAATCAAAAGCCTACTCAGAGAGGTGTTTACATTAATAATGGCCGCAAGGTAATCGTTAAGTAACAAATGAATATGAAGAAAAGATATATTAGTCCTACCTCTCAGGTAGTATTGCTCGATATGCAGCAGATGTTGGCTTTAAGTCCTGGTAGTGGAGTAGATGGCAGTGTAACTGCCCCAGGCGAAAGTCAACTCTCACGTGAGTCTGACGACTTTGGTGCCAGTGAATACTGGGATACTTCGGAGGATTATTAATCCTTGTGTATAAATAAGAAGAGTGTGTGTCGTAAACAAGCATTTTGTTTGACACACACTCTTTTTTGTTTGTAATATAAGACAATCTAATGGATAAATTGCAGCTTGTCAGCCTAATTGGGGGGCGCATCCTCACCTGGGGGCGATGCGTCCTCACTTGGGGGCGACGCGTCCCCGCGTCGGCATTGCCAACTTGGGGCTCGAGGCCCCGAATTGGCAATACTTGAAATATGGATATTTATGTATTTGCTTGTCAAGGCATCGAGCCTTGTCAAGCAAATGCCGACGCGGGGACGCGTCGCCCCCAGGTGAGGATGCGCCCCCCAATTAGGCTATTTAATCATTCTCCACACATCGTCTTCTGTTTGGCAGAAAGGCCCAGTGTGTTCAAGTTTGAGGGTCGACATGGCAGAGGCGAATTGACCTGCCTCGTCGGGCGAAGCTCCACGCGAACGCATATAAAGGTAGCCCGTAGAGTAAGTGTCGCCACAACCTGTAGCATCGATTACGGCTGTAGGTTTGTAAGGACGAATGTCGTAGAAGTGATTGTTTTCAAGTATGACCGAACCTAAGTCGCCTAAGGTGACACACACCTCGTTTACACTCCATTCTGCAAGCTGAAGGGCGGCATCATGTGGTTCGTTCTGCCCCGTGAGCACTTCCATTTCGTACTCGTTGACCTTCAGTACGTCGATGTACTTCAGTGCCTCCAACTTATTGGCCCAATCGACGGCATATACCTTTTCGCCACGCACCTCACGTAGGTAGCCTTGTGAGTCGACGCTCACTACACCACGGCCGTTGAGAGAACGAATCACGTCGGTAGAGAAGTCGTCGGCAAGGAGTGAACCGAGGTGGTAGATGCTGGCCTTTACGTGGCTGAGGCTTTCGACGGTGAAAGGATCAGCCTTGGCGAGTACGCGCTGGGTGCGATTGTTCTGATTTTCACCGTATTTATTTTCAAAGTATACGGTGTTGCGCGAAGGAATTACCTCCACGTGAATACCCATTTGACGCAGTTCGTCGACGGCAGCCATGTCAGTGGGAGCGAGAGACGTAATGAGCTGAAAGTTCTTGCCCCCATTGAGGTGATACATTGCGTGGGCAAAGTAGTAGGATGTGCCGCCAGGCAAGTCGGCCTCGGTATGAGGTGTGATAATTTTATCGTGTGTGATATGTCCGATGCAACAAATGTTGTTCATAGGGTTGTCGTGTAATTTTGAATGTAGCGTGCAAAGTTACACTTTTTAAACCATACATTGCAAACTTTAAGGGCGTAACGGCAAACTTTAGGGAGTTTTAGCACACGGCCTCACCCCCTAACCCCCTCTCCTTGAGGAGAGGGGGGACAAGTTACCTTTTCTTGCTGGGTTTATAACTGAGAACCAGCAGAGAGTTCAAAAAGTAAAAGTAACCTGTTCCCCCTCCCCGGTCGGGGAGGGGGTAGGGGGAGAGGCTTCTTAATGTGCCTCCAACCAGTTTTGTCCTTTCCCGCAGTCGGCGAGGAGGGGGACACTGAGGGTGAAGGCATGTTCCATTTCGTCGATGACGATTTGTTTCACGCGGTCGAACTCCTCAGGAAGGACAGAAAAGTTAAGTTCATCGTGCACCTGAAGAATCATTTTCGACTGAATGCCTTCACGTTCAAAACGCTCGTCAATGCGAATCATTGCCACCTTGATGATGTCCGCCGCAGTGCCCTGAATAGGAGCGTTGATAGCATTGCGCTCGGCATAACCACGTACAACGGCATTGCGCGAATTGATGTCAGAGAGGTAACGACGACGGCCAAACTCCGTGACGATGTAGCCACGTTGACGCGCCAATTCTACGCTCTTCTCCATGTACTCCTTCACCTTCGGATAAGTAGCAAAGTAGTTGTCAATCAACTCTTTCGCCTCCGTACGCGATACCTCCATGCGTTCGGCTAAACCAAAGGCTGAAATGCCATAGATGATGCCGAAGTTAGCCGTTTTGGCCTTGCGACGCTCATCGCGTGATACCTCTTCCAACTCCTTATGGAATACGCGTGCAGCTGTGGCAGCGTGAATGTCGCGTCCTTCGCGGAAGTCGTTGACCAAGTGTTCGTCTTGACTCAAGTGAGCCATGATGCGCAACTCTATCTGTGAGTAATCCGCTGAGAAGAAGATGCAACCAGGTTCGGGTACAAAAGCTTTGCGAATCTCGCGGCCGTCGTCCCCTCTCACGGGAATATTTTGGAGGTTTGGATTGGACGAAGAGAGGCGTCCTGTAGCCGTAACGGCTTGATTGAATGACGTGTGAATGTGGCCCGTCGTGGGGTTAATCAACTTGGGGAGGGCGTCAATGTAGGTGCTGATGAGCTTCTTCAAGGCACGGTGCGCTAAGATTTTGCCCACGATAGGGTGTTTGTCGCGCAAGCCTTCGAGCACTTCTTCTCCCGTAGAGTATTGTCCACTTTTGGTCTTCTTCGCCTTCTCGTTGAGTTGGAGTTCTTCAAACAAGACTTCGCCCACCTGTCGGGGGGAGGTGAGCAAGAAGGGGTGTCCCGCGAGTTCGTACACCTCGCGTTCCAATTGCTCCATGCGTTGGCGGAAGTGATTGCCCGTTTCGGCCAGCGCCTTAGTGTCGAGTACTACACCGTTGCGCTCCATTTTAGCCAACACGGGCATCAGCGGCATTTCGATGTCGTAGAACACGCGAGTGAGTTCATTCTTCTGCATCTCCTCTTCGAGAGGTTGCTTGAGGCGGAGCGTCACGTCGGCGTCTTCACAAGCGTAGTCGCGAATGTCGATAGGGGCGAGGTCGGCCATGTTCTTTTGGCTGCGTCCCTTCGGCCCAATGAGTTCGTCGATGTGAATCGTGCGATAGTTGAGGTAGACCTCGGCCATGTAGTCCATGTTGTGGCGCAATTCGGGTTGTACGAGGTAATGGGCTAACATCGTGTCAAACATTGGCGCGTGAAGCTTGATGCCATAGTTGCCCAACACGGTGAGGTCGTACTTAATGTTTTGTCCCACCTTCAGAATGGTGTCACTCTCGTAAAAAGGACGGAAGATGTCGACCATGCGTTGTGCAGCTTCCGTTTCACGTGGAACGGCAACGTACCAAGCCTTGCCGCCAGCTACTGCGAAGCTCAAACCGACCAGTCGAGCGCTGATAGCGTCGACAGAGGTCGTCTCTGTGTCAAAACTGACTTCTTGAAATGTCATGATTTCTTCACAAAGTTTAGCCGCATCTTTCTCATTCTCAATGAGAACGTATTCGTGTTCGACGTCGGAAAGCGTTTTGTGAGGCGTTTGTACTTCGTTGCTAAACAAACCATTCGGCTCTGCGTCAAAGAGAGCGCCTAAAGAATTAGCTTTATTTTGCTTTTCGGCATTGTTGTCGTCCATTTTCTTCAAGAACGAACGGAACTCCAATTCTTCGTAGATTTTGCGCAATGCCTCTTGGTTGGGTGGGGTAGTGTGCAGTTGGTCGAGGTCGAGTTGGATAGGCACGTCCGTCTTGATCGTGACGAGGAACTTTGAGAAGCGGATTTGTTCTACATTCTCTTCTACCTTCTTCTTCATCGCCCCCTTGAGTTGGTCGGTGTGAGTGAGGAGGTTGTCAATCGAGCCGAATTGGTTGATGAGTTTGACAGCTGTTTTTTCACCCACGCCAGGGCAGCCCGGCACGTTGTCGGCCGTGTCGCCCATAAGGCCTAAGAGGTCGATCACTTGTTCCGTGCTCTCGATGCCATACTTCGCACATACTTCGGCTGGGCCCAACTTCTCCATGCCCGCAGCGCCATGACCTGGGCGGCGCATAAACACGCCGGGGCGCACTAACTGTGCGTAGTCCTTATCAGGCGTGACCATGTGCACTTCCAATCCTTCGCTCACGCCCTTGACGGCCAACGTGCCGATTACGTCGTCGGCCTCATAGTCGGCCACTTCAAGCAGGGGAATATTGTAGGCTTTGATGATGTCTTTAATAACGGGTACGGCCCACTTGATGTCCTCAGGCGTAGCCTCACGTTGTGCCTTGTATGCTGGATACTCGCGGTGGCGGAAGGTGCCGCCCGCGGGGTCGAAGGCGATGCCGATAAAATCGGGCTTTTCGGTGTTCAACACGTCGTTGAGCGTATTGACAAAGCCGTAAACGGCTGAGGTGTTTTGTCCCTTAGAGTTGATGCGCGGAGAGCGTATGAGGGCATAATAGGCACGATAGATGAGTGCGTATGCGTCGAGCAGATAGAGCGTTTTCATGCGTGTAGTTGTTTATTTTCTTCACAAAAATACATAAATACTCTCGTAAACACGGCCTTTTTCGTACTTTTGTACCCCAAAAGCCCCTTGGGGCTTACAAGTTAACGAGTTGACAGGTTAACGAGTTAACAGGTAAGTTACCTTTTTATCATGAGGTAAACAAAGACAAACTTAATCGTCAACTTGTCAACTCGTTAACTCGTCAACCCAAAAAACGATATGGACAAATTAACTGCTATACGCCGACCTGTAGAACAGGAATTAACCGCTTACAAAGAATTGTTTGATGCTGCTCTGGCTCATGAAGATGATTTTCTGGGTCAGGCGCTTGACTATGTGCGCCGTCGTCAGGGTAAGATGATGCGTCCCTTGTTGGTAGTGTTGATGGCTAAGGAGTTGGGCAAGGTGTCGGTCAATTCGCTGCGCTCGGCTGTTACGCTCGAACTCTTACACACGGCTTCGTTGGTACACGATGATGTGGTGGACGAGAGTGGTGAACGCCGTGGTCAGCGTTCGGTTAATGCCGTTTACGACAATAAAGTGGCTGTGTTGGTGGGCGATTATCTGCTCTCTACTTCCTTGCTTCAAGCGGCTCAGACGAGCAACATTCACGTGGTCGAAATTATTTCACGTTTGGGTGGTACACTGTCTGAGGGGGAGGTGTATCAGTTGGCAAATATTCGCAAGGAGCACATCTCTGAGGAGGCTTATTTCCATATCATTTATCATAAGACGGCGGCCCTCTTTGCGGCTTGCGCGGAGTTGGGGGCGATCTCAGCTGGAGGCAATGCGGATTACGTGGCACGCGCCAAACGTTTTGGTGAGTTGGTAGGGCTTTGCTTCCAAATCCGTGATGATATTTTTGACTATTACGAAGACAGTAAGATCGGTAAACCTACAGGCAACGATATGCTCGAAGGTAAACTCACACTGCCTGTCATTTATGCTATACAACACGCTGATAATGAACACGTTGCGCAATTAGCTGCGCGTGTGAAGAGTGGGGAAGCTTCGGCTGCAGAGATTGCAGAATTAGTAGATTACACCAAGTCGCACGGTGGCATAGAATACGCTGAACGTCGTATGCGTGAGCTACACAATGAGGCACTTCAATTGCTCGATGCGTGGCAGAACGCTGAGGTACGAGAATCATTGCGTGGCTACATTGACTTTGTGGTAGACCGCGATCTGTAATATTCGTCTACATGTCTACATATAATAAACGCGAAGCGCGAAACCAATGGGATGGTTTCGCGCTTCGCGTTTTACTTTGATGTTATGAGTTTGGCGCGCTTCGCGCGTTGGGGGAACATTAATTATCATTAATTGATCATTAATTTCTTCGTTAATTATTTCATTAATTATTTCGTTAATTATTTCATTAATTATTTCGTTAATTTCTTCATTAATTATTTCATTAATGGTCATTAATTTTTTCTTTTTGTTTTAATGTTGCGAGTAAAATTAACGAAATAATTAATGAAGAAATTAATGAAATAATTAATGATCAATTAATGATAATTAATGTTCCCTCAACGCGCGAAGCGCGCCAAGCTTAATGTTCGTAGGCGTTAGAAGGGTTTAACGTCCTCGCCGAGAATGTCACTCACCAAGAGGTTGGCCAAGCGGCTTGTGCCGATGCGGAAGAGGCCCTGCTTAATGTAGTCCTCGCCTAAGAGTTCGCGTACAACTGTGTAGAAGTCGATAGCTTCGGCAGTGGTCTTAATGCCACCCGCAGCTTTAAAGCCTATATATTGACCTGTAAGCGCGTGATATTCCTTAATGGCACTGCACATCACGTAAGCGGCTTCGAGCGTCGCAGCGACCTCTATTTTGCCCGTGGAGGTCTTAATAAAGTCGGCACCTGCATACATAGAAAGAATTGAGGCTTTCTTAATGGCTTCAGCCGTCTTGAGAGCACCTGTTTCGAGGATAACTTTGAGAGGCTTTTCGTTGCAGGCAGCCTTAATTTCTGCTATCTCGTCGGCACAAGTTTCGTAGTCACCGCTTTGGAATGTACCTACGCTGAGCACCATGTCGCACTCGTCAGCACCGTCGTGTACGGCGAGGGCCGTCTCAGCGGTTTTGATTTCGATAAAGGTCTGGGAAGAGGGGAAACCACCTACTACGCAGGCTACCTTCACACCGTCAGCTTCGAGGCTTTCGCTCACGATTTTGGCAAAGTTGGGGTAGACGCAGATAGTGGCGAGAGGGGGGAGTTCGGGGTGCTCGTCAGCAAAGCGGTTAACGTTCTCAGTAAAGCGGAGCACGCTCTCTTGTGAGTCGGTCACCTTGAGTGTGGTGAGTTCGACGGTAGAAAGGAGTTGTTTGAGCACCTCTGCGTTATCGTATTTGTCGCGGTTGTCGGCCACGAGTTGGCGCACGGCGGCACTTACTTGTTCGTCAGTTTGACTCAGATCGAACTTCTCAAAAGCTTGTTCGTATTTGCTCTCTTGAGGAGCATCGTTGCGGTTGATCTTTAATTCCATAAGGGATAATGTGCTAATATGCTAATGTGTTAATATGCTAATGTGTTAATGTGCTAATGTGTTAATGTGCTAATGTGCAAATGCTTGGTTAATGTGCAAATGTGAGAATGTGCGAATGTGCAAATGGTCGCCTTTTGTGTATGCTATGCAAGTTCTTAGTCGTACAAAGGTAACAATTTGCACATTTGCAAATGGTCGCCTTTTGTGTATGCTATGCAAGTTCTTAGTCGTACAAAGGTAACAATTTGCACATTTGCACATTCTCACATTTGCACATTAACCAAGCATTTGCACATTAGCACATTAACCAATCATTTGCACACTAATCCTTGAGCTTTTTATTATTCAGATGCCGTGTTGCATCGCGTTTTGTCTTTTTTTCAAAGCTGCGTCGTATGGCTTCGTCGAGGTTGACACCCGTTTGATTGGCTAAGCAAACGAGCACCCACAGAATGTCAGCCATTTCTTCAGAAGGATCGTCACTCTCGCCTTCCTTGAACGATTGTTCACCATATTTGCGGGCCATGATGCGTGCTAATTCGCCCACTTCTTCGGTAAGGCAAGCCATGTTGGTAAGCTCGTTGAAGTAACGTATGCCATATTGATGTATCCATTCGTCAACGCGCGCTTGCAGTTCGTTGAGCGTGAATGTTGAGTCTTTGCTTTCCATATAGGTATCACTCTTTGTTCTTCGTGTCCATACAGATTGTTACGGGTCCGTCGTTGAGGAGTTCCACCTTCATGTCGGCGCCAAAAGTGCCTGTTTGGACGTCCTTGCCTAGCGTTGTGCTGAGCGTTTGGCAGAAGTATTCGTAAAGTGGAATGGCGTGTTCGTGTCCTGCGGCACGTATATAAGAGGGGCGGTTGCCTTTCTTATACGAAGCCATGAGCGTGAATTGGCTCACTACGAGCGCTTCTCCGTTAATATCAGTAATGCTGCGGTTCATTACTCCGTCTTCATCGTCAAAGACGCGTAGACCAGTTATTTTACGACACAGCCAATCGGCATCATCGTGCGTGTCGGCCTCTTCGATGCCCAAAAGGATAAGGTATCCTTGTTGGATAGCTGACTTTAATTGTCCGTCAATGGTGACAGAAGCGTGTTTTACACGCTGAATTACTACTCTCATAGGGCAAATTTACGATTATTTATGGCAAGCCCGTTATTTAACGTGTAAGTTTTTTGATAAACGGCAATTTGAAAACTTAACATGAATGAACATTAACAAAAAAATTAATGAAATAATTAATGTTCAATTAATGATAATTAATGTTCAAAACAATGCGCGAAGCGCGCCTAAACTTAAACGTTAACTATTTATGTTATGCGCTTCGCGCATTGTTTTGAACATTAATTATCATTAATTGAACATTAATTATTTCATTAATTTTTATTCTTGTTCTATTCGACAAATTGCAGTTTGAACGTTATTCTGTTTTATGCAGATTATTGTAAATCTTCTCGCCACGGGCGTTGCCGAGTAAGGTTTGGAGTGCAGGGAGAGAAGCTTCTTTAATGTGTTTAACGCTCTTGAATTGCTGTAAAAGCACCTTTTTAGTAGCTGGACCAATGCCTGTGATTGCATCGAGTTCGGAGGCAATTTGGCGTTTTGAACGCTTGTCGCGGTGGAAAGTGATCGCAAAGCGGTGAACCTCGTCTTGCATCATCGTGAGTGTGCGGAAAAGTTGACTTTCGGGTTTGATACCAATCACAGCGGGCGGAAAACCGTAAAGCATCTCGCGGGTGCGGTGACGGTCATCTTTCGCCAAGCCTGCAATGGGAATGCTCAACCCCAATTCGTCCTCTACCACCTCACGAATCATCTCCATTTGTCCGCGTCCACCGTCGGCAATGATAAGGTCGGGCAGAGGCTTCCCTTCCTCTTTTAATCGACTGTAACGGCGGCGTACCACCTCCTTCATCGAAGCGTAATCATCTGGGCCAACTACTGTCTTGATATTGTACTTACGATACTCCTTTTTGGCAGGTTTGAGTCGTTCGAACACAACGCAAGCCGCCACGGCATCATCGCCACTGATGTTAGAATTATCGAAAAGTTCAATGTGAAGGGGAAGTTTGGGCAGTCCGAGATCGGTCTGTATCTCCTTCATTAGGCGCGTCTGCTTTTGCTCAGGATTGAGCTTCTCGGCCTGTTTCAGTCGGTCGAACTTATATTGCTTCACGTTGAGCTTGGAGAGGTCGAGCAACTTCTTCTTATCCCCCTTCTGTGGAATCGTCTGTTCGACCATTTCATCGGGTAAGTCGACATGAAAGGGCACTACAATCTCTTTCGACTGACTTGCATAACGTTCGCGCATCTCGATGATGCCGAGTGTAAGCAATTCTTCGTCCGTTTCGTCCAACTTCTTCTTATATTCAAAGGTGAAAGCTTGATTGATGCAGCCATTGGCTACGTGTAGGTAATTAATATAAGCCACTTTCTCTTCGCTTTCGATGTTGAAAACGTCGATGTTGTGTAATACGTTCGATACGACTTCGCTCTTGGCACGATAATTCTCGATTATGTCGTACTGCTGCTTAATCACCTGCGCTTCCTCAAATCGTAATTCTGCGGCCAAGGAAATCATTTTCTCTCGCATCTGTCGTGCTACTTCAGAGGTGTTTCCTTTCAATATTTCCTTACATGCCTCAATATTGCGCATATAGTCCTCGTGACTTTGTTTGCCCACACAGGGGGCTTGACAACGATGAATATGATAGTCGAGACAAACGTCGTATTTGCCGCTTTCAACGCCTTCGCGGGTCATGGCCGTATGGCACGGACGTGGCTGATAGAGTTCGCGACAAAGGTCCAATAAAGCATACATCGTTGGCACGTGGCTATAAGGACCAAAATACGTGGCTCCTCGTTTGCCGCGTTGACGCGTCTTGAAGATACGTGGCAAGTATTCGTTCGAAATAGCGATGGAAGGGTACGTTTTATCATCTTTCAACAGTACGTTATAATGCGGCTTGTAACGTTTGATAAGATTGTTCTCTAATAGGAGTGCGTCTTCTTCCGTTTTTACCACCACGTAACGTATGTCGCGAATGTGCTTAACGAGCATTTGCGTCTTGCGCGTTTGTTGGTCCTTATTAAAATAAGAGCTAACGCGTCGTTTAAGGTTTTTGGCCTTTCCAACGTAAATAATCGTGCCCGAATCATCGAGGTACTGATAGCACCCCGGTGTTTCGGGCAGATTATTAACGATGCCTTTTAAGTAGGCTTGTAGATCGTTCATTCGTTAATGGTAAGAAGTGTCGTGATGTCTAAATCCTTTCCAAGGAACTTACGTCCTTCGAGTCCTTCCATTTGAAGCTCGATGAGGAAGTTGATGTACGTTTTCTTCGGTTTGAACGCTTGTACAAGGTCGTAAGCAGCTTGCATAGAACCACCTGTGGCGAGCAAGTCGTCGTGAATGAGTACGATGTCGTTGGCTTCGATAGCGTCAGCGTGGATTTCGATGGTGTCGTAACCATACTCTTTTAAGTAGGTTGCCTTGCGTGCCTCAGCGGGAAGCTTTCCAGGTTTGCGTGCCATGACGAAGCCAGCGCCGAGCTTTTGTGCCAAGATAGCACCCATTACGAAGCCGCGACTTTCGATACCTACTACTTTGGTGATGCCTTTATCCTTATAAAGTTCGACCAATTCTTGCGTCATTTCGTCGATGCAAGCGGGATTTTTGAAGAGGGTGGTAACGTCTTTGAAGTGAATGCCAGGCTTTGGGAAGTCGTAGACGGTACGCAAATTGTCTAATAACAACTTTTTATTCATAAAACATTTGATTTTGATATACTTTAGATAGGCTTGTTTCACGTGGAACGTGAACGAAAACGCTCGTTTTTGCCCCATTTCAACCCCTTTTTATCCGTATTTATCGTACTTATTAAAGTTTTACTTTAAGTGGCTTTACGGGACTTTGAGCGGCGAAGGGTAGATTGTTTCCTTCTCCGATTGGAGAGGAAGTTGGGCGAAAGACTTCTTATCGTCCCATCAATACCAACAGTACGCTAATATCGCTGGGCGAAACACCAGGAATGCGTTCGGCTTGTGCCAACGTTTCGGGGTCGATAGCCGTGAGCTTTTGACGCGCCTCGGTGCTAAGTTGGGTAATACTGTTATAATCGAAGTGGCCTCGAATTTTGATATTTTCGAGACGCTGCATTTTGTCGGCCAAAGCACGTTCGCGTGCAATATAACCATGATACTTCATTTCGATTTCGGCCGCTTCAATCGTTTCTTCTGCATCAGACGAGAATTGAGCGAGGAATGTTTTGAACGCTTCTATCTCATCTGAAAGATTTTGTAGCGAGAGTTGTGGACGATTAATCAAGTCGAATAGTTTGCAACCGCGCTGTAGAGGAGTTGTGCCTACACGTTCCAAGAAAGCGTTAATATCGTTCGGCTTAATGGGGTAGGTCTTGCAGAAGTTGATGATTTCATCGATAGCCGCTTTCTTCGTGTGGAAACGTTGAATGCGGTCGGGTGTGGCAAGACCGAACTTTTCGGCATAGGGTGTAAGACGAATATCTGCATTATCTTGACGCAACAATATACGATATTCGGCACGAGAGGTAAACATACGATAAGGCTCGTCAACCCCCTTCGTTACCAAGTCGTCGATGAGTACGCCGATATAAGCCTCGTCGCGGTGGAGCGTAAAGGGTTCGCTACCGCTGCATTTGAGGGCTGCGTTGATGCCAGCGATGAGTCCTTGGCCTGCTGCCTCTTCGTACCCCGTTGTACCATTCACCTGTCCAGCGAAGAAAAGGCCTGGCACTTGTTTCGTCTCAAGCGAGTGGTGGAGTTGGGTCGGGTCGAAGAAATCGTATTCAATTGCATAGCCCGGACGATAAACCACAATATCACGGAAACAAGGAATGCGCTTCAGTGCTTCAATCTGCACATTCATCGGTAGACTTGAAGAGAACCCATTCAGGTAAAGTTCGTTCGTTTCGACCCCTTCGGGTTCAAGGAAGAGCGGGTGGTGGTCGCGATCAGGGAAAGTGACCAGTTTCGTTTCGATGCTTGGGCAGTAACGTGGTCCGATGCTTTTGATTTGTCCGTTGTAAAGTGGTGAGTCAGCTAAACCAGAGCGTAACACTTCATGTACCTGTGCATTCGTATTGGTAGTCCAACACGGGAGTTGGGGGAGAGGACGCAGGGGACTGATGTAAGAGAAACGGTGGAAGTCTGTTTCACCTGGTTGCAGTTCCATTTCGTCCAAATGAACCGAACGTTTGTCAATACGTACGGGAGTACCCGTCTTCATACGTGCAGAACGTATGCCCAAACGGTTGATACTCTCGGTTAAGAAAGCAGCAGCAGGTTCGGCACAGCGGCCACCCGGGACTTGTTTACGCCCGATGTGCATCAAGCCGCGAAGGAAAGTACCTGCCGTCACCACTACGGCGCGTGCCAAGAAGGTGGCTCCCCAAATGGTGCGCACACCGCTCACTTCGCCATTTTCGGTAAGTATCTCCGTTACCTCGTCCTGCCAAATGTTGAGGTTGGGCGTGTTTTCGAGGCGCAAGCGCCATTCCGTGATAAAGCGTGCGCGGTCACACTGCGCACGAGGGCTCCACATGGCAGGTCCTTTTGAGCGGTTCAGCATACGAAACTGAATAGCCGTGGCGTCGGTCACTTCGCCCATTTGTCCGCCTAACGCATCAATCTCGCGTACAATCTGTCCCTTGGCAATACCGCCCACGGCAGGGTTGCAGCTCATCTGCGCTATTTTGTTCATGTCCATCGTTATAAGGCACGTTTTTGCGCCCATGCGAGCTGCCGCACTGGCTGCCTCGCAACCAGCGTGTCCCGCACCAATAACAATGACATCGTAGTGAAATATTGTGTCCATTTGTGGAAGTTTTGTGAGTTCAATGAGTTTAGTGGGTTTAATAAGTTTAGTGGGTTTAATGAGTTTAATAAGTCTTACTTTTTAACCCTCTATCCTTCTAACCCTCTAACCCTGTGATGATTCTTGCCACAAAATTACAAGTTTTTATTGATTTACCACTTTGCTACGTTTGTAGGATATGAAAAAAGACCTACTTTTGTAGGTTTAACCAATATGGACGAAAATATGGAATACCTAATCCATTACGTGTGGCAACATCGCATTTATGGCACAGCCCCGCTCGAAACTACTGACCACCAAAGCGTGGAAGTGGTAGACGTTGGGGTACATAACTTGTGCAATTCAGGTCCCGACTTTTTCAACGCAAAGGTGAAGATTGACGGACTATTGTGGGTGGGCAATGTCGAAATACATGAACGTTCGAGTGATTGGTATCGTCATCATCACGAAACGGACGTAGCCTATAATAATGTGATACTGCATGTGGTGCGTGAGGTGGACGATGAGGTGCGTACGCGGGACGGCAAGTTGTTGCCTCAGTTGGTGCTGCAAGTGCCAGAAGGGTTGCAACACAACTATCAAGAACTGATAGATGAAGAGACTTATCCGCCTTGTTACCGCGTTATACCCGATGTGGCCGATGTGATCGTACATGCATGGATGAGCCGTTTGACTGTAGAGCGTTTGGAGGAAAAGACCGAACGTGTAAAGCAATACTTAAAGCGTGTGGGGAACGATTGGGAACGTGCCTTCTTTATCACCTTGGCGCGCAACTTCGGTTTTGGTACGAACGCACAAGCTTTCGAGCAATGGGCCTTTACGATCGATCCGCAACAAATAGGTAAACATCGCGACGATGTATTTCAAGTAGAGGCCTTCTTTATGGGCCAAGCTGGATTATTGAACGATGCCTTGGTAAAGCTCGAACGACGAGATAGTTATTATATGCAGCTTAAAACGGAGTATGCCTTTTTGCAGCATAAGTTCAATCTACAGCCCATTGATCCTACAGTATGGCGCTTCGGACGCTTGCGGCCGCAAAACTTCCCACATGTACGACTCTCGCAATTGGCTCGATTGTATGCCGAGCGTAGGGTAGACCTCTCGCGACTGTTAGAGACGGCAACTATGGACGACTTACGTCAGCTCTTCCGCATTGGCGTGACTGACTATTGGCGCACACATTATGCCTTTGGCGAGGAAAGCAAAGAGAGCGACAAAACGTTGCAAAGTAGTTCGCTCAACCTCTTAATCATTAATACGGCCTCACCATTGTTCTTTGCTTGTGGCCGTGAACGCATGGACGAGGACTTGGCCGAGCGTGCTTTCAACCTCTTAGAGCAATTACCTGCAGAGCGCAATTACATCACCCGTTGTTGGGAGCGTGCAGGACTTAAGATAACGCATGCGGCTGATAGTCAAGCCTTGATACAATTGCGCCATAATTATTGCGACCGCAAAGATTGCCTCCGCTGCCGCTTCGGAGCAGAATACTTGAAGCGGGGGAGAACTTGATTTTTGGTTAACAAGTTGACAAGTTGACGAGTTAACAAGTTAACAAGTTAACAAGTTGACGAGTTAACGAGTTAACAAGTAAGTTACCTTTTAAACAAACTTACCTGTTAACTTGTTAACTCGTCAACTAAAAAACAAACTTACCTCTCAACTCGTCAACCTGTTAACTTGTTAACTCGTCAACCTGTTAACTTGTCAACTCGTCAACTTGTTAACTCGTCAACTCGTCAACTCAAAAAAATGAACTACATATATACTTTACAATTTAAGGTGCGCGACTACGAGTGCGACCTACAAGGCATTGTTAATAATGCCAACTATCAACATTACACCGAACATACGCGACATGAGTTCCTGCGAACGCATGGTGTGAGCTTTGCTGAACTGCACGACCGTGGCATAGATGCCGTGGTGGCAGGTATGCAGATGCGCTTCAAAACGCCCTTGCGCAGTGGCGATGAATTTGAATCGTGCTTGGCATTGCGAAAGGAAGGTATTAAGTATGTGTTTGTGCAAGACATCTATCGCTTGCCCGACCACAAACCCGTGTTTAAGTCGACCGTCGAGGCCGTGTGCTTAATTAATGGGAAATTGAGCGATTGCGAAGAACTCAATAAAGTATTTTTTAATTCAACCGACGAAGCATAACGCTTTATGCTCACATCAGAACAAACAGACGAAGTCGTTGCCACCCTTACGCTGAGCCGCTTGCAAGGACTCACCCAGTCGCAAGCCTTGGCCCTTGTGGCCCGCTATGGTTCGGCGTGCGCTGCACTGGCCGATGATGCACCCGCTGACCCAGCCTGGGCTATGTTGCAGCAAGACACATCAGCATTGCATGCAGCACGCGAACGCGCTTTGCAAGAGTATGACTTTTGCCAAGCGCACAACATTCGTGTCATCACCGTCACGAGTGAAGACTATCCGCGCCGCCTATTGTTAGGAAAGGTAGAGGATCGTCCCTTACAACTATTCTACTGTGGAACGGGAGATATCGACCGACGCTATATAATCAGCGTAGTGGGCACGCGAAACATTACCGAATATGGTAAAAAGATGTGTGAAAAACTCATCGCGGGTTTAGCTGAGAAGATACCGAACGCGTTGATTGTCAGTGGATTGGCGTATGGGGTAGACATACACGCCCATCGTGCCGCCTTGGTAAATAATATTGACACTTTGGCCGTGCTCGCTCACGGCCTTGATCGCATTTATCCGCGTATGCACCGCGAGACGGCACAGCAAATGACACTACATGGTGGATTGTTGACAGAATATTTTACGGGAGCAATCCCCGACAAGGGCCACTTTATTCGTCGCAACCGCATTGTAGCCGGCATGTCGTCTGCTACGATAGTGATAGAGAGTGCTTCGCATGGAGGTTCGTTAGTGACGGCACGTTTAGCAGGAGAGTATGGTCGAAGGGTAATGGCCGTGCCAGGTCGTGCTACTGATGCGTGTTCAGAAGGATGTAACAACCTCATACGTGACGGCAAGGCCACGCTCGTGACTTGTGCCGACGACATTGTGCGCTTGTTAGGGTGGGAGAGTGCTCCCCCTGAGGAGAAGGAGGGAGTACAACGCAGCCTATTTGTAAATCTATCCCCCGACCAGCAGAAGGTATGTGAAGTCCTTCAGCAGGTCGACGACTGCACGCTCGACCGCCTATCACAGGCAACGGACTTTACCGTATCAGAACTCACCGACATTCTCTTCGACCTCGAAGACGAAAACCTCGTCAAACACCTTCCTGGCAATCGCTACTGCTGGAGAGGGTAAAAAGTATCAACCCATCAGATGTTAGTAGTATAGCAAGTGGGGAGTAGGCGCCATTGCCTACTCCCCACTTGCAGTGTTTGCTTTCTGAGTATAGTTTTAGAGATGAAAGCGTTATTTGTTATTCATCAGCAGGGTGGTTCGTCCAGTTCATGCTGTCCCAACTCTTAGCGTTCGAATACGATGTGCTGGCATCAACTTCAATGTTGTCATTGATACTGATTTGGGGCGACGAAGCCAATAATTGTTCCGTAACGAAAGCGTATTGTTGCGATTTGGGGGCTAAGTACGCCTTTTTTGTTGTCGTGGTCATGTTTGCGTTATTAGGGTTTAATGATTCTTTTTTTACCGTTTACAATGTACACCCCCTTGGCCTGAGTAGACGAACATTTACGACCATCGATGCTATAAATAGCGGTGGGGGCGTTTGTACCATTATCCACCACGTTGCTCACCGCAGTTTGTTCGTTGGCAAAGTTCATGGTTATGGCAGGGAATTTGGCGTTCCATTGCAAATAAGCCTTGTAACGTGGCAATGTGGTACCCACTTTGGCACGGTAAAAAGCCGTTTGTCCCTGTTGAGTATTCAGCACATAAGCGTTGTCGTTGGGTGCAATAACGTGGCCGTCCTGAGCGTTAGCTTGCAAAAGGTTGCCCGTTAGTTCGGCCACAAAGGTTGAGGCGTCAGCTTGTTCCATAACCAGCACGTCGGTTGCAGAGTTGGTGGTTAACAAAACCCCTTGTTCGGCAGGGATGGCACAGCCTTCGGGCACCGCAGTGAGTTGTGCCTTGTTGTCGGCCACCTGCTTAACGTACCATGCTTTTGCGCCATTGGGCACTACGGCGTTAAAGGGGGCGCTAAAGGTGGCAATGGATGCTACGTCTTGCAGTTGCTCGGCTGCGTTCATCTTCACTTCCACTTGAGTAGGAGCAGCGGGGGCATTTGATTTAAACACAGGTTCACCATTTGAATCGACTAAGAACCTGCCTTCAATACCAAAGAAGGTCAACTCCAATGGGTGAAGGGCTTGAGCTCCCCATGAATTATTCTCCTCATCGTAGATGCCTCGTTCGAAATAGAACAGGTTATTATAGCGTTTGGGCTCGAGGGCATGTATTTCCTTTTTGGGATTCTTGCGATCGTTAGGAACAGAATCGGTTATCCATATACGCGTGATAGTGTTAGTTTCAGTGTCCACTTCAATTCCCCACAAAGTCCAAGCGTGGTTTCTGTCACGAATTTGTGCAATGTAGTTACCCGTGGTGAAATAGCTCAGCAATGCGTCGGTTAATATTTCTTCGCTTGAATTTATGTAGCCACGTGTGAAGATAATGGGATTATCGTAATCATCAGTATCGAGGTAGGACATATAAAGGCCGTTACGTGTGTAAGCGATGGAGGGATGCGTCTCTCGCAGGTACCAATTGAGGGCTTTATATACGTAGTCACCATTGTCACCGAAATAGGAGTTGGTATCAAATTCGCGATTGATTTCCTCAGGATCCCAGCATTTGCCAGTGTAGACGTATTTTTCCTTGATGCGATCCTGCCACCATGCTATCATGTTGCTACTAACTGCAGCCCAGCAACCATTTGTAAACTGAAAGGTGTTGTACCAGCCAGACTCTATGCTGACGCCTTTGGCCCAGTATTGCACCTTTTTTGCTTTTGCCGAAGAAAAAGGAAGCATGAAGCCCAGCGCGAATGCCAATGCAAATATAATTGATGTCTTTTTCATTTTGTTCATATTATCATTTTCAGGCTTAAGAATTTCGTCAGTGTACGCTGACTCGTTCTCAGTAGTTTTTTGTCAGCACAGCATATACGTTCTTAGAATGCGAACCATTCTGCTGTGCCCTATCACTTTTGTGGTATTCCTAATTAAAATGGGTTTTGCCACCCATCGCATTTATGGCGCAATTTGATTGTGTGATGCCGCACTCCTTGTTGTTGGGGAAGGACACACACCACGCACAGAAGAACCATAATAGCGTGTGTAGTTCCAATTAGATTTAACAATAGCCTGAAAAAATTGTAACTGGTAGGCTGAGCCACGGTAAGAAGGATGGTTGGTGAACAGCGAACTCGACCAGTAGTAACCGTGTACTCCTTTTTCGTTAATTTGGTTGGCATAACGACAACCTGCTGCTGGCAAAAAGAGTGACGCATCGCTACTCTTGCTCGCAACCACGTATCCTGCAGCACCTGTTTGGTTGTAGTCGTCAGTCCATGTCCAAACACAATGCTCTTGGAGTTCATTCCATTCATTCTTGGTGGGCATACGCCATGTGCCTCCCCATGTACAAGAAACGACATCGTCGGTGGCATCGAGCGTCCATAATCCATCTTCTTGGGAATACTTTGTGAGCGAATTGTCAGCCGTTCCGTGAGCGTAGGTGGCCCATCTAAAGTCCGTTTTCGGGGTAGTTTCGCCCCATGCGTAGTAGTTGCCCGCGTCTTGTGGACGATGAGCCCCGATATTGGTTGTAGCCCATTTAATTCCACTGGGCAAACCCAAATCAATCCAAGTATGCCCTGCCTCCTCGCCTGTGGTTTGCGCAACCATAGCACAAGACATAGCACACATGATTAAACAAGAAATTATCTTTTTCATTTTTTCGTAAATTAAATACTGAATACTGCGGCGCCCCCAATCTTATACGTCGGTGTCGCAACTCCCGATGAGGATAAGATGGGTCGCTATTCGTTACTGTATTGGGGTTGTTACTTAGCCATCACCTTTTTGCCCCAAGCTCCTAAACTTGTGAGTAGGAATAGTGCAGATAATAATAGGTGTTTTTTGAGCTTCATGTGCTATATATGAAAGTTGTTTTTTTGTTGTTTAGTTAGAAAAAAGGCATTCTTAGGTTTTGCGGGTTGTAAAAGTACATAAAAATGAAAAAATGCGCAATTAAACAGATTTTGCTTTAAATAACAAAAAGTATAATTAACTAAATCGGGGACGTATTATGTTGTATAGTATAAAAACAGGTGATGATGGCAATATGATTAAGACGAAGTCGACTGCAAATTATCGGCCTAATTGGGGGGCGGGTTTGTAACCCGCGGCAGCAGCAGGTTTCGAGCATCTACTTATAGTCGCTTAGCGCGAGAACATACATAACATACAATTTTACATACTTATTTACATACTATACTCAATTTGTGCCAAGGCACAAATTGAAACATACTGGCTACGCCCTTGCGCTTCAGCGACAATGTGATATATTGAGAATGCTTCTAATTATCAATCTTTATGCAAGCCATTAGTGCGCTGAAGCGCAAGGGCGTAGCCTGTTTGTATCAATTTGTGCCTTGGCACAAATTGAGTAATGTATGTAAATAAGTATGTAAAATTGTATGTTATGTATGTTCTCGCGCTAAGCGACTATAAGTAGCATGTCCCAAACCTGCTGCTGCCGCGGGTTGAAAACCCGCCCCCCAATTGGGCAGATAAATTGCAGTTTATCCACCAATGTTTGCATAATAAATATAACTTTTTGTAACTTTGCGGCCAAATATATAGGTATTAGAAATTTATTGTATGCAAGACATTCGTAACATTGCCATCATTGCCCACGTTGACCATGGTAAAACAACGTTGGTGGACAAGATGCTGCTCGCTGGACACTTGTTCCGCAAAAACCAGAACGCTGGTGAACTTATTCTCGACAACAACGACCTCGAACGCGAGCGCGGTATAACCATCCTGTCAAAGAATGTTTCTATCCGTTATAAAGACACTAAAATCAACATTATCGACACTCCGGGTCACTCCGACTTCGGTGGTGAGGTAGAACGTGTGCTCAATATGGCCGACGGCTGCATCCTTTTGGTCGATGCCTTTGAAGGCCCGATGCCCCAAACACGCTTTGTCTTGCAAAAGGCACTTGAGATTGGCCTCAAACCCATTGTTGTAGTTAATAAGGTGGACAAGCCTAACTGTCGCCCCGAGGAGGTGTACGAAATGGTGTTCGACCTCATGTGCGACCTTAACGCTACAGAGGACCAACTTGACTTCCCCGTCGTATATGGTTCGGCTAAGAACGGTTGGATGGGCGAAGATTATAACACGCCGACTGACAATATCAACTACCTACTTGACAAGATTATCGAGGTAATCCCTGCTCCTCAGCAGCTTGAGGGTGCTCCTCAGATGCTCATCACCTCGCTCGACTACTCTAACTACACGGGCCGTATCGCTGTAGGTCGCGTTCACCGTGGCACCATTAGTGAAGGCATGAAGTGCACCATTGCTCACCGCGACGGTACGCTTGAGAAGACGCAGATAAAGGAAGTACAAACCTTCGAGGGTATGGGTCGTCAGAAGACCGATGCTGTCAGCTCAGGTGATATCTGTGCCGTAGTAGGATTGGAGAACTTCGAGATTGGCGATACTATCTGCGATTTCGAAAATCCAGAGCCCCTTCCTACCATTGCCATTGACGAACCTACCATGTCAATGCTCTTCACAATCAACGACTCTCCCTTCTTCGGCCGCGAAGGTAAGTTCTGCACCTCACGCCACATTGGCGACCGCCTCAAGAAGGAATTGGAGAAAGACCTCGCTCTGCGCGTGCGTGCTACCGAGACGGAGGGCGCATGGATCGTAAGTGGACGTGGTGTGCTCCATCTCTCTATCCTTGTCGAGACGATGCGCCGCGAGGGTTACGAACTCCAAGTAGGTCAGCCCCAGGTAATCTATAAAGAGATAGACGGCGTAAAGTGCGAACCTATCGAAGAGCTGACCATCAACGTGCCCGAAGAGTTCGCTTCAAAGATGATTGATATGGTAACTCGTCGTAAGGGCGAGATGACTTCAATGCAAAACATGGGCGACCGCGTTGACATTGAGTTCGACATTCCCTCACGTGGTATCATCGGCCTCCGTACCAACGTGCTTACCGCCTCACAGGGCGAAGCTATCATGGCTCACCGCTATAAGGAATATCAGCCTTACAAGGGAGAAATACAGCGCCGCTCAAATGGTTCAATGATTTCGCTCGAGACGGGTACAGCCTTTGCTTATGCCATTGACAAGTTGCAAGACCGTGGCCGCTTCTTCATTCACCCCCAAGACGAGGTGTATGCTGGTCAGGTAGTAGGCGAACACGTTCACGAAAACGACCTTGTAGTCAACGTAACCAAGGCCAAGCAGCTCACCAATATGCGTGCCTCAGGTGCTGACGACAAAGCTCGTATCATTCCTCCCGTAGTATTCTCACTCGAAGAGGCATTGGAATACATCAAGGAAGACGAGTACGTAGAGGTAACGCCTAAGTCAATGCGTATGCGTAAGGTTATCCTCGACCACTTAGCTCGTAAGCGCGCTAACCGCGAATAAGCGCGTATAACATACAGATACTACATGAAGGCTTCTGCAAGTTGGTTGTAAACACAGCCAAACTTGCAGAAGTTTTTTTGGATCTGTAACGAATAGTGTGGGTATACTGCAATTTGTCGTCCTAATTGGGGGAACGCATCCTAACCTGGGGGCGACGCGTCCCCGCGTCGGTATTTGCTTGTCAAGGCTCGATGCCTTGACAAGCAAATGCTCTTCTATTTAAAGCATTGCCATGTTGGGGCCTCGAGCCCCAACATGGCAATACCGACGCGGGGACGCGTCGCCCCCAGGTTAGAACGCGTCGCCCCCAGGTTAGACCGATAAATTGCAGTTTATGAAATAATGACAAATAAAATGCGTTAAAAACTTTTCGGTTGCACCAACTTTTCGTACTTTTGCCGCGGTAAAGGGTAAGCGTTTGCTGCGCAATGCCCCGAACTAAAATCTATAAGTAAACCAATTTTATTAATTAATAAATCATTATGGCAACATTAGATTTAACCCAGTACGGTATTACCGGTGTAACCGAGATTGTACACAACCCCTCTTACGAGCAGCTCTTCGAAGAAGAAACTAAGGCTGGCCTCGAAGGTTTTGAAAAGGGTCATGAAACTGAACTCGGTGCCGTTAACGTAATGACAGGTATCTACACCGGCCGTTCTCCTAAGGATAAGTTCATCGTTATGGACGAGAACTCTAAGGACACAGTGTGGTGGACAACTCCCGAATATCCCAACGACAACAAGCCCGCTTCTCAAGAGGCTTGGGCAGCCGTTAAGGAAATCGCTAAGAAGGAACTTTCTAACAAGCGTCTCTTCGTAGTTGATGGTTTCTGTGGTGCCAACAAGGAAACTCGCATGGCTGTGCGCTTCATCGTAGAGGTAGCATGGCAAGCTCACTTCGTAACTAACATGTTCATCCGCCCCACAGCTGAGGAATTGGAGAACTTCGAACCTAACTTCATCGTTTACAACGCTTCTAAGGCAAAGGTTGAGAACTACAAGGAACTTGGCCTCAACTCTGAGACTGCCGTTGTATTCAACATCACAAGCCGCGAGCAAGTAATCATCAACACTTGGTACGGTGGTGAAATGAAGAAAGGTATGTTCTCTATGATGAACTACTACAACCCCCTCAAGGGCATCGCTTCTATGCACTGCTCTGCCAACACCAACATGGACGAGACAAGCTCAGCTATCTTCTTCGGCCTCTCTGGTACTGGTAAGACTACCCTTTCTACCGATCCTAAGCGTAAGCTCATCGGTGATGACGAACACGGATGGGACGACAACGGCGTCTTCAACTACGAAGGTGGTTGCTACGCTAAGGTTATCAACCTCGATAAGGAAAGCGAACCCGATATCTACGGTGCTATCAAGCGCGACGCTCTTCTCGAGAACGTAACCGTTGACGCTAACGGCAAGATTGACTTCGCTGACAAGAGCGTTACTGAAAACACTCGTGTAAGCTATCCTATCTACCACATCCAAAACATCGTTAAGCCTATCAGCAAGGGTCCCGCTGCAAAGCAAGTAATCATGCTTTCTGCTGATGCCTTCGGTGTACTTCCTCCTGTATCTATCCTCTCTTCTGAGCAGGCACAGTACTACTTCCTCTCTGGCTTCACCGCTAAGTTGGCAGGTACTGAGCGCGGTATCACCGAGCCTACTCCTACTTTCTCAGCTTGCTTCGGTCAGGCATTCCTCGAATTGCACCCCACTAAGTACGCTGCAGAACTCGTTAAGAAGATGGAGAAGAACGGTGCTAAGGCATACCTCGTTAACACTGGTTGGAACGGTTCTGGCAAGCGTATCTCTATCCGCGATACTCGTGGTATCATCGACGCTATCCTCGACGGTTCTATCGACAAGGCTCCTACGAAGACTATTCCTTACTTCGACTTCGTTGTTCCTACTGAACTTCCTGGTGTTGATCCTAAGATCCTCGATCCTCGCGACACTTACGCTGATGCTTCTGTTTGGGAAGAGAAGGCTAAGGACCTCGCTGCTCGTTTCATCAAGAACTTCAAGAAGTACGAAACTAACGAAGCTGGTAAGGCTCTCGTTGCTGCTGGTCCCCAGCTCTAATCTACGACAAGTAGCTTAAAAGCTTTATAACAATAAAGGCATTGCACAACTCAAGGTTGTGTGATGCCTTTTTTTCGTATATAGCGTTGACAATCTGCAATTGGGGCCTAATTGGGGGGCGGGTTTTTAACCCGCGGCAGCAGCAGGTTTCGAGCATCTACTTATAGTCGCTTAGCGCGAGAACATACATAACATACAATTTAGCATACTTTTTTTACATACTACTCAATTTGTGCCAAGGCACAAATAGAAACATACTGGCTACGCCCTTGCGCTTCAGCGCACTAATAGCTTGCATAAACGATTGATAATTAGAAGCATTCTCAATATACCACATTGTCGCTGAAGCGCAAGGGCGTAGCCAGTTTGTATCAATTTGTGCCTTGGCACAAATTGAGTAGTATGTAAAAAAGGTATGTAAAATTGTATGTTATGTATGTTCTCGCGCTAAGCGACTATAAGTAGATGCTCGAAACCTGCTGCTGTCGCGGGTTAAAAACCCGCCCCCCAATTAGGCTGATAAATTGTAGTTTATCAAAATCAATTTAAGAGCTTGGGTGTAGAAGGTTAAACGAAGGAGTGTGTTTAAGTAGAGCAATTGTTTGCTCCACTTAGCAAGTGCTTACATTATAAATGTTATAAACTACAATTTTGAAAAAAAAGAATTACAAAAACGTTGCACCAATCAAAAACAAAGCATTATCTTTGCCGCGTAATATGAGTCGTTGTGCATTGACATGACACCCTCCATATTATATAAGGTGTAAAAACGCCCCTTAAAGCTATGAACTTATTCTATGTTTAACTTTATAAATTACTTACGCAAATGAAAAGGTTTTACAATTATTTCCTTTCATTGCTTCTGCTCATGGTAGCAGGAGTTACGAGCGCAATGGC
The DNA here is from genome assembly GCA_900540885.1 of uncultured Prevotella sp. GTDB lineage: Bacteria > Bacteroidota > Bacteroidia > Bacteroidales > Bacteroidaceae > Alloprevotella. The sequence continues at coordinate 34,792 of UQHJ01000019.1, forward strand.
TCAGGCGTATCAAGAAGGTGACTTGCTCGAAACAGAAGAAGCTGTTACGAGTCAAGATGTCCTATTGATGTCGACTGGTGGGTACCATGCTAATGAGTACCTCTGTGGCCAAGGATACGCTACAACGGTATCTAAAGATTGCGTTTATCGTTTTGAAAAGGTTGATGGCACAGCTGATGGCTACAACCTCTACGTACTCAAGCGTGTTGCAACAGGCGAGTACTTCGCTGACTACACGGTTGGTGATGAAGAAGATACTTCAGACTATCCTTTCGATGGTCACATGACAAAGTTGACTACTGACAAGGCTCAAGCTATGAAGTTCACAGTAGTTGCAGGTGTTGAAAATAGTGATGACCCTCGTGCTGCTTCAGCAGGTGGTAACCAAGACTACAGCCGTGTAGGTTTCGTACTTGCTACTGACCACCGTGCTGATAATGCTGGTGCTAACGTACAATACTTAGGTCACTATTCAGAGCCTTTCTATTCACTTTATAATGATACCAACTATTGGTTGATCTTCTCAGTATTCCAGCCTACAGGTAAGGACAAGCTCTTGGCTTACACTACCGCTTATTACGGTACAGACAATGCTGACCCTGCATTAAATTACCCCGCTGGTACAACAGCTGGTTATTTCAAGGCAGAACTTGTTAATGCTGCACATGCTGCTTGGCAAGAAGCTTATGACATCCTTCAGGTAGAAGGTTCATACACGCTTACTGATGAAGAGACGAACGTGCTTTGCGATAAGATCGAAAACACTATGACTGCTCTTACAGCTGCTGACGCACGTTTCCCATTGACTGCTGGTCGTTACTTCATTAACGACAACCGTGATACAAAGCTCTACTTGAATGCTACTACAGTTAGCAACAAGGACGCTTGGGCATGCTCAGCTTACACAGTTCCTGAAGAATTGGATTACTCAGCTGCAAGCTACCTTTGGGATGTTGAGATTGCAGGTCAAGACTCAATCTACTTGAAGCACTTGCTCACTGGCTTGTACGTTCAGAGCACAATGGCTGACAACAATCACTATGCTCTTGGTAAAGAACCCGTTGCTTTGAAGCTTTCTGCTCCTACTGCAGGTAACAGAGCTACATTCTGGATCACTCCCAAGGGTAACGAACGTGCTTGTACTAACCCCGCAGGTTGGGTGTTGAGCTGGACGGACGTTAACGATGCTGGTAACCACTTCACATTCACTGCTGTTGATGTAGACGATGCTAAGGTTGCCCAATGGGCTGCTGAGGCTAAACAGAACAAGTTGAACGAAACTTTGGCTGGACTCTATACTGCAGCTGATGGCCTTTACAAGGAAGGTACAAGCTACAAGGCTGCAGAAGGCTTCACTTATACCAACGACTTCACAGAAGAAGGAAAGTTGGTTTCTCCTGCAGAAGGCGAAGATGATGCAACCAAGGAGGCTAACTCACACTGGTATTCTAATAAGAAGCAACGCAATGAGGGTACTTACGAAGCACTCGTAGATAACAACCCAGACACATACTTCCACTCTAATTGGGCAGAAGGTAGTTTTACTCCTTCTATCACTAAGAATCACTACTTGGTAGCAACACTCGATGCTCCTGTATCAGGTGACATCATGGTGAAGATGGCTAAGCGTATGAGAGGTGATGACTTCCCCCTTCAGGTAGCTATCTATGGTACTAACGAGTTTGACAAGGCAAACGCTAATGCAGCTCAATGGACCTTCCAAGGCTTCTCAGACATCTCTTGGACTGACTCAGTTGAAATTTCTGGTAAGGATGGTACAAAAGACAAGACTCTTCCCGATGGCGTAGGTGCTGCTTATATGCACTTAGACGGTAGCTATAAGTACATCAAGATTGCTGCAACAAAGACTGTCTACAATCTTAATCCTAATGATGTAAACAACAAGAACGGCTTCCTCTACAATCGTGGTTACTTCTGCTTGAGCGAAATGAATATCTGGCCTACTTCTGGCTTGGTTACTACTCTCTCTCCTGAGTACCAAGAAGCCATGACTGCTGCTCCTAAAGTGTACGCTGCACTTGGTGAAGAGATCAACAAAGCCGCTGCTGAACTCGCTGCAAATAAGGCTACTCAAGCTCAGATCGATGCTTTGAATGCTGCTATTGAAGCGTTCAAGAACAACCTCCCTGTTCCTTCACGCGTAACTGACGCTTACAATGCTGCTAAGGCATTCCTCGATGCTGCTAACACCAACAACATGATTGGTACAGAGCTCGCTCAGTACTCTCAAGAGAGTGCTGATGCATTGCAAACTACTTTGGCTAAGTACGAGACATTCGACAAGATTGACCTCGTAAGCATCAACGCTGCTGTTAACGACATCAACGCTGCATTCAACGCATTCAAGGGTTCAGTTCGCTTGCCCGAAGCTGGTAAGTTCTACACAATCAAGAGTGCTTCTACTAAGGTAGTTGCTGAAGCTGATAAGCAAGCCCAGGGTTACCAAGGCGCTATCTACAACGCTATTGTTTACTCTACAGGCAACAACAAGTCTAACTCACTCTCTGACGCTAATAGCGCAGTACGCTTCACTTTCGCTAACCACTCAAGCGAAGTAACTGCTGACGGTGAAACTTCACTCGATGCGATGATGTCTTCTTTGTCAGACTCTATCTCATTGAAGGACGATGCTTCATACGTATGGAAGGCTGAAACTGCTCAAGACGGTAAGATGGTTCTTCGCAACCTCGCTACTGGTATGTACCTCACAGGTGCTAACGGTAAGCTCTACCAGAGCACTGAGCCTACTCCTATCCTTGGTGAAGGTGTTAAGCCTAACGTATTCCGTTTCAACCTCGGCGAAGATGCTAAGGGCGTAACTCAGTACATGAACACGAAGGGCGCTACAGGCACTGTAGTACCTTGGAAGGATCCTGCTGATGAAAACTCTTACTGGCAGTTCAACGAGTTGGCAGACGACGACTACACTACTGAATGCTTCGCTATTAAGGGTGTAAGTGAAGGTCAGTTCTATGCTTGTACTTTCCCTGTTGCTATTACTCCTGATGGTAACGCAGTTCCTTACACTGTGCTCGGTGTAAATGAAGCTAAGGATAAGCTCATCTTGGCTGAAGTTGAAGACGAAGTTCCTGCTGGTACTCCTGTTATCCTCCTCGCTGACGTCCTCACTAACAATGGTGAAGGTACAGTAGGTAATCTAACAGTAGGTTGCGAAGACCTCGCTTCTGCAAAATTCGTATTCGAACCTAAGGTAGGCGACGGCTTGTGCGGTGTACTCTGCGAGCCTGTTGAAATCGCTGAAACTTGTGGTCACATTGCTAACGGCAAGATCGTTACTGGTGCTTACACAGTTCCTTGCAACGGTGCTTACCTTGCTAACGCTGCTATTACAGCTGAGAAGGGTGATGCTTCTATCGCATTAGCTAAGGGTGTTGGTGACACGCTCACTGGCATTGACGATGCTAAGGTAGTTGTTCTTCCTTCAGTAGTTAACGTTTACGGCATCAACGGTCAGCTCATCAAGAAGAGCGTTAAGGCTGCTAATGCTACTAAGAACCTCCCCGCTGGTGTTTACGTAATCGGTGGTCAGAAGGTACTTGTAAAGTAAACCACGTTTCCTCTCTCCCTCTTTTCTTTTGAGTGAGGAGTGAACATAAATTATTCGGCGCGCCCGCACATCAAGTGCGGGCGCGCTTTTTTGTGGGGTGTATAACTTATGAGGGTGATACTGCAATTTGTCTGCCTAATTGGGGGGCGCGTCCTCACCTGGGGGCGACGCGTCCCCGCGTCGGCATTTGTAAGTCAAGGCTCGATGCCTTGACTTACAAATAC